>NZ_WIPE01000074.1:270744-323631 GCF_009760835.1 Bacillus sp. EE-W1 | reverse complement strand
GACCGACAAATACGATAAACTCTTTATCTTGAATGTGTAAATTAAAATCTGTTACAGCTGTTACATTATTATCATATATTTTATAAATGTTTTCTAATTTCAATTCTGCCATGGTATTGCCCCCTAGAAAAAATTATGCAAACGTTTTCTTTGAGTTCATTATAAACTAATAGATTCAAAAAATAAACAAAAAAATAAAACGTTTTCATTTATTAGAGGAATATTAGTAATTTGCGTATGTTTTCTTAGAAAAATAAGAATAAAAGTTGTAAGCGCTATTTTAAATTAAGATAGAATCTGTTATCATTCATTAATGAAAACGTTTGCGCCTTAAAATAGAGAAAATCGAATTATTAATGAAATGGGGTAGCATAATGGAAAAACAGTGGTGGAAAGAAAGTGTAGTATATCAAATTTATCCTCGTAGCTTTATGGATAGTAACGGTGATGGTATTGGGGATCTTCGTGGGATTATTTCAAAGCTAGATTACTTAAAAGAATTAGGGATTGATGTCATTTGGTTATCACCGGTCTATGAATCTCCAAATGATGATAATGGTTATGATATAAGTGATTATTGTAAAATTATGAATGAGTTCGGAACAATGGAAGATTGGGATGAGCTATTACATGAAATGCATGAACGTAATATGAAACTTATGATGGACTTAGTTGTTAACCATACTTCTGATGAACATAATTGGTTTATTGAATCACGTAAATCAAAAGATAATAAATATAGAGACTACTATATATGGCGTCCTGGAAAAGAAGGAAAAGAGCCGAACAACTGGGGAGCAGCTTTTAGTGGATCTGCATGGAAGTATGATGAAATGACAGATGAATATTATTTACATCTGTTTTCTAAAAAACAGCCGGATTTAAATTGGGATAATGAAAAGGTAAGACAAGATGTTTATGAAATGATGAAGTTTTGGTTAGAAAAAGGAATTGATGGCTTCCGTATGGATGTTATTAATTTTATTTCTAAAGAAGAGGGATTACCAGCTGTTGAAACCGAAGAAGAGGGGTATGTTTCAGGTCATAAGCATTTTATGAACGGTCCAAACATTCATAAATATTTACATGAAATGAATGAAGAAGTATTGTCTCATTATGATATTATGACGGTTGGTGAAATGCCTGGTGTAACGACAGAAGAAGCGAAAATGTATACTGGAGAAGAACGAAAAGAACTGCAGATGGTATTCCAATTTGAACATATGGATTTAGATTCGGGAGAAGGCGGAAAATGGGATGTAAAACCATGCTCACTTCTTACTTTAAAAGAGAATTTAACGAAGTGGCAAAAAGCATTAGAGCATACAGGGTGGAATAGCCTGTATTGGAATAACCATGATCAGCCACGCGTTGTATCTCGTTTTGGTAATGATGGAATGTATCGCATTGAATCTGCGAAAATGTTAGCGACGGTGCTTCATATGATGAAAGGAACACCGTATATTTATCAAGGAGAAGAAATCGGAATGACGAACGTTCGATTTGAGTCGATTGATGAATATCGAGATATTGAAACGTTAAATATGTATAAGGAAAAAGTGATAGAGTGCGGTGAAGATATAGATAAAGTGATGCAGTCTATCTATGTAAAAGGCCGAGATAATGCTAGAACACCGATGCAGTGGAATGATAAAGATCATGCTGGATTCACAACAGGTGAGCCTTGGATTACGGTAAACCCTAACTACAAAGAAATCAATGTGAAACAAGCGATCCAAAATAAAGATTCAATTTTTTATTACTATAAAAAATTAATTAACCTACGCAAAAATAATGAAATAGTTGTGTACGGATCATATGATTTAATATTAGATAATAATCCTTCTATTTTTGCATACGTAAGAACATATGAAGAAGAAAAACTTCTTGTTATTGCAAACTTTACGGCGGAAGAATGTGTATTTGAATTGCCTAAGGACATTAGTTATAGTGAATCAGAGTTATTAATACACAATTACGACGTAGAGAGTGGATCGATAGATAACATTGTATTACGTCCATATGAAGCGATGGTATTTAAATTAAAATAAGAAAAATCCTTATGCCACAACTTGGCATAAGGATTTTTTATTACCATTTTAAGATTGAGAATCCGTATGGAGGAAGTGTAACTTGTAATACACTTGCTTCCGCTGAAAATTCTTCGTTTGTATAAATGTTAATAATTTTCTTTCCAGTAACATGGAGAGGGAGTGAAGCTGTAACATCACTATTAGTCGGATTTAAAACGAAAAAGATAGTTTCATCTTCATATGTTTTCGTATAAGAAATATAATTATGTTCATCATTTGCTTCGATGAATTGGAAAGTACCATGTCCTCCAAATGCTTTATATTGCTTTCGTAATGAAATTAATGTTTGTATATGTGTAAATAATAGATGATCTTGTTCTTTCGTATCCCAAACCATACATTTGCGACAATCTGGGTCCATACCACCGTCCATACCAATTTCGTCTCCATAATAAATACAAGGAGAGCCGATGAAGGAAAGATGGAATACATAAAGTAACTGTAACTTATTTTTATCTCCGTTACATGTTGTCAATATTCTTGGTGTATCATGACTGTCTAGTAAATGAAACGCTGCTTCATTTACATTCATAGAGTAGGAATGTAGAGATTCTGTAATTTGTTTCATAAATTCATTTGCTTTAATGGAATCATTAGCAAAGTAAGACAGTAGAGCGTTTGTAACAGGGTAGCTCATTACAGCATCAAATTGATCTCCTTGTAGCCATGGAAGTGCATCGTGCCAAATTTCTCCTAAAATATATACTTCAGGATTTAATGCCTTTATCTCACTTCGGAATTCTCTCCAAAAGCTGTGGTCTACTTCATTTGCTACATCAAGGCGCCAACCGTCTATATTGAATTCTCTTACCCAATAACGCCCTACTTCAAGTAAGTATTCTTTTACATCTGGGTGTGCTGTATTTAATTTAGGCATATACGGTGTAAACGCGAAAGTATCATAATTCGGGAGTGGCTCCGTTACAATTGGAAATTCATGAATATGGAACCACTCTTTATAAGCAGACTTCTCACCGTTTTCTAGTACGTCTTGGAATTTATCGAAAAAGTATCCACTATGATTAAACACGGCATCGAGCATTACTTTTATACCGTGTGTATGACATGCCTGAACGAGTTCTTTGAACGTTTCTTTCGTCCCGAATTGCGGATCGATTTCCATGTAGTCAATTGTGTCATATTTATGGTTTGAATGTGCTTTGAAAATAGGTGTGAAGTATATTCCCGAAATTCCAAGCTTAACAAGGTAATCGAGGTTTTGAATAATACCAGCAAAATCTCCGCCGAAAAAATTAGTTGGAGTTGGCTCAGCGCTTCCCCAAGGAAGAGTGTTTTCTGGATTTAGTGCACGATCTCCATTAGCGAACCGTTCTGGGAAAATTTGATACCAAACGGTGTCTTTAATCCAAGAAGGTGCTTGAAACACATCATTTGCATGAATAAATGGCAAACAGAAAAAGTTACCAACGTCATCATTTGGAATACTGGAAAAAAATCCTCGCTCTGCATAAATAAGCGTTTCTGTATCATTTTTTAATTCGAATCCATAACGTAAGCGCTTAAATTTAGGCTCGATGGAAATGGACCAATAATCAAACAATGCAGTAGAACCAGTTTTTTTCATCGGTGTGCTTGATGTAATCCATTTCCCGTCTTTCCATTCATAAGGATCACCGTAAATAAGAGTGGCGCTTTGAACATCTTCTCTTTTAGTACGTATTCGGATATGAATCGTTTTTTCATCATAAGCGTATGCGTAATTATCTTTTGGCCTATGATAAATAGCTTCTTTAAGCATATAGAAAATCCCCCTTTAATATCTCCATGCATATTGTTCCCTTAAGTATAATAATAAAGTATATGTTGCAAACGATTGCTTTTTGCATAGCTTTAATATTGCTTATAAGAGTAGTATTCATTTCATATAAAGTCAATGTATAAGGAGTGTAGTAATAATATTTTAAAATTAATATTTGCAAAATGAATAAAAGAATGTATAATGAGAGACAAATAGCGCAAACGTTTTCATAGATTGAGATATTGTTTGTGCTTCTATTAAACCATTTAATGCAAACGTTTTCAATTAGTAAGGTACATATACAATTTAGGGAGGTTTTTGGGATGAAGAAAGCATTATCATTATTAACGGTTTCAGCATTATCAATTGGTATGTTATCTGCATGTGGACCGAAAGATTCAGGGAAGAAAGAAGAAAGTAAAGCGAAGAAAGATTACGATCTTCTCGTTTGGGAAGATGATAAAAAAGGTGTTGGTTTAGAACCAGCAGTGAAAAGTTTTGAGGAAAAATATAAAGTAAAAGTAAAAGTCGTTGAAATGCAAATGACAGATCAAGTGAAGAAGTTACGCCTTGATGGACCAGCGGGGACGGGACCAGATGTTGTAACATTGCCACATGATCAAATTGGAAATGCAGTAACAGAAGGTTTACTTTCTGAAGTGAAAGCTGATGATGCTGTGAAGAGTAGATTTACTGAATCATCAATAGAAGCACAGACATATAACGGGAAATTATATGGTTTACCAAAAGCAATTGAGACACCAGTCTTTATTTACAATAAAAAATTAATGCCAAAAGCACCAGAAACGATGGACGAGCTGTTTAACTTCTCAAAAGAATTTACGAAGGATGGCAAGTATGGGTTTTTAACACTAGGAGATAACTTCTACTTTGCTAATGCATTCATGGCAGGTATGGGTGGTTATGTGTTTGGTGAAAAAGATGGAAAGCCAAATGCAAGTGATGTTGGATTAAATAATAGTGGGGCAGTACAAGGTGCTGAATATCTTCAAAAATGGTACAAAGAAAAGTTATTCCCGAAAGGTATTATCGGTGAATCGGGTGGACCTGCTGCTGATGGACTATTTAACGAAGGAAAAGCAGCATCTATCATGAATGGTCCATGGGCGTTCCAAGCAATGGAAAAGAACGGAATTGATTATGGCGTTGCTCCAATGCCGAAATTACCAAACGGTCAACCAATGAAAACATTTGTTGGGGTTAAAGGGTGGCATGTAACAAGTTTCTCTAAACAAAATGATTTAGCTACAAAGTTCACTGAATGGGTAACAAATGAAGAGAACGCAAAAATTCGATTTGAGAAAACAAAAGAAATTCCTCCAGTAAAAGCAGTAATGGAAGATCCAATCATTAAAGATAATGAAGCTGCAAAAGCAGTTGCAACACAATCTGAAAATGGAATTCCAATGCCGAACATTCCAGAAATGCAAGAAGTATGGAAACCAGCTGGAGATGCGCTTCAATTAGTTGTTACGGAAAAAGAGGCACCAAAAGCAGCACTTGACAATGCAGTGAAGCAAATTAAAGGTAATATTGAGGCAAATCATAGTAAGAAAAAATAAGGTGAAATTCGTGCCTCTCATATGAGGGGCATGAATTCTCTCCCAGAAAAAAGGGGGAAGGAACATGCAAACATCTATGGAACCAGCAAACGGTTTAAACGGTTCAAAGCATAGGAAAATGGCAACCATGTTATCTATCATTCCAGGCGTGGGCCAAATGTATAATAAGCAATTTGTAAAAGGGCTTATTTTTCTAGTATTAACAGGTTCATTTATTGTAGCCTTTGCTGATTTATTAAATATGGGATTATGGGGAATTGTAACGCTAGGTACAGAAGTTCCACGTGATCATTCTGTCTTTCTATTAGTAGAAGGAATCTTGGCACTCATCGTCATCGTTTTTGGACTCGGAATATATGCATTTAATTTATATGATGCATACCAAAACGGGAAGAAGCGTGATATAGGAACACCTTTAAACTCTGTAAAAGAGCAATACCGTAATTTACTAGATCAAGGTTTTCCATATTTAATGGTTTCACCAGGTTTTCTATTACTTATCTTTGTAGTTGTATTTCCAATCATCTTCGTAATTTTAATTGGATTTACGAATTATGATTTATACCACTCTCCTCCAGCTAAATTAGTAGATTGGGTGGGCTTCAAAAACTTTATTGATATCTTTACATTACCGATGTGGAGAGAGACATTTTTAAGCGTATTTTCTTGGACTGTCATTTGGACATTCGTTGCAACGACATTACAAGTTGCGCTTGGTATTTTCTTAGCGATTATCGTAAATCAGCCTGGTATTAAAGGGAAGGCAATTATTCGAACAATCTTCATTTTACCGTGGGCGGTTCCAGCATTCGTATCTATTCTTGTTTTCTCTGGTATGTTTAATGAGACATTTGGAGCAATTAACAATCAAGTATTAGCTTTATTTGGAATCGAAAAGATTGCTTGGATGACAGATCCATTTTGGGCAAAAATTGCTTTAATTATGATTCAAACGTGGCTTGGATTCCCGTTCGTCTTTGCAATGACAACAGGTATACTGCAATCGATTCCAGGGGAGTTATATGAAGCTGCTACAGTAGATGGAGCTACAGCTTGGCAACAGTTTCGTAAAATTACATTGCCACTTGTTCTATATGCAACAGCACCAATATTAATTACGCAATATACGTTTAACTTTAATAACTTTAGTATCATCTATCTATTTAACGGCGGAGGTCCTGCTGTAGCTGGACAAGACGCAGGTGGAACAGATATTTTAATTTCATGGATTTATAAGTTAACGATGACTTCGGCGCAGTACGGGAAAGCGGCAGCTCTTACAATGATCTTATCGTTAATCGTTATTACAGTTGCGTTATGGCAATTTAAGAGAACAAAATCATTCCAAGAAGAGGATATGATGTAAATGAATATTAAAAGACAAAAGATGTTACGTCTCTCATTAAGTTATCTCGTTATTTTCGTAATGTGTGCCATCATTTTCTATCCATTATTATGGATTATTGGCTCATCGTTTAATCCGGGTGATAGTTTATCTGGATCAAGTATTATTCCGCAAAATGCAACGTTAGATCATTATCGTAAGTTATTAGATTTAGAGAATAGTAATTATTTACTATGGTATAAAAACACATTAAAAGTAAGTGTTATAACGATGATTTTCTCAGTGTTAGCAATTAGTTTTACTGCTTATGCATTTTCAAGATACCGTTTTGTTGGAAGAAAAAATGGTTTATTAACATTTTTAATTCTGCAAATGATTCCAAACTTTGCGGCGCTAATCGCTCTATACGTATTAGCACAGTTAACAGGGTTAATCGATACGCACCTTGCATTAATTTTAATTTATGTAGGCGGAGCAATTCCAATGAATACATGGCTTATGAAAGGATATTTTGATACGATTCCGAAAGAATTGGATGAGTCAGCTCGTATGGATGGGGCAGGACATTTCCGTATTTTTTGGCAAATCATTATGCCACTTGCAAAGCCAATCGTAGCGGTTGTGGCGTTATTCACTTTCATCGGTCCATTTACAGATTTCATTTTAGCGAGTGTTATTTTGCGCACACCAGAAAATTATACGTTAGCAGTTGGGTTATATGAAATGGTAGCGAAGAAATTTGGTAATGAATTCACAACGTTCGCAGCGGGTTCAGTATTGATTGCAATCCCAATTTCAATTTTATTCCTATCACTACAAAAATACTTTATCTCTGGTTTAACTGCTGGAGGTACGAAAGGATGAAAAATGGGACATTATGTCCCATTTTTCTTTTCATCTCCCTATAAAAAGCTTTATAGGGAGATGAAAAGAGATTTGACATCACATATGAAAAGAAGTGAAATAAATAGTATATTATAGTATAGGAAAAAAGAGCTATATCCCTTACAATACATGGAGAGGGAGAATATGATAGGTATTACAAGATAGAATCAATGAAAGTTTATGATTGCTCCTATTACTTGCAACGGGTGCAAGATTAAAATATATAACAAAATGGCAGAGAAGTGAGAGGAGGGGGATTTTTATGACAGTTACAATTAAAGATGTGGCGAAGAAGGCGAATGTAGCACCATCTACCGTTTCTCGTGTAATTGCTGATAATCCAAGTATAAGTGAAAAAACAAAGCGTCGTGTTCGGAAAGTAATGAGTGAACTAGGGTATCATCCCAATTTAAACGCAAGAAACCTAGCTAACCAAACAACAAAAACACTTGGTCTTGTTATGCCAAGTTCTGCAAGTAAAGCTTTTCAAAATCCGTTTTTCCCAGAAGTTATAAGAGGGATTAGTTCATTTGCACATGTGGAAGGGTATGCGCTTTATATGTCGACAGGTGAGACGGAAGATGAAATTTTTAATGGTGTTGTAAAGATGGTACAGGGGCGCCAAATTGGTGGCATTATTCTTTTATATTCAAGAGAGAATGATCGGATTATTCAATATTTGCATAAACAAAATTTCCCGTTTGTTTTAATTGGGAAACCGTATGATCGAAAAGATGAAATTACATATGTAGATAATGACAATTATACAGCTGCAAGAGAAGTAGCAGAATATTTGATTTCATTAGGTCATAAACAAATCGCGTTCATCGGCGGTGGATCAGATTTACTTGTAACGAGAGATCGTTTGGCTGGTATGAGTGATGCTTTAAAATTAGCGGACATTGTATTACCAAAAGAGTATATTTTACATTTTGATTTTTCGAGGGAAAGTGGTCAACAAGCCGTTGAGGAGTTAATGGGACTACAGCAACCACCGACAGCAATTGTGGCAACGGATGATTTAATTGGACTTGGTGTGTTAAGTGCTCTTTCTAAAAAAGGATTCGTTGTACCAAAGGATGTTTCCATTATAAGCTTTAACAATGCTTTATTATCAGAAATTGCGAGTCCGCCACTTTCGACAGTTGATGTGAATATTTATCAACTAGGATATGAGGCAGCAAAAGCTTTAGTGGATAAAGTAGAGAATGCAGAGTCTACTGCAAAGTGTATTATTATTCCTCATAAATTACTAAAGCGCCAAACTTGCGATCATTATGCAACAAAAAGCTGAGAGTTTAACTCTTAGCTTTTTGTTGTAGAAAGGCCTCTAATCGATCACAGCCTTCTTTTAAAGTTTCAATACTATACGCATAGGACAAGCGAAGATAGCCTTCACCATATTCAGAAAATGCAGTTCCAGGAACGACAGCTAGTCCAGCTTCTTTGACAAGGTCAAGTGCAAAATCAAATGATGAAGATGTTAAATGACCAACATATGGGAATAAGTAAAATGCACCTGTTGGCTTTTCAACTGTTAAGCCCATTTGAATGAGTCGATTATATACATAATCGCGGCGTTTCTTGTATTGATGACGCATCATTTTTGGTGCATCTTTAGCAGCTGTTAATGCTTCAATTGCAGCATATTGAGCGATTGAAGTAGCACACGTTACGTTGTATTGATGAACTTTTAGTATATGTCCTGCTAAATAGCTTGGTGCGAATAATAGACCGATACGCCAGCCAGTCATAGAATGAGATTTTGATAAACCGTTAATGACGATAGTCTTTTCACGCATTTCTGGGAAATGAGCGATAGATGTATGCTTTTGTTCATATACAAGTTCGCTATAAATTTCATCAGAAAGGACGAAAATATTTTTATCTTTTAAAACAGTTACAATATCCTGTAATTCTTCTTTTGATAAAGTTACACCAGTTGGATTAGAAGGATATGGCAGTACAACGCATCTTGTTTTTTCTGTAATAGCATTTTCTAGCGCTTCGGCTGTTAAACGGAAGCCAGTTTCACGAACATCGATAAAAATAGGTGTAGCACCGCATAATCGAATAATTGGTTCGTATCCTGGATAAATAGGGGCAGGTAAAATAACTTCTGTTCCTGGCTCTAAAATCGTTCGGAATGCAATATCAATTGCTTCACTAGCACCGATTGTAACGATGGTTTCGTTTTCAGGTGAATACTGTAAATCGTAGTTATCTTTTACAAAGTTACAAGCTGCCTTGCGTAATTCTAGTAAACCAGCGTTATGTGTATAGCTTGTATAATTTTCTGTAATAGCCCGTTTTGCCGCTTCTTTTACGAGAGAAGGCGTAGGGAAATCGGGTTGTCCAATTGTTAAAGAGATAAGATTATCATAGTTTTGAATCATGTTAGAGAATTGACGGATTCCAGAAATTTGGATGTCTTTCACTCTAGGATTAATGAATTTTTCCATTGTATCTCCCTTTCTTCCGTTTGAAAATTAAGTTCATTTTAACATATTTTCTATGATTTCGCTTGCGTATATGTTATGTAGAAAGAGAGGGATAATAGAAAAAAAGCCGCTGTAAGCGACTTTTTAATATCCGTACTCCCAATCTATTTCATCTTCATTCCAAAGTACAGAGGATACTTTGCCAAGGTGAACAACTGATTCATTCACAGCACATGTGCAATTTTCTTCTCCGGTTTTATGCTGTAACTCTTCATATACTGATTTTTCAACATTTTCTAGAACGACCAAATTTTCTTCTTTTAAAACAAGCGTAGTACCCGCCATATTTATCTTCCTCCTACTAAAATAATGATCACTTATTTGTAAACATAGATAGTATGGATTATATGCTGTATTTTGCTATAGTTGTCCGTCTCATGAAGTATTTTTTATTTTCTTTGTAATCCGTATTCATTGTATACTGTCAGGCAGAAATTTGGTACAGGGTTTACATTCATTTCGAAAATCTGTAACAATTATTATGTGCTGTTAACAAAGAATTAACAAATATGTTAAGAAAAATCAAAATTTTAAAACAAATAAACCCGTAAAATGATATAATCATATCAAAATACATATAGGGGATGAGAGGCTATGGAGCTGATCCGTGATTTAATGATCCAAATTGCCATCATTATTTTGCCACTATTTTTATATGAAGCGATTCGTTTAAATCGTTATCAAGAAATGCCTCCGAAGCCGAACCGCTACTTTATTATGTTTTTATCCAGCATTACACTCATTCTCTCCATGACATACTCTATTTGTTTTGGTGACATTTGTGGGTATAATTTTCACCCAATCCCGATTGTTAGTGGTTTTTTATATGGTGGGATTGTTGGTTTAATCCCGGCCGTTATTTTTGTTGCATATGAATGGGCGCTAAAGGGAATGAGCCTTCTTCCGGTCATAGAAGTAATATTTCTATTGATAGTTCCATTATTTTTATCAAAGAAATGGTCTCTATTTTCAAGGGATAAGAAGCTAATTTTAGCATTTATGATTTCATCATTGTACGTACTTGTTTCTTTAGTGATTGGTATGATTAACGTTCTGTTAGAAACGGGGTTTACACCACACATTTCACACTTATATAGCGGATATATATTTGCTTCGCTTATTATGGTTATGACTATGGTATTTCAAGTGTACTTAACAGAATATTTAAACGAAAATGCAATATTACGTACAGAGATGCAAAAGTCAGAAAAGCTTAATATTGTAAGTGAGTTGGCAGCAAGTGTTGCACATGAGGTTCGAAATCCGCTCACTGTTGTTCGTGGTTTTATTCAATTGTTAGAAAGTACGGAAGATGTGAAGAATAAGGATTATATGCGTCTCGTATTAGCCGAATTGGATCGGGCAGAACAAATTATTTCAGATTATTTGAATTTAGCAAGGCCGCAAATTGAGAAAAAAGAACACATTTGCTTATCCGCTCAATTAATTGAAATGACAACTCTTATGTCATCATTTGCAGCGATGCAAGGTGTATATTTGCAAGTTGAGATTTCTGAAAGTCTTTATACGATCGGTGATAAGACGAAATTGAAGCAAGCTATTATGAATGTTGTTAAAAATGGTATTGAAGCAATCCAAGGAAATAAAGGATATTTAAAAGTAACGGCTATGCAAAAAGATGAAACGATAGTAATAAGAGTTAAAGATAGTGGTGTTGGAATGACGAAAGAACAGTTAGTAAGACTGGGACAACCGTATTATTCTTTAAAAGAAAAAGGGACAGGATTAGGACTTATGGTAACATTTAGTATTTTACAAGCGCATAATGGTACGCTGGAATATAAAAGCGAAAGTGGGAAAGGAACTGAAGCGATTATTATATTGCCAGCTGTAAGAAATAAGGAATAAAAGTTACCGATGGAAGGTAACTTTTTATTTTATATAGGAAAAAAATATTATTTTATTCAGATGTTTTTTCTTGTTTTGATCGGCTAAATAAACTTCTAAATGATTGAAAAAAACTTTGTTCTTTCGAAGCTGCGACTAATCTTTTTGTTTCTTGAATTTCGCGAATCACTTGCATAAGTTGTGCATCCCGGTTGCTGTCTTTATTATAAATTTGATTTACGAGTTTATTCATTTTTTCCTCTTGCTTGGATTCTCGTTTATACATATGATTCATTAATAAGTCCATCTTTTCTTTTTGCAGGGCATCTGTTTGAGCGGCATGATCTACTAACTCTTGTAGCATTTTTTCTTGAGAGCCTTCTTTTACATAAACTTGTTGCATCAATTCATCTAGCTTTTCATCTTTTAAACGATTTTGGGTAATAAGGGTAGAATTTTGATGAATAATTGCTTCATTTAATTGAGCGAGCATTTCAAGTTTTAACATGAACTCCTCAAAGTTACGCCCATCTTCTTTTTCTTTCGTTTGTATTTCTTGCTTATCTTGTATAGCGGGTACAGGCGGGGCCTCTTTTTCTTTTAAAATAATAGGTATCGTTTCTGAAATATCTTCTTGCAGTTTAGCAGCTCTTTCATGTATAGATTTCAATAGTTTTAAATCATCCAGTTTATAAATACGAGCATCAGCTGTTTTTGAAATGATATAACCATGTTCCTCTAACAGTTGGCTATATTTACGGACTATATGTTTTGGGATGCCTGTTTTATTCGTGACATCTTTCGTTTTATAGATAGCTTCCATGTTATTTCCTCCCCAAAAAGTATCGTATATATCATTTCAATCTTTTATGAGGACTTCCTTTAAAAAAGAATGTCGGAAGGTTATTAGTTTTCTACAGCATTAGTGAAAAGATGAAGAAAAATGAGAGTTTTTGGCGGAATGGCGAAGAAGAGCTAAAATAATGTCTGAAAACATATACAGGAGAAGTTTGTTATAATAACTGAGGAAAAGAAACTGGTAGAAGCATGGAGGTATACATGAAGCAATTAAAAGGTATTATCATTTCAATTATTGCAATTCTTTCTATTGTAGTAGCGGTTTATGAAGTACTTGTTCCAGAGGAAACAAGTATCAAAAAAACGAATGCATATGATCAAGTTCTAGAATTTCCGAAAGAGCGATATCCAGAGACAGGGAAACATATTACGGATGCTATAAAAGAAGGACATTCAGAAGTTTGTACAATCGACCGTGGTGGTGCTGCGGATAGAAGAAAATTATCGTTAGCTCCATACCCATCAAAAAAAGGGTATGATCGTGATGAATGGCCAATGGCGATGTGTAAAGAAGGCGGAAAAGGGGCACATATTGAATATATAAGTCCAGCAGATAACCGCGGAGCAGGGTCTTGGGTAGGAAATAAGTTAGATAAATACCCAGATGGTACGCGTGTGAAATTTGACGTAAAGTAGTAGTTGCATATTTCATAATGAAGGAGAAGGGGAACGATGGAGTTAACAATTTCTTATTCGCAATTAATGTTGATGAACTATGACGGTGATCAGCCTTACGTAGACTGGACGGATGAAGATTTTGAAAGAGGTTATGCGAAGGTGGATGGAACTGTTATTTTTGAAGCACTCTCTGATTATACTTGTGAAGTAAAAGTGACCCCTGGGAAACATATTGAGAAAGAAGAGGTGATTAGAACGGTTACAGTTCCTTTTACAGTTAAAAATGAATGTATCGTTGTAACAAGTATTCTTTCGAATAAATTCCAAATCCCTATTCCGAATGGTGAGTATACGGTTGTATTACAGGCAACTCCTCTTGAAGAACCAACGGATGATGAATTATATAAAATACAATACGAATTCTTTTTTGAAAGTAAAGAATAAAAAATGGGTTATCCTCAAAAAGGATAACCCATTTTTGTTATGCGTTTGTTTTTAGCAGGGAACGAGCATCTTTTGCTGCTTGCACCATGTGTTCTAAAGCCGGGATAACTTCTTCCGTTCTTCTCGTTTTTAAACCACAATCAGGATTAATCCAGAAATATTTAGGATCACATACTTCTAAAGATTGTTCTACGATTTTATACATTTCATCTTTACTCGGTACACGTGGGCTATGAATATCATATACACCTAGACCGATGCCTTTTTCGTATGTTGTATGTTTTAATGTGTCAATAAATTCACCGTGACTTCTTGATGTTTCGATAGAAATCACATCTGCATCTAATGCGCGAATCGCATCAACAATATCTTCGAAGTTACTGTAACACATATGCGTATGAATTTGTGTTTCATTTGCTACAGAAGAAGTTGCTAAAAGGAAGGATTGTACTGCCCATGTAATATAAGCATCCCAATCTTTTTCTTTTAGTGGCATTCCTTCACGAAGTGCTGGCTCATCGACTTGGATTACTCGAATTCCGGAAGATTCAAGTAGTTCAATTTCGTGACGAAGAGCTAATGCAATTTGATACGAAACTTCTTTTCTTGGAATGTCATTTCGAACGAAGGACCAATTTAAAATCGTAACAGGTCCAGTTAACATTCCTTTTACAACTTTCTCTGTTAAGCTTTGTGCATAAACTGTTTCCTTAATAGTCATTCCGTTAATAAAGGCAACATCGCCATAAATAACAGGTGGTTTTACGCAGCGAGAACCGTATGATTGTACCCAACCGTTTTTAGTGAATGAGAAACCAGCAAGGCGCTCACCAAAATATTCGACCATGTCAGTTCTTTCGAATTCACCATGTACAAGAACATCAAGACCAATTTCTTCTTGGTAACGAATCCATTTTTCTGTCTCTTTTTCAATAAATTGTTCATATTGTTCATTTGAAATAACACCGTTACGCCATTCTTTTCGAGTTTGACGAACTTCAGTTGTTTGCGGGAAGCTACCAATAGTCGTTGTTGGTAATAACGGTAACTCCAGGGCAACTTGTTGTAATTCGTATCGTTTTTCAAATGGAAGAGGACGTGAAAAATCTTCTTCTTTTAGTGCTGTTCGTGCTGCTTTAACATCTTCTCGGTTACGTGCAGCAGATGAACGAATTGTATGATGTACATTTCGGTATGTTTCCAGCTCATTACTAATGCTTTCTGTACCTTGAGTAAGAGCGGAATGAATAAGAACTAACTCTTCTAATTTTTGATTTGCAAATGCTAACGCATCGAATAGCTCAGTTGATAAGTGAGTTTCTTCTGTTTTATCAATTGGCGTATGCAATAAGCTACAAGAAGGCTGAACGATGAAATCTTTCGTTTGGACTTGTTTTTGTAACGTTGTAAATAACGTAAGAACTTCATCAAGGTCAGCTCTCCAAATGTTACGGCCATCTATACAACCGACAGCTAAAGTTTTATCAGCTGGGAATCCATATTTTGAAATAGCATTTAGATTACCTTCTTTACCATGAACGAAATCTAATCCAATACCGGATACAGGGAATGTAATAATTTCTTCATAGTTTTCTTCTACACTATCAAAATATGTTTGTAAAAGAAGATTCGCATTTGGAACTTCTTTACGAATAGCTTCATAAATTTCTTTTGCTTGTTGAACTTCTTCTTTCGTTAAAGAAGCAAAAATCGGTTCATCAACTTGAATGACTTGTGCACCAGCTGCATGTAGTTCTGAAATCAGTTGTACGTAAGGTGCAACTAACTGTTTTAAAATCGTAGCAAATTGCTCTTGTGTGTAGCCTTTAGCTAATTTTAAGAAAGTATATGGTCCTAAAATAACAGGTTTTCCATCTACTCCTAATTCTTGTTTTGCCTCTTCGTATAAGCGAAGTGGACGATTATCTTTTAAAGAGATTTGTAATCCCTCTTCATATTCAGGAACGATATAATGATAGTTTGTGTTAAACCATTTTGTCATTTCAGAAGCTACGTGATCTTTAGAGCCACGCGCCATTGCGAAATATACATCAAGGTAAGATGTAAACTCAGAAAAACGTGATGGGATAAATCCTAGCATATAAGCAGTATCCAAAACGTGATCATAATATGTAAAGTCGCCAATTGGAATGAGTTCAATCCCTTTTTCTTGCTGTACTTTTACGTGTTGAAGGCGAATTGTTTTCATCTTTGTTAAAAATTGTTCTTCATCGATTTTATTGGACCAAAAAGCTTCCAATGTCTTTTTCCACTCTCGTTGTAGTCCGATACGTGGATAACCTAAGTTACTTGTTTGAATTGCCATTTTAAATTCCTCCCTAATTGAAAGTAAGCATTTCCGTTTACTAGGAAATACCTATAACAAAAAGCATAAAGGCATAGAAAATAAGCCTTCCTTTTTGTTTTAACACCTCATCATCATCCGTGAATCTATCAGTGTTGTTAAAACAGGCAGGTCTCCTGACTTATGCTTCATATAATCTCTTTTACCTTCCCGTTTTCACAGTGGCATAGAAAAGAAATCTCAGCATTTACAGTGGCGGGACCGTGTTGGAGTTTCACCAAGCTTCCCTTTTAAACACGAAACAAAATTTTCGTGTACCTATTTTCCTTTTGAAAGGAAGTTAACAAGCGATATGATATTGAAACAAATTCTAACACAATTTTTGGAATTTTGTCTACTGTTTTAAAATAAGAAAATTCTAAAGTTTTTTATTTTTATTATTCGGATTATTCTGGTTTTTATAAGGCGAAGAAAAGTAAGAGGAATTGAAAGTAAGTACGATTAAACATACAAAGAAGTATGTACTTGTACAGAGCTAAGATGCTAGTTATGTTACTTGAAAATTAATCCATATTCTGGAATAAGGAAGGGGATTGAATGGTTCATTTTGAAATAGTAAGTTATCACAAGAAAGAAAAAGGTTTCTGTATAAAGATACATATACTAAGTTTATAGAAATGGGGAATTTCAATTGGAACAAAGTACACAAAATATTTATTCACCACCAAAACATATAGTTTCAGCAGCGACAATTGTAATTAATGAACAAAAAGAAATCTTATTAATTAAGGGACCTAGAAGAGGATGGGAAATGCCAGGTGGACAAGTTGAAGAAGGAGAGTCTTTGAAGGATGCTGCAATAAGGGAGACTAAAGAGGAGACAGGTGTTGATATTGAAGTTTTAAAATTTTGTGGAGTATTCCAAAATGTGAACCATTCAATATGTAATACGTTGTTTTTAGCTAGACCAGTTGGAGGTAAACTAACGACTACACCAGAAAGTTTGGAAGTAGGGTTCTATCCTATTGAGCAGGCGTTAGAGATGGTGAATTTTATGAATTTCAGACAAAGAATTGAATACAGTTTGGATGAAAATCAACAACCTTTTTATATAGAATTTTAAGAAATAATCTTCTATTATGGGATGCCGGTGATAAATAAATCTTTGTTATATTTTTGAGTGCAGTGAAATAAGTATCTTATAGCGAAAATAAAACAAGCATCCCCGTCCTAAATTAGAACGGGGCTATGCTTGTTTTAGGGTGTAAAAAGAAATAACTTTATTGTCTTTTTACAGTTTCTTCTTTATAAGTTTAATTTGTATCTATATCAATTTCCGACAGTCGCCCTGCAACTGCATCTGTAAGGAGGGTGTTTAACCATTGCAATTCAACTGTAATATGTTCAATAACGCTTTGTAAAATATATAGTTGTGCACGTGGAATTTGTCCTTTACTACAATCATATATAGTTTGCATTTTATGTAAATATTGAACGGTATCATTTTTCTTTTTTTCTAAAATAGGAATTAACTCTTGATCATCACCAAAATGAGCGAAAGAGAGTGCTGAATAAATTGGTTTATATATTTGATTTTTTGCCTCGAATTGTTTTAATAGTAACGTGTGAAATAACCGTTTACCTTCTTCTGTTATATGAAAGATTGTTTTATCGGGTCTATTCGTATCCCGAACAATCGTGGTAATACGAATTGCACCCTGCTTTTCTAATTGCTCGAAGGCGTAGTAAAGTGATCCTTTTGCATATTTAATATAACAATCCATTTGTCGTTCTTTCATGATGTGCTGCACTTCATATGGATGTTTATCCCCTTCGAGTAGCAAGCCGAGAATGACTAGTTTCATGCTCATGCTGTCTCAACTCCTATAAATAAAAACTTTATACATAGTATAAACGGCATATCCGTTTTCATAAAGGGATATGCCGTTTCTTTTCTCTATATTAACTTACTTGCTTTTGTTTTTGTTTCGTTTTTGGACCTGTAAAGAGGCGTTCATTTCCCATAAGTAAAATACAAATAACACTTAGTACAGCCGGGATCAGTGCCCAGAAGAATGTACTGGCAATAGAGGTAGCGAGAGCATCTTTAATACCAGTTAATATTTCAGCTGGAATCTTCTCGGTAGCACCTTGTGATAATAAGAAACTTGTGTCTCCGCCTTTTGGAGCTAATTTAGCTAGTTCTGGAGGGAACACAGTGTTTAATTTAGTAGTAAAAATATGGTTTTGAATTGTACCAAAAATCGTTACACCAAGAGTCATACCGAGTGAACGGAAGAATGAGTTTGTTGATGTAGCAGAACCACGGTCTCGCATTTCTAACTTGTGGATAGAAGACATACTTAAAACTGAGAACGAGAAACCAACTCCAAGTCCAGTGAGAACCATAAATAGCGTTACAAGTAGACGAGGTGTATCCATTGTTAAAGTGCTTAGTAAATAAATACCAATTACGAAGAAAATGCCAGATACCATCATGATGTTACGATAGCTTGTTCGAGAAGCTAACTGTCCACCTGTTTGACTTCCAATTACAGAGCCAACCATCATAGGTGTTAAAATTAATCCAGCATTGGAGGCTGAACCACCGAGAACGCCTTGAACGAAGATTGGGATATAAACTGTACAGATAATAAAAGCGGCACCATAGAAAAAGGCAACGCCTTGGCTAGCTGCGAATAAAGGTTTTTTAAATAGATGGAAAGAAATGATAGGCTCAGTTGCTTTTCGTTCTACGAAGAAGAAAATAATAAGCATAATAACAACTGTTGTAAATAAACCGATAATTACAGTGGAATTCCATGCGTATTCTTTACCACCAAGTTCTAAGGCGAACATTAAGCAAACGATACTAATAACAAGTGTAATAGCGCCAGCCCAATCAATTTTTTGTTTTCTAAATTCTAGAGATTCACTGTAGTATTTAGTAATGAAGAAGAAGGAGATAATTCCTAATGGAATATTAATATAGAAGACCCAATGCCAACTTATATAGTCTGTAATATAAGCACCTAATAAAGGGCCAAATACACTAGATGTCCCGAAAACCGCACCAAATAGCCCTGTCATTTTTCCTCGCTTTTCTGGTGGGAATATATCGTACATAATCGTGAAGGCGATAGGCATAAGAGCACCGCCACCGATCCCTTGAATTGCTCTATAAATACTTAGTTGCTCAATACTAGATGCTGTCCCGCAAAGTGCAGAACCGAATAAGAAAAGAATGAGACCACCAATATAAAAGCGTTTCCGTCCGTACATATCAGAAAGTTTTCCGAAGATAGGCATCCCTGCCATTGTTGCTACCATATATGCAGACGTGACCCAAACAAACTTGTCAAATCCTCCTAGGTCTCCAACAATCGTTGCCATTGCTGTTGCAACGATTGTATTATCCATTGCCGCCATTAAAATACCAAGTAATAAACCTGCAACAACAAATTTTGTATTGTTAGAGTCTTTTTTTGATAATTGAGATTCCAAATATAACCCTCCTTTAATAATAAGTAAACTATATGAAGTTTTGAGTGCAGCGCATAAAAATTTGAAATATAGTTTTTAAAATTAATTTACATAAGTGCACTGACAAAGCCATAAAGAATATTATAGTCAAATTTGACTAAAAGGCAAACTTTTTCTTCCGCCAAAATATTCTGTTGTATGGACAGAGAAAGAGTGAGCAATACTTAGTATTGGTTTAAAGTCAATGAAGGAAATTGTAAAAAAATATTTCAGTAAGAATACCTTCTGTTAACAGAGGAAAAATGGTTTTTTCTTTATATTGTCGAATAGGATAAAAGAAAGAGTAATAACTATATATCGTTTGTAACAAGCTTTATTAATATTGTGTGGAGAGGCAGAATAAGGTCGTATGGATATGATGCATCTGAAATGGGGTGAATATTATTATGAAAATCTGGAAACGAATTTCAGATCAAGGTAGGCGTTCAATGCCGCTACAACCGGTGTTATGGATTGATGGCTCAAAAAAAGAAAACGAATGTCCTAATGTAGCAGTTACATTGCAAATCCGTAGTATGTATAAAGAAAAATTTGCATATGAACTGACCTATGATGTAAATGACATACTTATTATTCGAATTGAAGTTGAAAATAAAGGAATGGAAATGATTTCACGAGTTGTAGTAAGTCATATGATTCGAGATTATTTTGCCTATATTCCAAACTCATTAAAGGCTGATAAGGGGATGAGTGAGTTCCTGTTCCAGCTTGTAAGGTGGCGGATTGATAATTTATTACCGAATGAGAAGGTAGAACTAATTTGTAAAATAAAAGCAAATAAAGATAAAGCACTTAAAAACGCATTATTTCAGGCTACATATACATTTCAATATAAAGGAGTATCATATGGTCCACTGCAAACAAATGAAGTTGTTGTGCGGCAATGATAAAAAGGAACCTGTAAGAAAGGTTCCTTTTTTAATGAAGATTGTGTTTTTTGAGTACTTTTTTTTGCTCGATTCCTTTTTTTCCTACATAATTATTTTTATAACCAAAATATAAAATGAAAAGAAAGGAAGCAACATTTACAATAGCATCAATTTGATCGTTTGTAATAAAGTTCACTCCGAAAGAATTAAACAGTAATTTTAATGATAATAGAAAACCTGCTAGTAAACGTATAATATCTGATAGATTCTCTTTTTGTAGCATATAAGTCACCTCTTTCTAAAACGATATATAGTATATATATGAAATAGAATAGAAATGGTAGACAAGCTTAAGCGGAAATGTACACTCAATATGTACATTTTTTATTTTGTAGAAAAACATAATTGTTATAGAAACATATATTGGTATAGAAAGGAGGGGAAGTATGAAACATAAAGGGAAAATTAGTGGGTTATTACTTGGGAATACAGTGGCAGTTACAGAATGGATTGCGCTTCAGGATGTAATTACAAAACTGGATTCGCGATCATTTTATACCGTCTTTATTATTTATATATTGCAAATGATACTCAGCTATTATTTTGGACATTGGTATGATAAAAGAGCGAGTGGGCGTATGGATACGGAAGTAGGGGGAATGGCAAGTAATGATTTTGTAGTTGATTTCTTTGAGAAAGTAGCTGCTTTATCAGAACGGGATTCTCATAATATTACAGTGTACATTCTTTCTGTGAAAGAATGGAAAGAACTAAAAGAAACAGTGCAAGAAAAAAAATTGGAGGTGTTAGTACAAAAATTGGAGAGTACGATTGTAAAGACAATTCGTAAAGGAGATGTCGTTACTAGGTGGGATGAAAATAAGTATGTTATTGTGGCGATTGATAACGGACATGAAAAGTCGACAATAACAAATCGATTAATGAAAAATATTGAAAGTGAAATAGAAAATGGTTTGTTAAGTATGACGCTATTATTTGGAGCTGCTAGTTATCCAATAGGAGGAAAAACTTTTGAAGAATTGTTAAGAAAGGCACAAAATCAATTGTACCAGCATAGGGATTTGTAAGAAAATGAGTGAAACTTTGATTTAAAGAAATATGATATGAAGAAGTTTTTAATGTAACATTTTTTTGACTTTTATTACAAAAAGAACTTTTATTGTAATAAAAGTCTTTAAAAATATATGGAATAAGCATATAATTATGATGGATGTGTCAATGCATTTTGCACAATGTGTTTCATTTTAAAAGTGTAGAGGGAAGCATGCTCTACACTTTTCCTTTTTAGGGAATGACAAGAATAATTGTAAGTTGTTGCAAGTTAGCATTTAAACTGTGTAAAATGAACAAAGAAATTATTTGATAGAAAGCGGAAAGGGAATGATAGAATGATAGACGTGAGAGAACAACGAACATCTCTTATCAGGTGAATTATTACTGTTGTTCTTCAAATTATTATGGCTGTGATGAATTCCGTTGTACTTTTATGTAATACATAGTATGAACAAGTTTTAAAAAGTACCAAGTAAAAGTATATGTAAAGATGGATACGAAACTGCTATTGAGTTCAAAGACGCAAAATGTAATTTCAAGTAATACAATTTGACAAGTATAATAAATAATATCAATGATTTTCGTAAAAAAGGTGCGAGTGTGGAGTTTATAGAAGGGTATATAATTTTCATAGCTTTTTACACGATGATCGTATATAAGTAGGAGGAAAAAGATGTTGAAGTATAGTAAATTAGCAATTGTAACTGCATTATCAATGACTTTATTAGCTGGTTGTTTCGGGCCGAAACCAGAAGAGGAATTATATGTTGCGTTTGAAAATGCTGCAAAGCAAGAAAAAACAATGTTTGAAGATGCAAAGAAACTTGAAACTTTAGAGAAAGAAGGACAAGAATTATATAACCAGATTGTTCAAGAAGGAAAAGATAATAATCAAACTGTTAAGGAAAAACTGAACCAAGCAGTGAAAAATACAGATGAACGAGAAAAAGTGCTAAAAAAAGAAAAAGAATCTTTAAATAAGGCACAAGAAGAAGTGAAATCAGTAGATAAATATGTGAAGAAAATTGAAGATAAGAAATTGAAAGATCAAGCAGGTAAAGTGAAAAGCGCATATGAGAAACGACAAGATTCATTTAACAAGATGTATGATAGCTATAATAAATCGTTAAAACAAGAAAAAGAATTATATACAATGTTACAAGATAAAGGTACAAAATTAAAAGATATTAGTGAAAAGGTAAAAGTAGTAAATCAATCTTATAAGGATATTGAATCAGAAAAAGACAAGTTTAATGAATTTACGAAATCTTATAATACAGAAAAAATAGCTTTTTATAAACAAGCAAATATTAAAATTAAAGAAGAGAAAAAATAAAACAGTTTGGCCTACAATTGGCCAAACTGTTTTATTTTTTTGTATAAGTACGACTATACCATGGAACAGGTTCACTTAATTTTTTTTCTTGTTTCAATGCTTCAGGACCAATATAATCTTGAAGTGTTTTTTTTGCTACTGTTAAAGATAAGGTTGTTTTCGGATTTCGATAGGAGGATTCAAGATGACCAAGATGTGGTAGGATTCGAAAATCTTCTTTGGTAGGAGGAATATGGAAAAAATAATCACCTAAACGTATAAGAACATCAGATTGTTGTTGGCTAAAACGTGGATTTCTAGAAAAATGTAATCCTTCTTTAATAGCTTTTTTCTCAGCAATTAAGCGTTCTAAAGCCGTCTTTTTTAACCAGTATAAATACTTCGGATTAGTTGCAGCTTTAGCATGACGATTCACAACGAAAATAGATTGAGCTAGTCGATTAATAGAATGTTGGTTTTGTAATTGAGATTGTGGTTGTGAAGGCTTCATATTGAATCTCCTTTCAATTTTTCATTATTATA
The DNA here is from genome assembly GCF_009760835.1 of Bacillus sp. EE-W1. Lineage (NCBI taxonomy): Bacteria > Bacillati > Bacillota > Bacilli > Caryophanales > Bacillaceae > Bacillus > Bacillus sp. EE-W1. The sequence goes on along the minus strand of NZ_WIPE01000074.1, from coordinate 300,048 downwards.
ACATAAATAAAAGAGGTTTTTATTATATGCAAAAAGTGATTGTATATATTTTCAATATTAAAGCAATATTGTTACAAAAAACAACTATTTTGTATAATAGTAATAGAACGTGTTTTAGAAATTTGATAATGAAAGAGTGAGAAGTTTGAAAGAAATATTAAAACAGCAATATGCCATTATAGATATTGGATCTAATACAATGCGTTTAGTTATTTATGAAAAGCAAAACGGAGGTTTTTATAAGGAGATTGAAAATACGAAAGTGGTTGCTCGGCTAAGGAATTACTTAATTGATGGTGTGTTAAATGAAGAAGGAATAGAGGTATTGTTACAAACGTTATTTCAATTTCAAGAAAGTACACGATTCCACCAGTTGCATCATGTACTTTGTGTTGCAACAGCAACAATTAGACAGGCTGAGAATCAAGAGGCAATTAAAAAACTGGTTGAAGGACAAACAGACTTTACTCTTAGAGTCTTATCAGAATATGAAGAAGCACGTTACGGCTATTTAGCGGTTATGAATTCAACTTCGTTCTCTGAAGGAATTACAGTAGATATTGGTGGAGGAAGTACAGAAGTTACATATTTTCGAAATAGAGAGATTCTAGAGTACCATAGCTTTCCCTTTGGAGCACTTTCTTTAAAGCAACAATTTATTAAAGAGGATATACCTACTGAAGACGAGTTGGAAAAGATTCAAACGTACTTAGAATATCAATTTCGAACATTACCATGGTTAATTGATAAGGAATTGCCTCTTATTGCAATTGGTGGTAGTGCGAGGAACTTAGTGAAAATCCATCAAAATTTAATTTGTTATCCTATAGCAGGGGTACATTTATATAAAATGAAAGAAGAAGATATTAAAAATGTGAAAGAAGAATTGGAAGCATTGTCGTTCATAGAACTTCAAAAATTGGAAGGATTGGCAAAAGATCGAGCAGATACAATTATTCCAGCAGTCGAAGTTTTTCATACGCTTGTTAATGTTATAGAGGCACCAGCATTTGTGTTAAGTAGAAAAGGGTTACGAGAAGGTGTTTTCTATGAAGAGTTGACAAAAGATTTGGGGATTTCATATTATCCGAACGTAGTCGAAGAAAGTTTGTATTTATTATCACATGAATATGAAATGGATATGGAATTTGTAATGCAGCTTATTAAACATGGAAGACTCATTTGTCAACAACTTGAAGAAACAGGGCTGATTTCTATGTCAGTAAAAGACTGGGAAGTATTCCATCAAGCAGCGAAAGTATTTAATATAGGTAAATATATAGACGAAGAAGCGAGCCGCTTACATACGTTTTATTTATTAGCGAATAAAACAATTGATGGGATGATGCATAAAGAGCGAGTTAGATTAGCGCTTATTGCGTCTTATAAATCAAAAATGTTATTCAAACAACATTTGTCCCCATTTGAAGGATGGTTTGATAAAAATGAACAAAAAAAAATCCGCCTATTAGGGGCTGTTTTACAGTTTTCAGCAGCTCTGAATATAAGACAAAGATCGCTTGTTGAATCGATATCTATAACAGAAAGTAAAGAAGGATTAACATTTAAAATTGTATGTGAGCAATCGGCATTAGCGGAAAAAGTGCAAGCTGAAAAACAAAAAAAGCAGCTGGAAAGAGTGTTGAAAACGACTATTAATTTATCCTTCGAATCAAAACGTTAAGTTGTACGGATGTCTTTACAAAAAATTAACACCTTGGAATATTGTAATTTGCTAAAATAAAAGTAACTAAATTATAGTAAAAAAGTTTCAGGGGAAGTGTGAAGAGGATGGAAATGTTGATGGGGAATATAGTGAATTTAAATGATACAGCTTATTACAATAATCGAGAATTAAGTTGGTTAGCATTTAATGAACGTGTACTACAAGAAGCGCAGGATGAAACAAATCCGCTCTTGGAAAGGTTAAAGTTTATTAGCATTTTCGGTTCCAATTTAGATGAATTCTTTATGGTACGCGTAGCAGGATTGAAGGATCAAGTGAGTGCTGGGTTTAACCAACCAGAAAATAAGGCTGGCTTAACACCAAAAAAGCAATTAAATAAAATTGCGATAAAGGCCCATGAATTAATGACTGTACAATATGATACGTTTAAAAATTATGTGTTGCCAGCGCTGGAGTTAGAGGGGATTGAACGTTTAACATTCCACGATTTGACGAAAGAACAGAGGGAATTTATAGAAGAGTATTTTGATGAGCAGATTTTTCCAGTCTTAACACCTGTAGCTATTGATGCATATCGTCCATTTCCGATGTTATTAAATAAAAGTTTGAATTTAGCTACTCTTTTATATGATGAGAAACAAGTGGAGGAAGAAAACCGCACGAAGTTAGGAATTGTACAAGTTCCTTCATTACTTGAACGTTTCATATTTTTACCGAGTGAGGGGCAAAAGCATAAATTTATTTTATTAGAAGATGTAATTAGTGGTTTTACTCATAAATTATTTACAGGATATAAAGTATCGTCTGTTACTCGTTTCCGTATTACACGCAATGCGGATTTAACGATTCATGAAGAAGGTGCGAGGGATTTATTAAAGGTAATTGAAAAAGAATTAAAAAAGCGTAAGTGGGGAGCTGCTGTACGTTTAGAAGTTGGCAAAGAGCATATTGATGAAAGAGTATTAGCATTATTATATGAGGTGTTGGAAGTAAAAGATGAAGATGTGTATATAATGGATGGACCATTAGATTTAACATGTCTATTTTCTTTATATAAAAAACTAGCTCCTTTATATGAACATCTAGTATATCCGGCTCTTATTCCGCAACGGCCTCAAGACTTGGGGGATGCGGAAGATGTATTCGAAAAAGCAATTGAGCATGATATTTTATTACATCATCCTTTTGAATCATTTCAGCCAGTAGTTGATTTTGTCCGTGATGCGGCAGACGATCCGAATGTACTTGCAATCAAACAAACATTATATCGAGTAAGTGGGGATTCACCGATTATTCAGGCGCTAAAGGTAGCAGCTGAAAAAGGGAAGCAAGTTACGGTATTAGTTGAATTGAAGGCAAGATTTGATGAAGAAAATAATGTGCATTGGGCTAAAGAATTAGAAAAGGCAGGCTGTCACGTTATTTACGGTGTAAGTCATTTGAAAACACATAGTAAAATTACGCTAGTTGTAAGAAGAAAAAACGGAAAAATCGAAAGGTTCGTACATCTCGGGACTGGAAATTATAATGACGCAACAGCAAAGTTATATACTGATTTTGGGTATATTACATCACGAAAAGACTTTGGGGTCGATGCAACAAATTTCTTTAATTATTTGAGTGGTTATACAACCAAGCCACATTTTCATCATTTATCGGTTGCACCATTTGATATAAGAGAGCAATTTATGGATTTAATAGATGAAGAAATCCGTTATCATAGGCAATATGGAAATGGATATATTATCGCTAAGATGAATTCATTAACAGATAAACCATTAATCAAAAAAATGTATGAAGCATCACAAGCTGGAGTAAAGGTAGAGCTCATCGTTCGAGGAACTTGTTGTTTAAGGCCTGGTATTCCAAATGTAAGTGAAAATATTCGGGTAGTTAGTGTTGTCGGGAGATATTTAGAACATAGCCGAATTTATTATTTCCATCATAATGGAGAAGAGAAAATATACTTATCTTCAGCTGACTGGATGACGCGGAATATGGAGAAGAGAGTAGAAATATCTTTCCCGATATTAGATATTGAAATGAAGGCGAGAATTAAGGCGATTTTACAACTTATATTAGCTGATAATGTGAAAACACGTGAACAGAATAAATCTGGTGAGTACTACTATGTTATTAATAGTAGTACAGAAGAAATTGATAGCCAAGTGAAGTTGTTTAAGATGGCGTATCAAAACACGGATGCTGAATAATGAGAACAAAGTAAAAAAACCTCTTTTTTTAAGAGGTTTTTTTACTTTGTTCTCTACTTATTATACATTCTCTAAATAGAAGGATGCGTAGAGAGAATAGTTTTTATTGTAAGCATGTTAATGGATCAGTTAAGAGAGGGAATAACATTGGTAGAATTGTTGGAGTACATTAATAATAGAATGGTTGTTGACAAGGTCCGCCATAACAAGGATAAGGTGTTGGCGGTGGGAAAGGTGGTGGATATGGTGGGTAATACGGTCTAGGACCGAAAGCTAATGCTCCACCGAGCAGTCCACCAGCAATCCCAGCTAGAAATGGAACACCAAAAAACGGAAAGAAGCGTGAGTCGCCTACTGGACCAATAGGTGCTGAACGGACTGGGATTGGTTGATAATATGGATACATGAACAAACCTCCTTTATTGGACTCATTTTTATCATATGGTAAATGAAACGTGGATGAGCGCGTACAAGAAAGGATATGTAAGAAAATAGGCGAATTATTACGAATGTTGGAGCGTAAAAATTGTAATTTCAGGTTTTGCCATAAATCGGAATGGGACGCGTGTTCTGCCAAGACCTCGATTGACATAGAGAGCTAAATCTTGAATCGTATAGAAACCTTCAACATAGTTTTTAGCAAGTGATGGGGTAATAATAGCACCTAAAAAGGGAATTTGTACTTGTCCGCCATGGCTATGACCAGAAAGTTGTAAGTTAACTGGATATTTAGCGATTTGTGGTGCAATATCTGGCTCGTGAACAAGAACAATGTTATAAGTGTTTTGCCTCGCGTGCTGTAGTGTTTTCTCTATTTTGGGTTTGCCTAGTAGTATATCATCAAGACCGAAAATTGAAATTTCACTATTATCCAGTAGACGAATTCTCTTTTCGCTATTTAGTAGTAGTTCAAATCCAGATTCACGCATGATGTGCTCGTAGTATTCCGTTCCATATCCGCCGTGATCATGGTTACCATAAATAGAAAATTTACCGAAGGGTGCTTGTATATTTTTTAAAATAGATGGAACGAAAGGAGTGTCAGTATATGTTTGATAATTATCAATGAGATCACCAGTGAAAAGAACAATGTCAGGTTTTACAGCATTAATTTTAGAAACGATTTGAGATAAATGTTGGAGAGAGAAATAGTATCCGAGATGTAAATCGCTAAATTGAAGAATCTTCATACCATGAAAACTTTTGGGTATGAGTTGTGATTTAAGTGTATGCTCTGTAAAAGAGAGTAAATGAGGCTCAATATATTTAGCGTAATAGTATCCGATGCTAGTGGTTATAAATGAATATAGACAAGTGCGCATTCCAGCTTTAAAAAAATCTCTTCTTGTAATTTTCTTCATAAAAATATGAGTATACCTATTTAACTTATATCACATGTTTTCGTTACATTTATAGGTTACTCAAATCTCCTTTCAGTTTATTTAAAATATATTTTAAATAATAAAAAAGTAGTATAGATTACGAAAAAAACGAATAAAAAGAAACCTCTTTACGTTAAAATATCAGAAAAGTTTAAAAATATAAAGATTTCTATTAAATAAAATGATAAAATGAATGTGTATTCATTTTTGGGAGGGGATGTATGTGAAAGAAAAGGTAGTTATTATAACAGGTGGATCGAGCGGAATGGGAAAAGGAATGGCGACCCGTTTTGCAAAAGAAGGGGCACGAGTTGTTATTACAGGACGTACAAAGGAAAAACTAGAGGAAACAAAGTTGGAAATTGAACAATTTCCGGGGCAAGTATTACCCGTACAAATGGATGTAAGAAATACTGATGACATTCAGAAAATGATTGAAGAGATTGATGAGAAGTTTGGTCGAATTGATGTTTTAATAAACAATGCAGCTGGAAACTTTATTTGTCCAGCAGAAGATTTATCCGTGAATGGCTGGAATTCAGTCATTAATATTGTATTAAACGGTACATTTTACTGCAGCCATGCTGTCGGAAAATATTGGATTGAAAAAGGCATAAAAGGGAATATCATTAACATGGTAGCAACATATGCATGGGATGCAGGTCCGGGAGTTATTCATTCGGCTGCTGCGAAGGCTGGAGTATTAGCAATGACGAAGACACTCGCTGTTGAGTGGGGCCGTAAATATGGAATACGAGTTAATGCTATCGCGCCAGGACCAATTGAACGTACGGGCGGTGCTGATAAATTATGGATTTCAGAAGAAATGGCTAAGCGTACGATACAAAGTGTTCCGCTTGGAAGACTGGGCACGCCAGAAGAAATTGCAGGTCTAGCTTATTATTTATGTTCAGATGAAGCTGCGTACATAAATGGAACTTGCATGACAATGGATGGAGGACAACATTTACATCAATATCCATTTTAAAAGGGATAAGAAAATGAATGTTTGATTCATATTCTCACGGTTAAATGTGACGGAATTGTGACATGTGAAAGAAAAGTGTTTACAAGAGGTCATATATACGTTATATTTAAGACCTCTTTTTTCTTCATAGTAGAATTGCTAATTCCCCTTAGCATTTTACCCCTCTAATCCCTTCAGGAAAACTGAAGGGATTTTTTATTATTTTTCCGTAAATATCATGTTATAATTTTTGAAAAGTAAAGGGAGGGAAGTACATTGATAGATGCATTAGATGTAATGAGTAACTTGGATAAAGTCCTTCCTTATTATCAAGCTATTTTTAGTGCTGATGAGCATACTGTAATTGGATATGAGGTAGTAGGACGTATTCAAACAGAAGAGGGCATACAAAGTTTAGCTTCTTTCTTTCATGATGATTCTATTCCGAGTGAGTTTCAACTGGAAGCGGATAACATTATAGTAGAAAAAGCTTTAAATCGTTATTTAGAAAGTGATCAAAAACTATTATTATTCATACATCGGAATGCTAACGTATTAATGAACGATGATGATGAAAGTTTACTTCAACTTTTATTGATGTATGAAGAGCAAGGTTTAAATTTGAAACACATTGTTTTAGAAATTACAGAACATGAATGTAAAGAAGATATAGAGCAATTTAATCATTTGCTTATGTATTATCGTACATATGGTATTCAAATTTCGATTAATAAAGTCGGAACGGGTACAAGTAATTTAGAACGTATTAGCGTGTTAGCACCGGATATTTTAAAAGTAGATTTAACAAACTTAAGGCAAACTGCACTTTTACAATCTTATCAAGATATTTTATATTCTTTATCATTACTTGCTAGAAGAATTGGTGCAACATTGTTATATGAAGAAATAGATGCTTTTTATCAACTACAATATGCTTGGAAAAACGGTGGTAGATATTATCAAGGGAATTATTTGAAAGAGTGCTTACCTGATTTTATTGAAACGAATGTTTTGAAAGAACGACTTGGTAATGAGTGTCATCAATTTATTCAACATGAGAAGAAGAAATTACAAAAAATTTATAATTTAACAGAAATGTTACGTGATCGAATTGGTGATGTTCTAGCCAAACAGAAAAAGAATGAAGATATAAATGATTGGTTATTACAATTTAGCCAAAGTGTATCACAGTGTAGTTTCCGCATATTTATTTGTAACGAAGATGGTTTCCAACAATCAGGAAACGTTATAAAAAAAGATGGGGAATGGATTGTGATGCCTGAGTATTATATGAAGAACTGGAGTTGGCGTCCGTATTTTCTAGAAAATATTATGAAAATGCGTTTTGAGAATAAGGCAAGACTTTCAGATTTATATGCTGATATTGAAACCGGTGAGATGGTACGAACATTTTCCTTCCCAATTGATGATGAAAACTTTTTATTTATAGATTTATCGTATGAATATTTATATGAAGAAGATGTTTTATTTTAATGCACGAAGAGATTCGTGCATTTTTTGTTTGTTTTTATCATAAATTGGTAATAGTGAAAATGGTGATGAAAATGCTGTCTATCGTTGTAAAGATTTTACGAACGAAACCACCCCTGTCTTTGCATAATCATTGTTACAATGAATACTACAAAGACAAGTTTTCTTAAAAGGAAGGTGAAAAAATGAGGAAATATGGAATATGGTTAGTTCTATTTGTATGCGTTGCCTTTCTAGTTGGTTATAGTGTCACAACTGTTTTAGGAAAAGAGGAAGTGAAAGTCGATCGGGAAGAAGTGTTTACAACGATACAAAAGGGCTATGAAACCCAATTTTCAATTCGTGGGAAGCATTTGCCGATGAATAAGATGATAGAAACGTTATCACCATATTTTACAGAGAATTTCCTTCAAGTATTTACAGATGAAAATAGTAGAAGTGATAAACAAAGTGGTGAATATTTACTTCCAGCAAAAGAAGCGCCGTTTTCTTTTCATTCAGAAACGAAAATGTCATATGATGAAGAGCATAAAATTTTATATGTATATGAGCGGGCGAAAAGTGGACAATATCAAATTGTAACATTGCAAAGAGATCAAGGGAAATGGAAATTGGCCGGATATCATGAAAGCCAAGAACTTTTAACTGAAATAAAACGATTACAACAATTATAAAGTGAAACTGTAATTGGTGGGGGATGTTTATCTCTCACTGATTAATAGCTCGCACCAATCGGGCTATTACTGCCCACAAATAGTGGGATAAAAATAAGAATAGGTCTTTACCTATTCTTATTCAATATTGAGTAGCTGTTGTAATTTTTCAATTTGAAAACCAGCAACAACTTCTCCATCAATTACAACTGTTGGAGTTGAATACGAATCATAGTCGTATAAAAGACGATTGCGTGCAGCAGCGTCTTTTTTTACGTCAAATTCTTCATATACAACGTTATTATGCTTTAAAAATTCTTTCACAATGACACATGGCGGACAATCAGGTTGTGTGTAAACCTCAATTTTTCTCATTGTAATTCCTCCTTTTTTCTGTTTTTTATTATATTCTTCCAGTATAAAAATCGCAATAAAGAAGGGAAAAGATATTCTTTCTGTTTTTTCCTTCGCATTTCGACAAATTTTTAGTTGAGTTTCTGGCCAATAACCTTTATCCTAGACTGTGGAACATTTTTTCTGTTATGACGGATAGAATGAGTATAGCTGTAAAACCTATTGGTAGGAAGATCAGAGAAAGGAGAGATTTCATGTCTCTACTCCAAGGAATTTTAACTCGACTTGTTAGTCTACAAGAACAAGCTGAAAGCGGTGAAGTAGCACAACGCTATTTTGAAGTGAACGGTGAGCGCAAATGTAGCGTGAAATTTTTCGATAAAAGTGAAATGTATGAGTTAGAAGTGTATCAACAAGGTGAAAAACCTCAAGTGTATCAATTCGATAATATCGATATGGTTGCAATTGAGATTTACGATATCATTTCTTGATACATATAAAAAAGGTGTTGCCATATGGCAACACCTTTTTTAGTTCTATTACTTTTTAGCATATATGTATAGGGAGTTTTCATTTTTCCTACAATGGTAATAAAGTGAAATTGTAATCAGTGGGGCTTCTTCGTCCTATACTGAATATTAGTCATCACCAATTGGTTGTTTACAGATAGCAAAAGCGAGATAAAAATAACGAGGAGGTGTGTTGTATGGAACGTTTACCAGTTGTGCTTTGTCCTAAATGTCACAATTCTGCTGAGATTATTCATGTATTAACAGCTCAATCGAATCAAAATGTAATTTATACGTGCCAAGTTTGCCATTATGTAATTCGAAATATTGAAACGAATAAAGGATAGGAAGTTATAATTTTTATTTTTGTCCCATACAATGAGAATACGAAAAGTCTGTCTAATTGAAAGGACGTGACTATGTGGCCGGTGAACATACATTTTATAATGTTTCAGAGAGACATTTAAATTTTGATATGGTCTTTAGCCGTATTTGTAGTTTCATTGAAAAGGATCCACGAAATTTATATCGCTTATCCATTGGGACAGACTCACAAGCACATCAAAAGGATACGAGGTTTATTACGGCAATTCATATTCATCGCGTTGGAAAAGGTGCCTGGGGGTGTTTACACCATAAATCAGTGAAAGATAAGCCAGCAAATTTACGTGAGAAAATATATTTAGAAACGCAGTTTAGCCAAGAGATCGCATGCCTATTTACTCCAAATCATATACAAACAATATGGGATTTATTGCATCCATATGCTCAAGAGGGAGCTGGATTTATAATGGAAATTCACTTGGATATCGGAAATGATGGTTTAACAAAAGAATTTATTCTAGATATGACAGCGAAAATTCAAGCGATGGGATTAACTGCAAAAATTAAGCCAGATGCTTATGCGGCGTTTAGTTATGCAAATCGATATACGAAATAAAAAACAATTTTTATATATCCTTTGCTAAAAACTGAATATTACATCTATTAAATAGGTTGGAAATTATATATAATAAGAGTAACGATGCGAGTATAAGGAGAGGGGTATATGAAAAGGGAATTTGTTTTAACAGAAGAAGAAGAGAGTTTGTTACTAGATATTCTATTTCAGCAAAATTATGCGAGTGAAATTTTAGCTGTGGAAATTACAGATATTGAGAATGGTTTAAAACAGACAGATGTGACACAATATAAAAAAATCACAAGGTTATTTTACAGATTAAAAAATAAGGGGTATTAAGCGCTACCGGGATGGTAGTCTTTTTTTTGTGTTGTATGCTAAAATAGCTGTGTAATTTTGTTTTTATTGAAATAAAGTAAGGACAAAATAATAATATGAAAACGCTGTCATAAAATATGAATAGATTCGGTGATTAAAAGTAGGAAAATGGGGGATGTAATATGATTAGTATTCCGAAAGACGAGTTTCAACAAATTTTTGTGAAAGATTTAATGATTTCATCAGAAAAAGTAGCACATGTCCAAATGGGGAATGGTTTAGAGCATGCTTTACTCGTTCTTGTGAAATCTGGATATTCGGCGATACCTGTTTTGGACCCGATGTATAAATTGCATGGGTTAATTAGTACTGCTATGATTTTAGATGGTATGTTAGGGTTAGAACGTATTGAGTTTGAAAGACTTGACGAAATGAAAGTAGAACAGGTGATGAAGGAAGACATTCCGGTTCTTAAGTTAGAAGATTCGTTTGCAAAAGCTTTAGAAATGACAATTGATCATCCTTTTATTTGCGCTGTCAATGAAGATGGGTATTTTGAGGGGATTTTAACACGTCGGGCTATTTTAAAATTGTTGAATAAAAAAGTAAGGCAACATAATCGATAATGTGAGAAAAGTGACTTCATAGAAGCGGAGAAGTCACTTTTTTTTCGTGCATATCAGTTGTGTATGTATTATATTTAAAAAGATAAAAAATATAAGAGTATATAGTTAAATTAAGGATGAAAAGCTTATTGAGATAAGGTGTATGGAAGCTAAGGAAAGAGGGAGAAAGTTGCAAATTGATGATTTTCAAATGATGGTTGTGTTAGCTCAGGAATCAAATATGAGAAAAGCGGCGGAACGTTTATTTGTTTCACAACCTGCGCTTAGTCAACGATTACAATCTATGGAGAAACAATGGGGAATGAAGTTTTTTATTCGCTCACAAAAAGGATTGACAATTACACCTGAAGGGGAAAAAGTCGCAAATTATGCAAAAGAAATGCTGCAAAAGGAAGAGGATATTAAAAGTGAGCTAGCTGTTTTTAGAACAGAAACTCACGGAACGTTAAAAATAGCTGTTGCATCAGTTATTGGTCAATATTGGCTTCCTCCTGTTTTGAAGAAGTTTGTACATAAATACCCTTCTGTGAAAATATCGCTGTTTACTGGCTGGAGTAGTGAAGTACAAAAGCAATTTTATGAAGGGGACGTTCATGTTGCTATATTGAGAGGAACACAAGAATATAAAGGTCAGAAGCAACAATTATTTGAAGATGAACTTTATTTAGTGGATAAAGAAATAAAAGATATTACGATGTTAAAAGAAACAAATAGACCATTTATTCAATTTAAAAGTGATTCGACTTATTATGGACAAATACAAAATTGGTGGTATGGTTTATTTTCTAATCCACCTAAGAGAACAATTGTGGTTGATCAAATTGAGACTTGCAAGCAACTCGTTTTAAATGGTATAGGTTATGCTCTTTTACCTTCTACTGTTTTAAAAGAAGTACAGGAAAATATGTATAAAACACCTGTTCAATTAACGAGAGAAACATGGTTATTGACGAGTGAATCGGCCAGACAATTGAAGCAAGTAAGGGCATTTTTAGAAATTATAGAAGAAATTCAAATGGAAAAATAGGATTATTATCTTGCTACTCGCTCTATCGTTTGGTAGAGTAACATTATAAATGGATTTAGGAGGCAACAAGAATGAAAATGATGGACGCTAACGAAATTATTTCGTTTATTCAAAAAAGTGAAAAGAAAACTCCTGTAAAGGTATACATAAAAGGGGATTTAAAAGAAGTAACATTCCCTGAAACGGTACAAGCATTTGTAAATAAAAAGTCTGGTGTATTATTTGGAGAATGGTCTGAAATTAAGACAATTCTTGATGAAAATAGCAAGCACATCGTTGATTACGTTGTTGAAAATGACCGTCGTAATTCTGCAATTCCAATGCTTGATTTAAAAGGTATTAAAGCTCGTATTGAGCCAGGCGCGATTATTCGTGATCACGTTGAAATCGGCGACAACGCTGTTATTATGATGAATGCAACAATTAATATCGGTGCTGTAATTGGTGAAGGTACTATGATTGACATGAACGCGGTACTTGGTGGACGTGCAACTGTTGGTAAGAACTGTCACGTAGGTGCAGGTGCAGTACTTGCAGGTGTTATTGAGCCGCCTTCAGCAAAACCAGTTATCGTTGAAGATGATGTTGTAATTGGTGCAAACGTAGTTGTGTTAGAGGGAGTTACAGTAGGTAAGGGTGCAGTTGTAGCAGCAGGAGCTGTTGTAACAGAAGATGTACCTCCATATACAGTTGTTGCCGGTACTCCAGCACGTGTAATTAAAGAGATTGATGAGAAGACAAAAGCAAAAACTGAAATTAAACAAGAGCTTCGTCAATTAAACCCAGAGAAATAAACACAAAAAAAGCGTAAGAGCATAACAGGCTCTTGCGCTTTTTATAGATAGAGGTGCAAAAATGGCAGTAAGCAAATTCGTTCAAATTCGTAGAGACTTACACAAAATACCGGAAATTGGATTTAAAGAGTGGAAAACACAACAGTATATTTTAGATTACATAGGAACGCTTTCGAATGAATATGTGGAAGTGAAAGTATGGAAAACGGGTGTCATTGTTAAAGTAAATGGAAAAAATCCAGAAAAAATTATCGGTTATCGCGCAGATATAGACGGTTTACCAATTACCGAAGAAACTGGATATGAGTTTGCTTCTATTCATGAAGGAATGATGCATGCATGTGGACACGATTTGCATACAACAATCGGTTTAGGCCTTCTAACAGCAGCTGTAACAGAAAGAATAGATGATGACCTTGTGTTTCTATTCCAACCAGCTGAAGAAGGGCCAGGAGGGGCTCTTCCTATGTTAGAGAGTGAAGAGTTAAAAGAATGGAAGCCGAATATAATTCTTGGTCTTCATATTGCACCTGAATACGCTGTAGGAACAATTGCCACAAAAGAGGGGCTATTATTTGCAAATACATCAGAGTTATATGTTGATTTGAAAGGGAAAGGTGGACATGCAGCCTACCCGCATACTGCAAATGATATGATTGTAGCGGCAAGTCACCTTGTTACACAACTTCAATCCGTTATTAGTCGTAATGTGAATCCTCTTGATAGTGCAGTGATTACAATCGGAAAAATAACAGGTGGTACAGTTCAAAATATCATAGCAGAAAAGTCTCGGTTAGAAGGAACGATTCGAACTTTATCAGTGGAATCAATGAGGCGTGTTAAAAGTAGGATTGAGGCAATTGTTGCAGGTATAGAAGCTTCCTTCCAATGTGAAGCTGTTATTGACTATGGAGCGATGTATCATCAAGTATATAACCATGAAGTATTAACGAGAGAGTTTATGCAGTTTGTAAGTGAACAAACTGATATGAATGTAATTACATGTACTGAGGCAATGACAGGGGAAGATTTTGGTTATATGCTTCAAGAGATTCCTGGATTTATGTTTTGGCTTGGGGTAAATTCAGAATATGGTTTACATCATGCAAAATTAAAACCAGATGAAGAGGTTATTGAGAAAGCTATCGCATTTTTAGATCAATATGTAAAGTGGAAAGGAACTAGAAAGTAAACTCGCTCGCCAACTTTGAAAAAACTTACAGTGGGTACTTGTTAGTTCCAAGACGAAAACATCTTTCATATTTGTTTTGGATACACATGGGCATACAAATGGATAAAGTAATGAGCAGCGGTTTTGAGCCGCTGCTCATTATTCATTATCGCTTATTGAGAAGATGATTAGTTAACTAGCTTATATATGTTTACATTTCGTGTAGAAAGTGTGTAAAATCAAGGTGAAACATAGAAAAAAGGGTGGGGAATTACGTGCAAATTAGCAGTGCAATGTTGTGTTTCGTCTTATATGCGTATGTTATTATTGCGGCGGTGTATTTTGGGATAAGTTTTTATGCCTACCGTTTAGTAGATAATCACGAATATGACGAAACATATAAATGGGTGAAAAGATATTTATCACCTGTATTAGAAATTATGAATGGGTTTGTGCTCTTTTTATTTATTGGATTAATTGCTTTCTCGACGAGTTTAGTAGGGAATAAAACGACATTATTTGTACTAGGTATCATTATTTTTATGTTGTTAGGGATACGGATTGGTAACACAGTGTTTTGGAATGAAAGAAAAGTAGATGGTTGGACTGGAATGTTAATCCCGTGTATGTTAGCGGCTATCGTGACAAACATAGAGCATGAGTATTATCAATTACATTTTTGGCTTATTATCGTTTTAACAATTCTTTCAGTTTTGTACATAAGTACGGTAGTACTCACATACATTGCACATGAAAAAGGTGATGTTAAAGGAACACGCTTCTTTAGAGGGCGAGCATTATTTTGGAGTGTGCCAACGATGGCTGTTATAGGAATTATTGCGATATTAGTAAATGGATATCAATTTACTAATTGGCAACTGTTTTTAGAAAATTGGTGGATTTTCATTATTTCGTTTATCGCTTTTTTAGGTGCAACACATTATTTATTCCATCAACATCATTATATATTGGCATTGCTATTCGCATTTACACAACTATTATTTGCTTTCTTCGGACAAGAAACGTTATTATTCGTTTTTGAAACATTTAGTTCATTTGGAAATATATTTGTATTTGGTATGTTAATTTTCAGTATCGCATTTTATTTACAACAGTATTTTTATATGCAAAAACAAAAATAAGAATGATATACAGGTTTTTGTAGCAAATCTAAAGTATGTTACAATAAAAATACATAGTATTCGATGTTATTGGAGGAATTCCTGTGGGTGAAAAAGAGAAAGAATTTGCTGTCATTGGCCTTGGACGTTTTGGTGGAAGCATTTGCCGAGAACTCGCTCAATTAGGTATGGAAGTAATGGCAATTGATTCAGATGAAGATAAAATTAATGAGTTTGCAAATATAGCTTCACATGCTGTAATTGCAGATTCAACAGATGAGATGGTATTAAAAAGTCTTGGTATTCGTAATTTTGATCATGTAGTCGTTGCTATTGGAGACAATTTAAATTCAAGTATTTTAACAACATTAATTTTAAAAGAGTTAGGTGTAAAAAATATTACTGTAAAAGCTCAAAATGATTACCATGAAAAAGTGTTAAGTAAAATAGGGGCAGATCACATTGTGCACCCCGAGCGTGATATGGGAAAAAGGATTGCTAATAATATTGCATCAAGTAATGTATTAGACTATCTTGAGCTTTCAGATGAGCATAGTATTGTAGAGATTATTGCAAATAAAAAAATTGATGGTCATTCTTTAATCGAATTAGATATTCGTGCGAAGTTTGGATTGAATATTGTAGCGATTAAACGTGGTAAAGAAGTTATTGTATCTCCTCGAGCTACGGAAAATATTCAAGCGGGAGATATATTAATTGTAATTGGTCATGACGATGAAGTAGATCGTTTTAAACACTTTTTAAGATAAGAGAAAAGGACAATACCATGAAGGTATTGTCCTTTTTCTTATATTTCCATAATGATTGGTAAAATCATTGGGCGACGTTTCGTTTTCTCATATAGGAATGGTGCTAATGTATCTGTAATTTCATTTTTAATTTCAGACCATTGTGTTGTTTTACGCTCCATTACTTTTTCTAAATGAGTTGTAATTAATGTTTGAGCATCATTAATTAAATCACTACTTTCGCGCATATACACAAAACCACGTGAGATAATATCAGGTCCTGCTGCAACTTTAAACTCTTTCATATCAATGCTTACAACTACAATAACAAGTCCTTCTTCAGAAAGAATACGACGATCGCGTAACACGATATTACCGATATCTCCAATACCATTTCCGTCAATATAGACAGATCCAGATGGTATTTTACCAGCTACGCTTGCTTCATCAGAACGAAGAGCAAGAACATCTCCATTATCCATGATGAAACAGTTTTCTTCTGGAATACCACAATCGTTTGCTAACTTCATATGCATACGTTGCATGCGGTATTCACCATGAATTGGCATGAAATACTTCGGTTTAATTAGACGAAGCATTAGTTTTTGTTCTTCTTGTCCACCGTGTCCACTCGTATGAATGTTTGACAGTTTTCCGTGGATTACATCAGCACCAGCACGATACAACATGTTAATTGTACGGCTTACACTAATTGTATTACCAGGGATTGGTGAAGAAGAGAAAACAACTGTGTCGCCAGGAATGATTTGAATTTGACGATGAGTACCATTAGCAATACGTGAAAGTGCTGCCATTGGCTCACCTTGACTACCTGTACATAAAATAACAACTTTATTAGCCGGTAGGCGGTTTAGTTGAGCTGTATCTATGAATGTATCCTTCGGACAGCGAATATAACCAAGGTTTTGTCCGATTTCAATCGCCGCTTCCATACTGCGACCGAACACAGCCACTTTACGATTGTTTTCAACAGCCGCTTCAACAACTTGTTGTAGACGATGGATATTTGATGCAAAGGTTGCAAAGATAATACGACCTTCTACTTTGCGGAAAATATCTTGAATACTATCACCAACACGGCGCTCAGACATTGTAAAGTTTGGAACTTCACTGTTTGTACTGTCAGATAAGAGACAAAGTACGCCGTCTTTTCCGATTTCAGCCATTTTTGTTAAGTCCGCTGGTTCACCGACTGGTGTGAAATCAAATTTGAAATCGCCAGTATGAACAACTTGTCCTTGAGGTGTTTTCACAACAACTCCGTATGAATCTGGGATACTGTGAGTTGTACGGAAGAAGGAAACAGATGTCTTTTTAAATTTAATAACATCATCTTCTTGAATTTCATAAAGTTTTGCTTTACGAAGTAATCCGTGCTCTTCTAATTTGTTTTTGATTAGTGCAATTGCTAATTTTCCGCCATAAATCGGGATGTTTACTTGACGTAATAAGTAAGGAATTCCACCGATATGATCTTCGTGACCATGTGTAATGAATAATCCTTTAATTTTATCTTCGTTTCGCACAAAATAAGTGTAATCTGGTATTACATAATCGATTCCGAGGAGTTCGTCTTCTGGAAATTTAATTCCAGCATCAATAATAATAATTTCATCTTGAAATTGAACAGCATATGTATTTTTACCGATTTCACCAAGTCCACCTAAAGCAAAAACGGCAGCTTGATCATTCTTTAGAAATTTCATATGACTATACGATTTCCGCTAATATTAAATCAGCGTTTTCTTTTTCATATTCAAGATGAGCACCAGTAACAGACTGAACGAACTCGATATTATATGCGAACTTATTTAATTTCTTACGAACATCCTTTTCAGACGTAGCCTCTAAATATAAAACTTTTGTATTTTCACGTACTGGAACCTCAGTCAATTTTACTTGATAAAATACTTTAAAAATCATTTGGAAAACCTCTCCTTGTCTATGTTTTGCATTATCTGTTACTTATTATAAAGCAAACAGTCACGATTTTCATGTTTTTTCGAATGAGAATGAAGAAAAAGCCCGAAATGGGCACAATTTAAGCGATTGTCTTTTTACGGACTAGATCTTTTAAATAACGCTTGAGCTTTTTCTTCAGCTTCTTCAGCATGATTACTCCTTCCTTTCCTTATTTAAAACATGCATATTACTAGTGAAAACTCCGTCTCTGATATAAGAAAGAAGACAAAAGTGAATGTTGAATCTTGTCCTTTCTCATACAGGGAAAGTTATTCTATAGTAACGATTAGTAGCCGTTAGTTATAGGTATAGTATGAGAAAGAATAGAAAAGAAAATTCATACGAACAAGTATCCACATTTTTTACTAATATATATATGCAGGTTTCATAAATAAGGTCAGAAAGTGAACGCTTTCTTCACAGATGTTTAATATGTTATACTTTTTTTTAGAATTTGAAAAGCGATAATCAAAATAGGAATATAGAGTAACAGAAAGGATTTTGACAAATGAATGATAAAATTGTCTTTTTTGATATTGATGGAACATTATTAGATCATGATAAGAAGATTCTGCAATCTACACGAGATGCAGTAAGACATTTACAAGAGAAAGGTGTGCATGTAGCAATTGCGACAGGACGTGCGCCATTTATGTTTGAAGATATTCGTGAGGAACTCAATATACATAATTATGTTAGCTTTAATGGACAGTACGTTGTATTTGAAGATGAGGTAATATTTAATAACCCGTTACATCCAGCTGCCTTACATAAGTTTACTCAGTTTGCAAAACAAGAAGGATATCCACTTGTATATCTTGATCATCAAGAAATGAGAGCATCGGTGGAATATCATGATTATGTGAAGGAAGGTTTTGGAAGCTTAAATTTTGAGCATCCGGCATATGAACCTGATTTCTATGAGAAACGTAATATTTATCAAACACTTCTTTTCTGTGAAGTGAATGAAGAAGAAAAGTTTATTAATCATTATCCAGACTTTCATTTTATTCGCTGGCATGCATATTCAATGGATATTATTCCGAATGGTGGTTCGAAGGCAAAAGGAATTGAGAAATTCATTGAAAAATTAGGATTTAACCGTGAACAAGTGTATGCATTTGGAGATGGTTTAAATGATTTAGAAATGATCGAAGCAGTTGGGACAGGTATTGTGATGGGTAATGGTCATGAAGACTTGAAAAAACTTGCAAATCACGTGACAAAGGATGTTAGTGAAGACGGCATATATCATGGATTAAAATGGGCTGGATTGCTATAAGTGAATATGGAACCCATTTCATATAAAAAAAGGCGGAAGATTAACTTCCGCCTTTTTTTATTATCGCTCTAAAGGTTTTGAATCGTCAGGAGCAGCAAATGGATTTTCTTTATTAATGTGATCATAGAACATAACACCATTTAAATGGTCAATCTCATGCTGAAATACGATTGCTGGTAAACCTTTTAAACGTAATTTTACTTCTTCGCCGTTGATAGATGTTGCTTTCACTGTAATTCTTGTGTAACGAGGGACATAACCAGGTACTTCGCGGTCTACTGATAGACAGCCTTCTCCACTTTGTAAATATGTACGTTCAACAGAATGACTAATGATTTTTGGGTTGAATAATGCATGACTATATAACGTACCGTCCGTATCAGTTACATGAACCGCAATCATTTTCTTCGAAATACCGATTTGTGGAGCCGCTAATCCGATTCCAGGGCGCAAACTATATTTTTCAGCCATTTCAGGATCTTGGCTATTTATTACAAATTCAATCATTTCTTTAAGGGTAGTTGTATCTTCTTCGCTCGCCGGCATTGATACCTCTTCTGCAACGTTTCGCAAAATAGAATCTCCTTCGCGAATTACATCTTTCATTGTAAGCATATGTAATCTCTCCTTTCTTCTTTAGTCTACCAAAGGAGGTGGAAAAAGTCATCGACAAGTAGGGAAGCACTTTGGAAAGTGTTTTACTATAGAATATTTATGTATGTAATAAAAAGAAAAGACGGCAAAGCCGTCTGTTTCTTTCCATAGTTGTTTCATTTTACATTAGCGAATGCAAGCAGCACCAACGATAATTAAAAGAATAAACAACACAACGATTAAGGCGAAGCCGCGTCCAGACCCGCCACAAGAACCGCCATAACCGTAGGATGGATTTGAACAAGTTGGATAGCAATATGAGTATCCGTACATGAGATGACCTCCTTTATCATTTCCCGCTAACACTGCGGTTACTATAATGTATGGAGGGAAGGATAGAAATGTATGGGTAATTACCTATAAAAGGAAGAAGAGTTTGTATATTTTTGCTAAGAAGAGAGAAAAACTAAAGAGAATTAAATCGTTTACATATTATTCTAAGAGAAAAAATAAGTTGAAAAGGGAATAATATAACAGTAGGTTAATGCTTACTAATACAGATGTGAAAAATAAAAACACGTTTGTGTAGAAGAAACCTGCAGATTATTTATAAAAAAACGTATCCAAAGTAATTGACATCGTAATTAGAATAGTTGTAAACTAAAAAACGTGATCAAGATTGTATTAATATGTTTCTGAAAAAACATTAGTACAGATTGTTAGGTACACAAAATTATTCTCAACCGACAGATAAATTTGTTGGTTTACATTGTTGCGTTTTCAGTCTAGCTAATAGATAGTGAAAGCGTTTCAGAATATGGTTCAAGAGAGGAAGAGGTGAACGGAATGGGTACTAAAACAAAAAAGACCCTATTTAATGTTGATGAGCAAATGAAAGCTATCGCAGCTCAATTTGAGACATTACAAATTTTAAATGAAAAAGGCGAAGTTGTGAATGAAGCGGCTATGCCTGAATTATCTGATGATCAATTAAAAGAATTAATGCGCCGTATGGTGTATACTCGCGTACTAGATCAACGTTCTATTTCTTTAAACCGTCAAGGACGTTTAGGTTTCTACGCACCAACAGCTGGACAAGAGGCTTCTCAATTAGCAAGTCATTTCGCACTTGAAGCAGAAGATTTCATCTTACCAGGATATCGTGATGTGCCACAATTAGTATGGCACGGTTTACCATTATACCAAGCATTCTTATTCTCTCGTGGACATTTCATGGGTAACCAAATGCCTGAGAATGTAAATGCACTTGCTCCACAAATCATTATCGGTGCGCAAATCATCCAAACTGCTGGTGTTGCGTTAGGTATGAAACTACGTGGGAAAAAATCTGTTGCAATTACTTACACTGGTGACGGTGGTGCTTCACAAGGTGACTTCTACGAAGGTATGAACTTTGCGGGTGCATTCAAAGCTCCAGCAATCTTCGTTGTACAAAACAACCGTTATGCAATCTCTACTCCAGTAGAAAAGCAATCTGCAGCTAAAACTGTAGCACAAAAAGCAGTAGCAGCAGGTATTTACGGAATTCAAGTAGACGGTATGGATCCATTAGCTGTATACGCAGCAACTGCTTTCGCTCGTGAGCGTGCAGTAAACGGAGAAGGCCCTACTTTAATCGAGACTTTAACATTCCGTTACGGTCCACATACAATGGCTGGTGATGACCCAACTCGTTACCGTACAAAAGATATCGAGAACGAATGGGAACAAAAAGATCCAATCGTACGCTTCCGTGCATTCTTAGAAAACAAAGGCCTATGGTCTCAAGAAGTTGAAGAGAAAGTAATCGAAGAAGCAAAAGAAGATATCAAACAAGCAATTGCTAAGGCTGACCAAGCTCCAAAACAAAAAGTTACTGATTTAATGGAAATCATGTACGAAAAAATGCCTTACAACTTAGCTGAACAATATGAAATTTACAAAGAAAAGGAGTCGAAGTAAGCCATGGCTCAAATGACAATGATTCAAGCAATCACTGATGCTTTACGCGTTGAAATGAAAAATGACCCTAACGTACTTGTGTTTGGTGAAGACGTTGGTGTAAACGGCGGTGTATTCCGTGCTACTGAAGGTTTACAAGCTGAATTCGGTGAAGATCGTGTAATGGATACTCCACTTGCAGAGTCTGGTATTGGTGGACTTGCAGTTGGACTTGCATTAGAAGGCTTCCGTCCAGTTCCAGAAATCCAATTCTTCGGTTTCATTTATGAAGTAATGGATTCAGTTTCTGGTCAATTAGCTCGTATGCGTTACCGTTCTGGTGGACGTTGGACTGCTCCAGTAACAATTCGTTCTCCATTCGGTGGCGGTGTTCATACTCCTGAACTACATGCTGATAGCTTAGAAGGATTAGTGGCTCAACAACCTGGTCTAAAAGTTGTTATTCCATCTACTCCATACGATGCAAAAGGTCTTTTAATCTCTGCGATTCGTGACAACGATCCAGTTATCTACTTAGAGCATATGAAATTGTACCGTTCATTCCGTCAAGATGTACCAGAAGGCGATTACACAATTGATTTAGGTAAAGCTGATATCAAACGTGAAGGTACAGATGTATCTGTTATCGCTTACGGTGCTATGGTTCATGCTGCATTAAAAGCTGCTGAAGAACTTGAAAAAGAAGGTATCTCTTTAGAGGTAGTTGACTTACGTACAGTTCAACCATTAGATATCGAAACAATCATCGCTTCTGTTGAAAAAACAGGCCGCGTAGTTGTAGTTCAAGAAGCACAAAAACAAGCTGGTATTGCAGCTAACGTTGTAGCGGAAATTAACGACCGTGCAATCTTAAACTTAGAAGCTCCAGTTGTACGTGTTGCAGCTGCTGATACAGTATTCCCATTCTCTCAAGCTGAGAGCGTATGGTTACCAAACCATAAAGATATTGTTGAAGCTGTTAACAAAGTAATGAACTTCTAATTTTTAGCTTTTCATGTGCAAAAGAAATCAGCACATGCTGGTTTCTTTTGTACATATTCCATAATAATGAAATGAATCAGGGGGCTGAATTCCGTGGCATTTGAATTTAAACTACCAGATATCGGTGAAGGTATCCACGAAGGTGAAATCGTAAAATGGTTTATTAAACCAGGCGATGAAGTAAACGAAGACGATGTACTTCTTGAAGTACAAAATGATAAAGCAGTAGTAGAAATCCCTTCTCCTGTTAAAGGTAAAGTACTTGAAGTACTTGTAGAAGAAGGAACAGTTGCAATTGTAGGAGATACATTAATTAAATTTGATGCTCCTGGATACGAAAACCTTAAATTTAAAGGTGACGATCATGATGCAGCTCCAAAAGCTGAAGAAGCAGCAGTAGAAGCTCCAGCAGCGGAAGCTACTCCAGCAGCAACTGCAGAAGTAGTAAATGAGCGCGTAATCGCTATGCCATCTGTTCGTAAATATGCTCGTGAGAACGGCGTAGACATTCATAAAGTAGCTGGTTCTGGTAAGAACGGCCGTATCGTAAAAGCTGACATCGATGCATTTGCAAATGGTGGACAAGCAGTAGCAGCAACTGAGGCTCCAGCAGCAGTAGAAGCTACTCCAGCAGCAGCGAAAGAAGAAGCACCAAAAGCACAACCAATCCCAGCTGGTGAATATCCAGAAACTCGTGAGAAAATGAGTGGTATCCGTAAAGCGATTGCTAAAGCAATGGTTAACTCTAAGCATACAGCTCCTCACGTAACATTAATGGATGAAGTAGATGTAACAGAACTTGTTGCTCACCGTAAGAAGTTCAAAGCTGTTGCAGCTGACAAAGGTATTAAATTAACTTACCTTCCATACGTTGTTAAAGCTTTAACATCTGCATTACGTGAATACCCAATGTTAAACACTTCTTTAGATGATGCTTCTCAAGAAGTAGTTCATAAACATTACTTCAACATCGGTATCGCAGCTGATACAGACAAAGGTCTATTAGTACCAGTTGTTAAAGATACAGATCGCAAGTCTATCTTCACTATTTCTAACGAGATCAATGATCTTGCTGGTAAAGCACGTGATGGTCGTTTAGCTCCGGCTGAAATGAAAGGTGCTTCTTGCACAATCACAAACATTGGTTCTGCAGGTGGACAATGGTTCACTCCAGTTATCAATCACCCAGAAGTAGCAATCCTTGGTATCGGCCGTATCGCTGAGAAGCCAGTTGTGAAAAACGGTGAAATCGTTGCAGCTCCAGTATTAGCATTATCTCTAAGCTTTGACCATCGTTTAATTGACGGCGCAACTGCTCAAAAAGCATTAAACCAAATTAAACGTCTATTGAATGACCCACAATTATTAGTAATGGAGGCGTAATAACAATGGTAGTAGGAGATTTCCCAATTGAATTAGATACAGTCGTTGTTGGTGCAGGTCCTGGTGGATACGTTGCGGCAATTCGTGCAGCACAATTAGGTCAAAAGGTAGCAATTATCGAAAAAGCTAACCTTGGTGGCGTATGCTTAAACGTTGGATGTATTCCTTCAAAAGCGTTAATCAATGCAGGTCATCGTTATGAGAATGCAATGCATTCTGATGACATGGGTATCACTGCAGAGAACGTAAAAGTTGACTTTACAAAAGTTCAAGAATGGAAAAACGGCGTAGTTAAGAAATTAACTGGCGGTGTTGAAGGCCTTCTTAAAGGTAACAAAGTTGAAATCATTCGCGGTGAAGCTTACTTCGTAGATGCTAACACATTACGCGTAATGACTGAAGATGCAGCACAAACGTATACGTTTAAAAATGCTGTTCTTGCAACTGGTTCTACACCAATCGAAATTCCAGGATTCAAATACTCTAAACGTGTTATCAACTCTACAGGTGCTTTAAGCTTACCTGAAATTCCTAAAAAACTTGTTGTAATCGGCGGCGGTTACATCGGTATGGAATTAGGAACTGCATATGCTAACTTCGGTACAGAAGTTACTGTAGTAGAAGCTGGCGACGAAATCTTAGCTGGTTTCGAAAAAGCTATGAGCTCTGTTGTTAAACGTGCTCTTCAAAAGAAAGGTAACGTAAATATCCATACAAAAGCTATGGCTAAAGGCGTTGAAGAAACAGAAACTGGCGTAAAAGTTAGCTTTGAAGTTAAAGGTGAAATCCAAACTGTAGAAGCAGATTACGTATTAGTAACTGTAGGTCGTCGTCCAAACACTCAAGAAATTGGTCTTGAGCAAGTTGGAGTTAAAATGACTGACCGCGGCATCATCGAAATCGATGAGCAATGTCGTACAAACGTATCAAACATCTATGCAATCGGTGATATCGTTCCTGGACCACCATTAGCTCACAAAGCTTCTTACGAAGGTAAAGTAGCTGTTGAAGCAATTAGTGGCCATGCATCAGCAATCGATTATATCGGAATTCCTGCAGTATGCTTCACTGATCCTGAATTAGCATCTGTTGGTTACACTAAGAAACAAGCTGAAGAAGCAGGAATGACAGTAGCTGTATCTAAGTTCCCATTCGCTGCTAACGGTCGTGCATTATCATTAAACAGCACTGACGGTTTCCTACAACTTGTAACACGTAAAGAAGATGGTCTTCTTGTAGGTGCTCAAGTTGCAGGTGCAGGCGCTTCTGATATTATCTCTGAGATTGGTTTAGCTATCGAAGCTGGAATGACAGCAGAAGATATCGCTCAAACAATCCACGCTCACCCAACATTAGGTGAGATCACAATGGAAGCAGCTGAAGTTGCTCTTGGAATGCCAATTCACATTGTAAAATAATTATAAAAAAACGTCTTCTAAATTTAGAAGACGTTTTTTTTTATTCTTTATTTTCAAATTGATACATTTTTTATTTGTACTAGTGTCATTATAAAGGAATAACACGATATCAGCATTTAGTTTTTCGAGTTCTTGTTTTACATTTTTGCTTGCCGCAAATCGTGGATCAATAAATGTTGTTTGTTCAAACTCTTGTGCAAATAAAGGATAAGTTGCATCTGCATAAGAATCTTTAATAATGACAGCATGTAGTTTGGTTTTTGCATCTGGATTTAAAATATTTATCTGTGCATAGTCTGTTTTGTAAACGAAACTATAGTCTGGTGAAAGCTTATTTTTGTCCACTGCAAAGAATTCCTTCATCGGCATTTTCATCGATTCTTCTGATTTTGGACCGAGATATACAGTGTAATTATCCCACATATTTGGGTTTTGCTTTAATTGTACATATGGGATTGTTTCAGGTGTTTCTATTAAATTATACAGTTGTTTATTCCAACTACCGATAAAGTGTCCATTCGGTTTTTCTATAGTTATTTTATAATCATCTCGATTAACAGCATTACCTTTAAATGTTTTAGATTCATTAGCAATGTGCTTCATTGTTTGCTCGTATGCATAAAATGCACCTTTCATATTCCAATGATGATCGGTCTTAAAGTATAGATCTTCTAATTGTTCATGAGTAAATTCCTTTAGTGAAATTTTTCATAGTTAGCCCTCCTTTAGAAGCGGAAGTAAATAAATGGATTGTAAGTTGCATTCGTTAAATACATCATAGTTATGATTAAGACACTCAAGTAATAAAGTGGAGATAAAATGACGACCTTTTTATTTGCTAATTGATTCTTGATCCAAGAGAAAAATGGAGCGGATGTAATAATAGCAAGTATTAAAGATTAACCAATAATTCATCACATAGAAATAACTCGTAATGTCAGTCAACGATCTATTTAATCCGAACATTGCTTGTGAAAATTTAGAACAGTAGCTAAAATTATCAGCGCGGAAGAACACCCAACCAATAATCACTAAAAACATAACGTATACGTGTTGAATCGGCCAACATAATTTTTGTAATAATTTTTCGAAACCAGCCTTTTCTAAAGCGATTAAACATCCGTAATAAATACCCCAAAATCATAAATGTCCAACTAGCTCCATGCCAAAATCCGGTTAACGCCCATACAATGAAGAGATTACGATAGATTTTCCAAGTGGATACGCTCATTGTTGCTGGATCCATCGCAAATATTTCATCGGCAATAGCTCCTAATTGATTCGCAATTAAAACCTTCTTTCCTAATCCAATGATAAAATGACGAATTCCTTCTGAAAACTTATCAGCAGTAACTGTTCTAACATGTAATTGAAAAGCGATTGTATTATATCGAACAATGGGTCCTGCTATTAATTGTGGGAAAATAGTAAAGTATAGTGCAAGGTCAAATAGATTTCGCTGAGCTTCTACTTTTTTCTTATAAATGTCAATAATATAACTCATTGCATGGAAAGTGAAAAATGAAATCCCAATTGTAAGGGGATTTTTTCTAGTACAATGTTTGTATGAAAAATGCCATTTATATTATTTACTAAGAAATTAGCGTATTTAAAATATCCGCGTATAGCAGTATTGACAACGATTGCTATAGTCAGAATAACTTTTCTATTTGTACTAGACAGTCGGTCTTTATTAAGCCATATTTCGAACCAATAGTTGATGAAAATAGAAAAAAGCATTAGGAAGACATATATTGGTTCTCCCCAAGCATAAAATAATAAACTAAATAATAGAAGAACTATGTTTTGTA
Organism: Bacillus sp. EE-W1; assembly: GCF_009760835.1. Classification (NCBI taxonomy): domain Bacteria; kingdom Bacillati; phylum Bacillota; class Bacilli; order Caryophanales; family Bacillaceae; genus Bacillus; species Bacillus sp. EE-W1. The sequence goes on along the minus strand of NZ_WIPE01000074.1, from coordinate 272,671 downwards.
ATTCTTTCCGTACTGAGTAGTACACGAAAAGAATTGCAGGTAAAAAAAGCATAAGAAAAACAAATTGCTAAATACCATGTATCATTAAATCCTTTCTATCTTTTCTCTTTAAGGAGTATGCCATGCGATGAATGAATAATCTATCTTATAGGAGATATGAGAGAATGTATTGTTAAAAACGAGGAATATTCGCATTAGAATAGTTGGAGAATTTGAAAAAGAAAAATACAACGATGAATTAGGTGGGATTTGGAAAAGTCTACCTTCAAAATGTTAAGAGGGAAGAGCTGAAGCATATAATAGGAAGAAAAAGGAGGTAACGCTATGAAAATTACACTAGCTTCATTTTTTCATCTAGTTTTATGGAGTGGATTTTCAGTAGTGTTATTATTGTCAAGTCGTGATAAACTTCATTATAAAATTTTTCTTTTTCTTATATTTTTGTACTTAGCGTATGTAATAGCGTATGTCATACTAAGTGCAAGGAGAAAAGCGATGCTTCTTACTTGCACAAATAGTATGATCTTTCTAATCATTTATTTTTGTTTTTAAATTAACGCTTATAGAAATACATTGTTCTTCCATTAAATAATTGTAATTCTCCTTCTAATTTCTTCGCTAGAAAACGGCAAAATTCATTTGCTTTTCCTTTATCACCGAATGTTGCATTAGGTGGTAAAGAAATCTGAATAAAAGATTGTTCCTTTTCTATACCAACACCAACATATATGGAGTCATATCGATCGTGAGTAGCTTGTAGTTTTAATGTTGTTGCTGATGTATCTAAAATTTCATAAGGAAAAGCGGTATTTGTATAAGCGTAATTAATTTGAACACCAGTTTTGGAAGTAACTGTTTTATAGTACTGAAAAAGTTGTTTTATATCATCTGTTGAAACAGTTTGTTGATTGGATTTAGGTACAAGCGTAATAAAGGCATGTTGCATATAAGTTCCTCCTAACTTAGTAGAATACTATCATTCTACATCCTACTGAATTTTTTGACAATTAAAAGGAGTATTCCTTTTTTTGTTTAATATACTAATGAAAGGTGATGTAGAAAGGTGGAAACCGATGTTTGAAAAATTGTATGATGAGCATGAAAGTGTGAAGGTACGATTTTTGGGGTTTATGACACATGATACTCGTTATGATTTTGGTGTTATTTATACAAATATGTTTTTTGGAAAGCTGCTCATTGTTTGTATGCAAACAGGAAGGTCTACTTTACTTGGAAGAGATGATGTAGAGAATGTGCAACATATACAGGAAGTTTTTAAATTAGGGTCAGAAGAGGAAGCAGCAGAGTTAGCTCAGTTTTTTAAATTTTTAGTCCCATCTACTTCTTTGCATGCGGAATATGAAGAATAATTAATGTAAAACAGTCGTACGTATAAATATGGCTGTTTTTTTGTTCGAATATCGCATACTAATTTAAATTAAAAATATTTAATGTGTTATACTAAAAACCTATTGACGTAAAAAGTATAACATATTAAAATAAAGACAGAAAGTTAAGCGGTTACAAAAGTTTTTGGGATTATAAACTTAGGGGGAAATGAAAAATGGGAACGATCGTATGTCAAGATTGTGAAGGTACAATTGCACACTTCGAGGATGAGAAAGTAACGGTACTTTACGGGAAATGTGGATCTTGCGGATGTGATCACACAGAGCATACAAAAGCCCAATAATTGATAGGAAATGGACAGCTAAAAGTTTTTAGGACCATAAACTTAGGGGGAAATGAAAAATGGGAACAATCGTATGCCAAGTATGTGAAGGAACAATCGGACATTTTGAAGATGAAAAAACGACAGTGCTTTACGGAAAATGTGGTACAAATTGTGACTGTGCTAATAGAGACAAGGCGAAAGCTTAATTATAAATAAGTAGATTATTATTAAAACTCAGGGGGAAATGAAAAG
>NZ_WIPE01000074.1:0-270734 GCF_009760835.1 Bacillus sp. EE-W1 | reverse complement strand
AACAATCGGACATTTTGAAGATGAAAAATCAACAGTACTATACGGAAAATGTGGATCTCATTGCGAATGTGACCATAAAGAACATACAAAAGCTTAAATAAGAAGAAGCGCCTACATATGTAGGCGCTTTTTTTAATAAATTGTAGTTGTATGGCCAACTGTTGCAACGATTGCATCATCTCTAATCGGAATAAATCCTATCGATGTCTGTGGAGTGCTAGGAGAGGCGTAGTGGCTCATGAGACGGCTATCAATACGGGTAATAGTATCGGTCAAGAAAGCTGAAATAAAAGCGTAAGGGACTCGTCGTTCATTTAATGAGTATATAATTTCCTCTTTTGTTTTTACACCTACGCCATGTCCGTAAAAAAAGAAATTTCCTAGATAGATTGTATTTTCTCCTTGCCACTCGATCGTAGCTGGATTCACTTGTGGATTTTTAAAATAAACGAGATCACCTGGAACAAGATCGCCACCCGTTTTTGTTATGAGCTTTAAATCTTGATCGTAGTCCCACGTATAAAGTAAAAGGTTTGCAAAGAGACGGTTGAAAGTTTCTTCCTCATATAATGATAGTAAAGCTTTGTAAAAAATAATGATCATAGCGGTGGCGCATTCAGTTCCATATAGTTTTCCGTTTTTGAAAATATCTTGTATGGCAATGGAAGGGGGTATGTTTGGTAGTAGCTCGAATCCTCCAAGTGGTGTTCTTTTCCAATACTGGGGGTTGCAAAAGGATTGTTGAAATGTGCGAAACTGAAATCCACTTTGAAAAAGTTCTAATGCAGAAGTAATAATATTCACTCGCAAATTTAGATCAAAGCTGAGTTCATCAGATGTTCGGAAGGAATAAATTTCTTGATTTCCTGCCATTATCGATAAAATTTGTTGTTTCTCAGCTGCAAATGGCTCATATTCATTTGTGATATAAGGATGTACAATAGAACGGCCTATTACAATCATAATAGTATCCCCACCTATACGTTACATTACTTAATATCGTATGGGAAAAGAGAAAAAAGGTGAAAGAAAAGCCTATCAACTGATAGGCTTGTACTCTTTAATCACACGTAATGTTTGTAATGTCATATCTTCAGGACCTTGTACAGGTAAACCCGCTTCTAAGTTTTTACGAATATACTCTAAGTTATCTTGTGTAATAATTTCCCCCGGAGTAAAGATTGGAATCCCTGGCGGATAAACCATAACGAAATCAGCTATAATACGACCTGCTGCATTTTCAAACGGAATGACTTCTGTTTCCGAATAAAAAGCATCTCGAGGAGAAAGTGCTAGCACTGGTATTTCTGGAATTTCTACTTGTATTTGAACACCTTTATCGGCTTTATTTCTAAATGTTGCTGCTAAATCTTGTAATGCTGCAATAAGTGTATTTGTCTCACTTTCTGTATCCCCAAAAGTGACAAGACATAGTATGTTGTATAAATCCGAGAGTTCTACTTCAATGTTATATTGCTCTCTAAGCCATACTTCAGCCTGATGGCCTGTAATACCTAAATCTTTTACAGATACAATTATCTTTGTAGGATCGTAGTTAAAAGTAGCATCTGTACCTAGCATTTCTTTCCCAGGACAGTAAAGATCCTCAACAGCATTAATAGCATCACGAACTTGTTCCGCTAATTGAATTGTTTGTTCTATGAGTGCTGTTCCTTCTGTAGCAAGACGTTTTCTAGCAACATCTAGGGATGCTAACAAGATGTAAGAAGTTGATGTAGTCGTAAGCATGCTAATAATAGATTGAACATGTTTAACGTTCACAAGGCCTTCCTTCACGTTAAGAATAGAACTTTGCGTTAAAGATCCTCCTAATTTGTGAACACTTGTTGCTGCCATATCTGCACCGGCTTGCATCGCTGACATCGGCAATTCATCGTGAAAATGAATATGAACACCATGAGCCTCATCAACTAGTACAGGGATATCATAAGAATGGGCTAATTGGACAATCTGTTCTAAGTCCGCAGCAAAGCCAAAGTATGTTGGATTAATAACAAGTAAGCCTTTCGCATCTGAATGCTCTTCAAGTGCCTTTTTGACAGATTGAATTGTGATTCCGTGTGAAATACCAAGTTTTGGATCGATTTCAGGATGCATGAAAATCGGTTTTGCACCTGAGAAAATAATAGCTGACATTACTGATTTATGCACGTTTCGTGGCACTAGGATTTTGTCACCAGGACCGCACACGCTCATCACCATTGTCATTATTGCACCACTTGTACCTTGAATAGAAAAGAAAGTATGATCTGCACCAAATGCAGCGGCTGCTAAATCTTGTGCTTCTTTAATCATACCTTTTGGATGATGTAAATCATCGAGCGGCGCAATATTAATTAAATCAATTGCTAATGCATTATGCCCAATAAATTCGCGAAATGTAGGATCCATGCCCTGTCCTTTTTTGTGACCAGGAATATGGAATTGAATTGGATTTCGCTTACTGTGCTCAACTAAAGCGGTAAACAATGGTGTTTCGTATTGGGACAATCTATACACCCCTTCTTTTTCATAATATTTATTAGAGTTTGTTTTATATAATCTTGTTCTAAAAAAGTTAAGTGCTTTTTAGAATGAGACTTGTTTTTCTGCCAATCACAAAAGCATTTTTGAGATGGTAGGTTCACTTTATTTTCTATAAAACAAAAGCATTATATCACCAATAATTATAGATGTATAGAAAAAAATATTTTTACAGTGAGTATGTTAAATAGTTATTTCCAATTAACTTATAGAGGAAGACAATTCCATCACAATGAATAAATAGTGTATAATGCAAAGTGGCTATAGTGAAGAAGAAAAAAATCCCTTTAAGATAGCATATTGAAATAAGAAGAAATGATAAATGAGGTGCGAAATGGAATATCAATATCCGTTAGATTATAATTGGTCAAATGAGGAAATGGTTGTAATTGTGAAGTTTTATGAAGCAATTGAGAAAGCATATGAAAAAGGAATTATAAGAGAAGAATTAATGGGATTATATCGTCGTTTTAAAGAGATTGTTCCATCTAAAGCAGAAGAGAAGAAAATTGATAAAGAGTTTCAAGAAGTAAGTGGATATTCTATATACCGTGCGATTCAAAGGGCGAAAGAAACTGAAGAACAAAAGCTTGTGAAAATGTAAAAAAATTTTGAAAAATGAAAACTGAAGTGATATAATGTGATAACAACTAAAAACGGACAATATAAATTGTCCGTTTTCTACTATCGATTACAAAGTGCATATAAAGGAAGGAGTGATTGCATCGTAGATTCAATCTTAGCAAGGAATTGTTCGTTGGTCATTGCTGAAAACTCCTCTGGTGATATATGAATACCAACTAATAATTCTGCTTTTTTCACAGTAGCTAGACGTTCAATCATCTTTTGTAAGTCTTCTGTTTCAAGTGTTTTATGTAATTTTACACTTGGTTTAGTATGGTCAATGGACCAAACGAAGTCATTTGGAATATTTGTTTTTAAATCATTTAAATGTTCTAAGAAGGCGTGAGCCGTCTCCACTTTTTGTGGACACTCATAGATTAAACCAAAGTATATGAAGGCATGAGTACCCCATAATCCAATTTGGAAATGTGGCAGCATTTTATAACCGCGTTTATTTGTTGAAAAAGCAACCCAAGTATCGTTTGGTGGATTGACTTTGCGGCGTGCATGTTTTGCTACATGATAAAAAAAGTTCTCATCAGTTTGTTTGGATAAATACGTTGCAAACTGTTCCCCTAAAGCTTCAAGCTTAGGATGAATGTTCGTTTTAATTGCACTCATTCGTTCTTCGAGACCATCAACTGTAAAGACCTCAAAATCAGTTGACTTGAATGTTTGTAGTGTCATGATTGTTCCTCCAACTCCTATTTTGCTTTTATTTTAGCATAGCTTGTACTATTCATAAAAAAAACAGCACAAAAAAATTTAAATAAAAAAATATAATTTTGTTGCATAGATGATTTATCCAACATAGTATAGTATAAAACAAAAAATCAGAAAATTGAATCAATTCCAGTCCGAGGGCAGACGAATATTGGGAGGAGGCAAATAATATGAGACAGGTGATTAATGCGTTAAAGAGAACAGATGCTGAAAAGAGAATACCGGTGCTACGTTTGGAGCTAGATTATGAATTAGCAACTTTATATGATGCGATGATGGAAAATGATAAACTGAAAAAAGAAGAGTGTGTACAAAAGTTAGAAGTGTTAAGACTTGAAATGATTCGTTTAGAAGCGTAATAATAGTATATGTATAAAAAATTAGTTGGTGCGAACCTTATAAAGGGTTCGTTTTTTCTGTGAACAGTATAGATCGGAGTGTTTAAACATGCAAGAAGTATGGAAAGACATCGATGCACACGCCAAACAGTGGATTCGAGATGCAGGAGAGTTTTTAAAGGCATCAATGGAAAAAGCACTTATTATAGAAACGAAATCCAATGCAGCTGATTTAGTAACAAATATGGACCGAGAAATAGAACAGTTTTTAATTGGGAAAATTAAAGAAACATTCCCGAACCATAATATTTTAGGAGAAGAAGGTTATGGAGATGAGGTAACTTCTTCTGATGGGGTTGTTTGGTTAATTGATCCAATTGATGGCACGATGAACTTTGTTCATCAAAAAAGAAATTTCGCAATTTCAATTGGAATTTATGAGAACGGTATCGGAAAGGTTGGACTCATTTATGATCCAGTTCATGATGAATTATACCATTCGGTAAAGGGAGCTGGAGCATTTTGTAATGAAGTACCAATACCTTTATTGGAAAAAGGAACTGTAGAGCAAGGTATTGTAGCTTTAAATGCGATATGGCTTACCGACAATCCAATGCTTAATAAGGAAAGTATGATGGCGCTGGTTAAGAAAGCAAGAGGCACGAGATCATATGGCTGTGCAGCGTTAGAGATGGTATACGTTGCAACAGGAAGAATAGATGCATATGTAACGCCGAGATTATCACCATGGGATTTTGGTGGGGGACAGATAATTGTAGAGGAAGTTGGAGGCAAGGTGACAACTTTTTCTGGATCCCCGCTTTCTATCGTAGAGAAGAGCAGCGTATTAGTTGCAAAACCAGGAGTGTATGAAGAGTTGTTACGATTTATAGCGGAGTAACAAAAAAAGTAAGAGGCTGTATAAGCGCTTCTTACTTTTTGACGTTATTTCGATTTACGCATTTTTCTTTTTGTTACAAAACCGTATCCAACTGTAACAAATGTGCCGATAATGCAAATAATAATACCGATGGGACTATTTTCAGCAACCATAATGCCGATACCGATTAAGAAAATAACACCGATAATTGCAGTTAATAAAAAGCGATATTGAATGTGTTCCATTTCTTCACCCTCCAATCTCATTTTACTTTCACAAAAGTAAGAATACAACTATATTTTCATTCTTGATTTTATTTTGATTGCCATTGTATCCCCTTCGCTCTTATAATAGAGAAGGATTAAAAAGACATTAGGAGTTGGACATGTTGAAAAAACGACAAGATTTACGAAATATAGCAATTATTGCCCACGTTGACCATGGTAAAACAACACTTGTTGACCAGTTATTACGTCAAGCGGGGACGTTCCGTGCGAATGAACATATTGAAGAACGCGCAATGGACTCAAACGATCTAGAAAGAGAACGTGGTATTACAATTTTAGCGAAGAATACTGCGATTCACTATGAAGATAAAAGAATTAACATTTTAGATACACCTGGTCACGCTGACTTCGGTGGAGAAGTAGAACGTATCATGAAAATGGTTGATGGTGTTCTACTTGTTGTTGATGCATATGAAGGTTGTATGCCACAAACACGATTTGTTTTAAAGAAAGCTCTTGAGCAAAACTTAACTCCAATCGTTGTTGTAAACAAAATTGACCGTGACTTCGCTCGCCCTGATGAAGTAGTTGATGAAGTAGTTGACTTATTCATCGAACTTGGTGCAAACGAAGATCAATTAGAGTTCCCAGTTGTATTTGCATCAGCAATGAACGGAACAGCAAGCTTAGATTCAAATCCAGCAAATCAAGAAGAGAATATGAAATCATTGTTTGACACAATTATTGAACATATTCCAGCACCAGTTGATAACAGCGAAGAGCCACTTCAATTCCAAGTAGCACTTCTTGATTACAATGACTATGTTGGTCGTATCGGGGTTGGACGCGTATTCCGTGGTACAATGAAAGTAGGACAACAAGTTGCATTAATGAAAGTTGATGGAACTGTAAAACAATTCCGTGTAACGAAATTATTTGGTTACATTGGATTAAAACGTCAAGAAATTGAAGAAGCAAAAGCTGGAGATTTAGTAGCTGTTTCGGGTATGGAAGACATTAACGTAGGTGAAACGGTATGTCCGGTTGAGCATGAAGAGGCTTTACCATTATTACGTATTGATGAGCCAACACTACAAATGACATTCCTTGTAAATAACAGCCCATTTGCAGGTCGTGAAGGTAAATTCATTACATCTCGTAAAATTGAAGAGCGTCTTCGTTCACAATTAGAAACAGATGTAAGTTTACGTGTAGATAATACAGATTCTCCTGATGCGTGGATCGTATCTGGACGCGGGGAATTACATTTATCTATCCTAATTGAAAACATGCGTCGTGAAGGTTATGAACTACAAGTATCTAAGCCTGAAGTAATTATTAAAGAAGTTGATGGCGTAAGATGTGAGCCTGTAGAGCGCGTGCAAATCGATGTACCTGAAGAATACACTGGTTCTATTATGGAATCTATGGGTGCACGTAAAGGTGAAATGTTAGATATGGTGAATAACGGAAACGGTCAAGTTCGCCTTACTTTCATGGTTCCAGCACGTGGTTTAATTGGTTACACAACAGAATTCTTAACATTAACTCGTGGTTACGGTATTTTAAACCATACATTCGATTGCTACCAACCAGTACACGCTGGACAAGTTGGTGGACGTCGCCAAGGTGTTCTAGTTTCACTTGAAACAGGAAAAGCATCACAATACGGTATTATGCAAGTTGAAGACCGTGGTGTAATCTTCGTTGAACCAGGTACAGAAGTATATGCTGGTATGATTGTTGGAGAACATACTCGTGAGAATGACTTAACAGTTAACGTTGTAAAAATGAAACAACAAACTAATATTCGTTCTGCGACGAAAGATCAAACTTCAACAATGAAAAAACCACGCTTAATGACTTTAGAAGAGTCATTAGAGTACTTAAACGATGACGAGTTCTGTGAAGTAACTCCAGAATCAATTCGTCTACGTAAAAAGATTCTTGATAAGAGCGAGCGCGAAAGAGCTGCTAAGAAAAAGAAATCTGTAGAAGCGTAAAATAATAGAACAGCTACCTTTGAGGGGTGGCTGTTTTTTATTGTATTTATTTTTGGAATATTTACTCTTTTTTGTGGACAGTATTTTTTTTGCGGGTTACTCTTGTATTAAGTACATAAATAAAATTTGTTTCTTGTGAGAAAGGGGGATGAATGATGTTAGAAAGAATGTCGTTTTTTGCGAAATTATGTAAAGTTGATGAAAATCCGGAACTAGGGATGTGGTTGCTGTATGGCATCATTATTATATTAAGTGCACTTGTGTATAATTTAGGTTTTGCAAGAAAACTATCAATAATAAAAAATATAGTGATATATATATCGTTAGCGATTGGATGTACAGTTTTAACTTTCTTTGCAGTTTTTTTACCTGTTGGAGAGGGCCTTGTTGTAGCGGCAATTGTACTTGGGATTTATAGGTTGCGTTTACGTCAAGCGAGACAACAAAAAGCAGGGTGAGGGGGCAAATTTTTATGCGTTCAGTACAAGATGCGTTATATAATTGGTTAACAATTAAAACAGTTGCCGAAGCACGTCCAGATGATCGTGCTGCACAAGAAACGTATTTGTTATTTGAAAATATGATATATGAAGAACATAAATTAAAGAATGTGGAAGTTAAAAAGAATGAAGAAATGTATTTGATTACATATGAAATGAATGGAGAAAGAAAATCTGCAAGGTTTCCGTTAGAAGCTATTGATTGTTTTTTGGATCAAATGAATCGTGAACCTGAAAAATATAAATAAGTCCTTATCTATATGATTAAGGACTTATTTACATTTTACCAATCGTCTTCGACTTTTTTATCACGGTATAATCGGAAATTACCACTTGCATGACGTTCCATCGTACGTTCTGCAATTCGTTCCGAACATTCCATGCACATATATGTATGAATAGGGCGGTTACGTAGTTTTTTTGCCATAGGATTTTCATCATCTAACATATCTTTTTTATCACAAATCATACACTTGACTCTCATTTCGTCACCTCAATACGAATTCTATCAGTATAAGTATATCATGGAAGTGTAATATTTTTGAATAATAGCGGGAAAAAATAATATTTTCGCAATTCAAAAAATAAGTTATGATAAGGATATAGTAAGTATATTTGGAGGTGGAAATATGGCGAATGTAGTAGATCCTACATTAACAGATGATTTAGTACAAACGTTACGTAAAGAATGTATTGTTATGGTAGCAACAACAGACTTCGAAAAACAAGTTCCTAACGTAAGTGCTATTTCTTGGGTGTATGCAGTGAGTAAAACTAGTATTCGATTTGCAGTAGATCAACGTTCACGTATTGTGGAAAATATACGGCATAGTACTGGGCTAGTATTGACTATAATGGCGAATGAATCCGTATTTTCCATAAGTGGTGCAGGTGAAATTTTGACTGATAGAATGGAAGGCATTCCTCTAAAATTAACTGTAATAGAAGTAAATGTACAAGAAGTACGTGATGTTATGTTTTATGGAGCGAAGCTTGCAACTGAGCCAACCTATGAAAAAACATATGATATTCGCGCAGCGAAAAAGCTGGATAACCAAGTGTTAGTAGGAATAAAAGAATTATAAATGTGATAAATAAGAAAATAAGTTATTAACTTTTGTAATCAGTTATTGTGATTTTATGTTAATAATTATAATTAAAAGTAATATATTGAATAGAAATGAATAAAAAATAAATAAAAGGTTTCATGGTTATGAATTTCGATTCTACCTCGTTTATACGGTACATATAATTATAACAATGGTTCGTCCATATTTTATGGATGAAACCCTTGTTCTACAAATTTAAAAGTGGAGTCAGGGGGTAACAGGTTGGATAAAATTTATGTGTTAGATACGAATGTACTTTTGCAGGATCCTTTATCTATTTTTTCATTTGAAACAAATGAAGTAGTGATTCCAGCAGTTGTATTAGAAGAGGTTGATTCGAAAAAACGTTATATGGATGAAGTAGGACGAAACGCTCGTTATGTATCTAAGTTAATAGACAAATTTCGTGAAATAGGAAAGCTGCATGAAAGTATTCCGTTAGAAAACGGCGGTACATTTCGTATTGAATTAAATCATCGTTCATTTGTTCAACTACAAGATATTTTTGTAGAAAAAACAAATGATAATCGAATTTTAGCTGTAGCAAAAAATCTATCTTTAGAAGAACAAGAAAAAGAGGACGGGAAGTCTGTTATTTTAGTAAGTAAAGACGTGCTCGTAAGGGTAAAAGCTGATGCAATTGGTTTGAAGGCGGAAGATTATTTAAGTGATCGTGTAATTGAAGTAGATAATATATATTCAGGATTTTTAGAAGGGTATATATCAAAAGAGCAATTAGATTATTTTTATGAAAAAGGTGAATTGCCTTTATCCGAAATTGCAAATCACCCTTTTTATCCAAATCAGTTTGTAGTAATGAAAGATGCATTAGGGGGATCTAGTTCAGCACTTGGCATTGTGGATCATTTAGGTAAGAAGGTAAAGAAACTTATTTTTCACAATGAACAAGTATGGGGGATACGACCACGAAATGTGCAGCAAATTATGGGGTTAGAATTGTTGCTTCGTGAAGATATTCCGCTAGTAACGTTAACGGGGAAAGCTGGTACAGGAAAAACATTACTCGCGTTGGCTTCAGGACTCATGCAAACGGAAGATTTAGGACTATATAAAAAACTACTCGTTGCAAGGCCAATTGTTCCAGTCGGAAAAGATATCGGTTATTTACCAGGAGAAAAAGAAGAAAAGTTAAGACCATGGATGCAACCGATTTTTGATAATCTAGAGTACTTATTTAATACGAAAAAGCCAGGAGAGTTAGATGCTATTTTAGCTGGAATGGGTTCGATTGAAGTAGAGGCCCTTACCTATATACGTGGGAGAAGTATTCCAGATCAGTTCATTATAATTGATGAAGCACAAAATTTAACGAAGCATGAAGTGAAAACGATATTAACAAGGGTAGGAGAAAAAAGTAAAATTGTATTAATGGGAGATCCTCAGCAAATTGATCACCCGTATTTGGATGAATATAATAATGGTTTAACATATGTTGTAGAGAAGTTTAAAGAGCAACGTATTAGTGGTCATGTAAAGTTTGTTAAAGGGGAGCGGTCTAATTTAGCTCAACTTGCAGCGGATTTATTATAAAAGGAGTGAGCTGAGGCTCACTCCTTTTTCTTCCAAGTATACACTTTAAATAATTGTAAATTTACGGATGTTACGGATTGGATTTTGTCTATTAGATCCATCATTGTAATATAGATGAACAGGTCCATCCTCTTTTAATGGCTTTCCTTCTTTTGAAAAACCAAGAATAGCATTTTCTACAGTTTCTAATGGAAGTATTATTGTTTGATCTACTGTTTCAATTTCGACTTGCGTAGCGTCCTCTGAAATTTCGGCGTTAGCAAGAAATGGATGAAATGGTATACCGAACGTTCCGGTAATTAGTTGTTCTTTTTTATATTTCTTTACACTTTGTTGTATCGGTGGAAACGCAGCACCATCACGGATTTCGCGATCCCAATGCTCTGAAGTGTTTTTTAAATAAGCTTCTAGTTCTGAAGTGTTTTCTCTTGTTTCATCAAAGTAAGTTGTCAAATCTACTTTTCGATCATCAAAGATCCAAACAGTTGGATCGATAGTGATTGGAAAACGAACTTTTCCATTAATAAATAAAATTTCGCTCATTGTTGTTCCCCCATTTGTGTTATACTCCCACTTTTCAGTATAATAGCATTAGACACGGTTGTCACAAAAAATGTTTCTATTGCAATTTACTAAAACTATCGCTAATATTAATAGATAGGAGAGAGTAGGACGGAAACGGAGGGAATCAATTTGGCGTCTGAGACAGTATCAAATCATCAGGAAAAGGCACTAGCCCTTCTACAAGCGGATGCGGAGAAGATTTTAAGACTTATTAAGGTACAAATGGACAATCTTACAATGCCGCAATGTCCATTATATGAAGAAGTGTTAGACACACAAATGTTTGGACTATCCCGCGAGGTCGATTTTGCAGTTCGCCTTGGTCTTATTGCAGAAGAACAAGGGAAAGCAATGTTAGGAGAGCTTGAACGTGAGTTATCTGCACTTCATGAAGCATTTACAAACAAACAACAATAACGGGTTCAAATAGGGGGGCTCAAACTGAAATAGTTTGGGCTTTTTATTTGTATAATAAAGCAGGAAGAATCAATGTACATATGGAATACAACAATAATTAAATTGAAACAGAAAGAGGAAATGAAATGAAAAGAGTATGGAAATCAATGGATTATTCATTATTACTTCCTCTTGTTATATTATGTGTGTTGGGAGTTATAATGGTATATAGTTCTAGTTCCATTGTCGCGATTTCGTCGAAATATAACTGGCCAGCAGATCACTTTTTTAAAAAACAATTAGTTGCTCTTGCTATTGGAACGGTAATACTTGTGATTGCCGTTATAATCCCTTACAAATTGTGGAGGAAAAAAATAGTTCTTGCAGCGATGGGGTTAGGGAGTATTGGATTACTAACAGCAGCTTTCCTTTTCGGTAAGGTAATCAATGGTGCAAAAGGATGGATACTAGGTATACAACCAGCTGAGTTTGTAAAAATAGCAGTTATTATTACGTTAGCAAGTTTTTTTGCTAAGAAACAAGAGAGGCAAACCCCTTTTTTCCAAGGGATAATACCTCCCTTATTTGTTGTCGGTGGATCGATGGTGTTAATTTTATTACAAAATGACTTAGGAACTGACATATTAATAGGTGGAACAGTGTTAATTATGTTCTTCTGTTCAGGAGTTAATGTTAACTTGTGGATAAAAAGATTTTTATTAACATCTGTCGTGTGGATACCGGCGTTGTATTTTATTGGGGACTATAAATTAAGTAAATACCAAAAAGCTCGATTTTCAGTTTTTCTTGATCCATTTAGTGATCCTCAAAATGATGGATTTCAATTAGTTAATTCCTTTATTGGAATAGCTTCAGGTGGGTTAAATGGTAGAGGACTAGGAAATAGTATACAAAAGTATGGCTACTTACCAGAGCCGCAAACGGATTTTATTATGGCGATTATATCTGAAGAACTAGGTTTTATAGGTGTAGCTATCATTTTAATCTGTTTACTACTTATTATCATTCGTTCGTTTAGAGTAGCACAGAAGTGTAAAGATCCATTTGGAAGTTTAATTGCAATCGGAATTGCAAGTTTAATTGGGATACAAACTTTTGTTAATGTTGGTGGTATGTCTGGATTAATACCACTTACAGGAGTACCTTTACCGTTTATTAGTTATGGTGGTAGTTCTTTATTGGCTAATCTAATTGCGATGGGTATATTATTAAATGTTGCTAGTCACGTAAAACGACAAGAGAAACAACAAAATGAGATAATGAAAGAAAGTGAGCAAGATGGACCGCGTCTTGTTGTAGTAAAATAAAAAACACATTGTGCTTTAGAGCGCGATGTGTTTTTTTATGTGCAAGAAACATTAAATAGGATGCATTAATTGGTATATACACTAAAAAATATATCACATTAAATCAAATGTGATATACAATTAAGTTGTTAGAAAAGGAAGAGGTATGCTATACTATTTTTGTGAAACAAATTGATCAGAAAACTTATCATTTGTTAAAAAATAAGGTATGATGGATAAAAATAAAGTGAAGCTTTCTAAGTATAATATAATGTAGAAAGTGAAGAACTTCACGCTCTTTAGGGTGTGTATATATTTTATCTCTAGAGTGGTAGGAAAGTAGAGGGGGAAAATCATGACAAAGCTGCAACGTATTCAAAAAGTATTGGTAGCTAACCGTGGAGAGATTGCAATTCGTGTGTTTCGAGCTTGTTCGGAACTTGGATTAAAAACAGTTGCAATCTATTCTAAAGAGGATAGTGGTTCTTATCATCGTTATAAAGCCGATGAGTCCTATTTAGTTGGGGAAGGGAAAAAGCCAATTGATGCTTATCTAGATATTGAGGGCATTATTGAGATTGCGAAAAGTAATCATGTAGATGCAATCCACCCTGGATATGGTTTCTTGTCAGAAAATATTCAATTCGCAAAACGTTGTGAAGAAGAAGGGATTATCTTTATTGGTCCAAAGAGTAAGCATTTAGATATGTTTGGAGATAAAGTGAAAGCAAGAACACAAGCGCAGCTAGCACAAATTCCAGTTATTCCTGGTAGTGATGGGCCGGTAAATTCAGTAGAAGAAGTTGGAGAATTTGCTGAAAAGTATGATTACCCGATTATTATTAAAGCTTCCCTTGGCGGTGGCGGTCGTGGTATGCGTATTGTACGTAGTAGTGAAGAATTAAGAGAATCGTATAATCGAGCGAAGTCAGAAGCGAAAGCAGCCTTTGGTAATGATGAAGTATACGTTGAAAAATTCGTTGAAAAACCTAAACATATAGAAGTTCAAATTTTAGCAGATGAAGAGGGCAATGTTATTCATTTATACGAGCGTGACTGTTCTGTACAACGTCGTCACCAAAAAGTGGTAGAAATCGCACCTAGTGTGTCGCTTTCAGATGATTTGCGTCAGCGTATTTGTGATGCTGCTGTGAAATTAACGAAAAATGTAAATTATTTAAACGCAGGAACAGTAGAATTTCTTGTAAAAGGTGATGAGTTTTACTTTATTGAAGTAAATCCGCGTGTTCAAGTTGAACATACAATTACAGAAATGATCACAGGGGTAGATATCGTTCAATCGCAAATTTTAATAGCTGATGGACATGCATTACATAGTAAAATGGTAGGTGTTCCGAAGCAAGAGGAAGTAGTTGTTCATGGATTTGCGATCCAATCTCGTGTAACGACTGAGGACCCACTAAATAATTTCATGCCGGATACAGGGAAAATTATGGCATACCGATCAGGCGGTGGTTTCGGTGTTCGTCTTGATACAGGTAATAGTTTCCAAGGTGCTGTTATTACACCGTACTATGATTCTTTACTTGTAAAAGTTACAACATGGGCACTTACTTTTGAACAAGCTGCTGCGAAAATGGAACGTAACTTAAAAGAATTCCGTATTCGTGGTATTAAAACAAATATTCCATTCCTAGAGAATGTAGTAAAACATAAAAACTTCTTATCAGGAGAATATGACACTTCATTTATTGATGCGTCACCTGAACTATTCCTGTTCCCGAAACGTAAAGACCGCGGAACAAAAATGTTAAATTACATTGGGTCAGTAACAGTAAATGGCTTCCCAGGAGTAGGGAAAAAAGAGAAACCAATTTTCCCGGATGCTCGTATACCGAATGTATTACACTCAGAGCCGGTTCAAAATGGAACAAAACAAATTTTGGATGAGCGTGGAGCGGACGGATTAGTAAAATGGGTACAAGATCAAAAGCGTGTACTTTTAACGGATACAACATTCCGTGATGCGCATCAGTCATTACTGGCGACGCGTATTCGTACAAAAGATTTACATCAAATTGCAGAGCCGACAGCGAGAATGTTACCGAACCTATTCTCAGCGGAAATGTGGGGTGGTGCAACGTTTGATGTTGCATATCGTTTCTTAAAGGAAGATCCATGGGAACGATTACTAGATCTTCGTGAAAAAATGCCAAACGTTTTATTCCAAATGTTACTTCGCTCTTCAAACGCAGTTGGTTACAAAAACTATCCGGATAATTTAATTCAAAAATTTGTGGAATGTTCTGCTCAAGCTGGAATTGATGTGTTCCGTATTTTTGATAGCTTAAACTGGGTAGAAGGTATGAGAGTTGCGATTGATGCTGTACGAGATACTGGTAAAATTGCAGAAGCAACAATGTGCTACACAGGAGATATTCATGATCCGTTACGTAGTAAATATGATTTAAATTACTATAAAAACTTAGCAAAAGAGTTAGAAGCATCAGGAGCACATATATTAGGAATTAAAGATATGGCAGGCTTATTAAAACCTAATGCGGCATATGATTTAGTTTCTGCATTAAAAGAGACGGTATCGATTCCGATTCACTTGCATACACACGATACGAGTGGAAATGGTATATTAACGTATACAAAGGCAATTGAAGCAGGTGTTGACATTGTCGATGTAGCAGTAAGTTCTATGGCTGGTCAAACGTCACAACCAAGTGCGAACACGCTATACTATGCATTAGGTGGAAACGAAAGACAGCCAGACGTTAATATAGATTCATTAGAAAAACTATCTCATTATTGGGAAGATGTACGTAAATACTACGCACCGTTTGAAAGTGGTATGAATGCACCTCATACAGAGGTATATATGCACGAAATGCCAGGCGGACAGTATAGTAATCTACAACAACAAGCGAAAGCGGTTGGTTTAGGAGATCGCTTCGATGAAGTGAAAGTAATGTACCGCCGTGTGAATGACATGTTTGGCGATATTGTTAAAGTAACGCCATCATCTAAAGTTGTCGGTGATATGGCATTATTTATGGTTCAAAATCACTTAACAGAACAAGATGTTTTAGAGCGTGGGCATTCTATGGACTTCCCAGGATCTGTTGTTGAAATGTTCTCAGGAGATTTAGGACAGCCATATGGTGGTTTCCCGAAAAAGTTGCAAGAAATTATTTTAAAAGGGAAAGAGCCATTAACAGTAAGACCGGGTGAATTATTAGAGCCAGTAGATTTCGACGCGTTAAAAGAAGAGCTATTCCATAAGCTTGGACGCGAAGTGACGATTTTTGATGTAGTTGCATATGCATTATATCCAAAAGTATTTATGGATTACGAAAAAGTTGCTGAGCTTTATGGAAGTGTATCTGTGCTTGATACACCGACATTCTTCTATGGTATGAGACTTGGTGAAGAAATCAATGTGGAAATCGAACAAGGTAAAACATTGATGGTTAAACTAGTATCAATCGGAGAGCCTCAGCCAGATGGAAATCGTGTTCTTTACTTGGAGTTTAACGGTCAACCACGTGAGATAGTTGTGAAAGACGAAAGTGTGAAAGCAACAGTGGCACAACGTGTGAAAGGAAACCGTGAAAACCCAAACCACATTAGTGCAACAATGCCAGGAACGGTTATTAAAGTAGTTGTTAAAGAAGGCGATGAAGTGAAAAAAGGCGATTCTATGGCAATTACAGAAGCGATGAAAATGGAAACGACAGTTCAAGCGCCGTTCAATGGTAAAGTGAAAAAAGTATATGTTAACGATGGAGATGCAATTCAAACGGGTGACTTACTGATTGAATTAGATCACTAAAAAAGAAAAAGAGCTGTGTAAATGCAGCTCTTTTTCTTTATCCCGCTATTCGCCGGGCAGTAAGACACCCGCCTCAAAATTCAGCGAAAACAAAGAAGTTAGATGGGGGATCAACTGCCCATAAAAGCCTGATTGGTGCGGGCTAATAATCAGTGGGGGATGAAGACCCCACTGATTAAAGTTTCACTTTATTGCAAAAAATACCTTGCCAATTCAGCAAGGTATTTTAATTTAAATTTATTTTGTTTGTTTAGAAGTTGATTCAGCTTCTTTTGCATTCACTTTACTTCGTGTACCTAACATAACTAAATAGCATAGTACAGCAAACAAGCAAGAAATGAATAGTGAATGTAATAATGCCATTACTAAATTAGCATTTGTAAATACGACTAAAATTCCTACGATAGCTTGAAGTGTAACAAGGATAAATGAAATGATCCATCCCCAGTATACGACAGGCTGCTGCTTGTAATGGCGAATAGCGAGAATCATCGCGTATAGTATCCAAGCGAAAATTAACATCGCTGCAACTCTATGTCCCATTTGAACCCATTCATGTAGTTGAGTTGGCATAGGTCTATTTTTGCTACATAAAGGAAAGTCTGGACAGGCTAAGCTAGCTCGTTCGTGACGTACTAAAGCACCTGTGTAGACGACAATATAACTGTAAATTGTTACACCATAAATATGAAATTTCATTTTTTTGTCCATAATAAGTGAACGTGCATCAAATTTCTGATCAATTTCAAAGATAAGACACGTTAATAAAATGACAGAAGCAAATGAAATTAAGGAAATACCGAAATGGATAGCAAGTACAGCTGGCATTTGTCCCCAAACAACTGCTGCCGCTCCCATTAATGCTTGCGCAACTAAAAATACGAAGGATAAAATTGCTAACGTTTTTGTTTCGCGCACA
Source organism: Bacillus sp. EE-W1 (assembly GCF_009760835.1). Taxonomy (NCBI): domain Bacteria; kingdom Bacillati; phylum Bacillota; class Bacilli; order Caryophanales; family Bacillaceae; genus Bacillus; species Bacillus sp. EE-W1. Next base: position 253,247 of record NZ_WIPE01000074.1, on the reverse strand, counting down.
TGTTTATAATATTTCCAGGACAAAATACAAAGGAGAGTGACAAGAATTCCTGCTGATCCTGATGTAAGGCGGTGACTTAGTTCAATAATAGTTTCCATTGATAAATTAGATGGAACAAATTCACCGTTACAAAGTGGCCATGATTTACCGCACCCTTGGCCAGAACCTGTTTTTGTAACTAAGGCGCCTCCTAGTAAAACTATTAATAAATCAAGACTCGTAATGACTGCTAACCATTTAATAAAGCGTTGCAATCTATTTCACCATCTTTCTGCTATGAAGTTATTGCGAAATATTTTCATTCCATTATGTATAGAATAAAAAGCGCTAGTTCCTATGATATATAAAAAATAATAAAATAGCAAAGAAATGGCGGGGGCAGACAGGGGAGAGAAAATGGGTGTGGAAATAGGATATATAAGGGAATTTTTAGGTGGAAAACAGGCTATTTTGAAAAGATATGGGGAGAATACGTGTTAAATATGACAAAAAAGTTTATTATAGAAGGTAACATCATGTTATGATAAGGACAAGTAAGAATTAAGTTTTTATATTCGACACAAAAAGTTCATGTTTTCTTCACAAAATGTTCGGGAAATATGATTTAATATATTGGAGTATGGGCGTAGATTAGTAGTAGAATGGATTAACAATATTTCTACTGTAATAATATTGCTATATAGAAGCGAAATATTTCATTCGAAATAGGCGCAAAAAGAAAGATGAAAGTTTTAAGAGGGGGTTAAAGTGATGAGCCATGCAACAAGTGAGCTGCATGATGAGTCAGCTGTTACAAGTGTACCGGAAACAACTCGGCTACAAGATTTATCAGCGCTCGTTAAAATGGGGATTGTAAACTCAAATACACTTACTGTATTTACAGGATTTTGGTTGGCATTACATTTTAATGGATTAAGTGTGATGGACAATCTGGATAAGTTATTCTTTACAATCGTTGGTTCTGGATTAATTATGGCAGGGGTATGTTGTTTAAATAACTACATTGATCGAGACATCGACCCGTTAATGGAAAGAACAAAAACCCGTCCAACAGTTACTGGGAAGTATAAACCGGGATTTGCACTTACATTTGGACTAGTTATATTACTTCTTGGATTTGTATTTTTATTATTAACAACACCAATGGCAGTATTAATGGGATTTATTGGTGCTTTCACATATGTTGTCTTATATACGTTATGGACAAAGAGAAAGTATACACTAAATACTGTTGTAGGTAGTATATCTGGAGCAGTTCCACCTTTAATTGGATGGGCAGCAATCGATCCATCTTTAGGCCATCCAATTGCTTGGATGTTATTTTTAATTATGTTTATTTGGCAAATCCCACATTTCCTCGCATTAGCGATGAAACGTGTTGATGAATATCGAAATGCAGGAATTCCAATGCTTCCTGTAGTTCATGGATTTGAAATTACGAAACGCCAAATTATGATTTGGACAGTATGTTTATTACCACTACCATTTTATATGAGTGGACTAGGGATAACATTTATGGTAATTGCAACATTGTTAAACATCGGATGGATCGTTTTAGGATTTTATGGCTTCCGTAAGCAAGATGACATCAAATGGTCCGTACAAATGTTTGTTTATTCCCTAAATTATTTAACAATCTTATTTGTATCAATGATTGTAGTTACATTCTTCTAAGACAACGACATAATTGGATTTCTTTACGTTGAGATTTACTTTACTTAACTATAAAGTACAATCTAATTCACAAGGAAAGTGGGGGTTGTTTGTATGAAGAAACAGTGGCGACTGCTTTCGTTCGTTTCACTGCTGGCTTTACTGTTAGGGGGATGCGGTAAAGCCTTTCAATCTACTTTAATTCCGCAAGGAGAAGTAGCAAAAATGCAATATGATTTGCTCTTACTAGCAACTGCGATTATGGTAGGAGTAGTACTAGTAGTTACTATTATTTTCTTATATGTAATTGTGCGTTTCCGACAAAAGAAAGGTCAGGAAGATTATATTCCAGAGCAAGTTGAAGGGAATCACAAACTAGAAATTATTTGGACAGTTATTCCGATTATTCTTTTGTTAATCTTAGCTGTTCCGACGGTTACATATACATTCAAACTTGCTGATGTAAGTGCGATGGAGAAAAAGAATATTGATAAAGATACTATCGTTGTTGATGTAACAGCGAATCTTTATTGGTGGGAATTTTCTTATAAATCAGAAAAAATAGTGACTTCTCAAGATTTAGTCATCCCCACAGGTAAGAAAGTGTATTTGAATTTGAAGGGTGCCGATATTAAACATTCGTTTTGGGTTCCATCTTTAGCTGGGAAAATGGATACAAATACAGACAATGTGAACAAAATGTGGTTAAAGGCAGATAAATCGGGCACTTATAATGGTTTTTGTACAGAATTTTGCGGCCCATCACATTCTTTAATGCAATTCAAAGTGAAAGCTTTAGATGAAAGCGAGTACAAAAAGTGGCTTGCTGATATGAAGAAGATTGATGGGAAGAAAGAAGTAGCTTCAACAAAGGCGCAAGAGGGCCAAGAAATATTTAATAAAAGCTGTATTGGTTGTCACGCAGTTGGATCTAATGATAGTAGACCACCTTCCGCTCGTATCGCACCAAACTTAGCAAACTTTGCGGATCGCGATATGGTTGCCGGTATTGCCGAAAACAATGAAGAAAACTTAAAAAAATGGCTGAAAGATCCTGAAAATATGAAACCAGGAAATAAAATGACTGGTAAATATGGCAACTTAACGGATGATCAAATTGATGCATTAAATGCATACTTACAAACGTTAAAAGTTGAAAAGTAAAGAGGGATTATTCGCGAAGGGGAGGTTGAAAACGTGAGTTCTGTAGCAAAAAAACAGGGGATGGGTGCTGTCATATGGGATTATTTAACGACAGTAGACCATAAAAAGATTGCCATTCTCTATTTAATTGCAGGTGGATTGTTTTTTATAATAGGCGGAATAGAAGCTCTATTTATTCGCCTTCAATTAGCGATTCCTAACAACGCTTTTCTTGTTGGGGATGCTTATAATCAAGTATTAACGATGCACGGTACAACAATGATTTTCCTCGCAGCTATGCCACTCGTGTTTGCATTTATGAACGCCGCTGTACCACTTCAAATTGGTGCACGTGATGTAGCGTTCCCGTTTTTGAATTCACTCGGATTTTGGTTATTTTTCTTTGGTGGAGTATTTTTAAATTTAAGTTGGTTTTTAGGTGGAGCACCTGATGCAGGCTGGACATCTTATGCATCTTTAGCTTTAGCCTCTAAAGGCCATGGTGTTGATTTTTATGTACTCGGCTTGCAAATTTCCGGTATTGGTACATTAATTGGAGGTATTAACTTCCTTGTAACCATTATTAATATGCGTGCGCCAGGAATGACGTATATGCGTATGCCGATGTTTACATGGACGACATTTGTAACATCTTCTCTAATATTATTCGCTTTTCCACCGTTAACTGTAGGATTAGGACTTTTAATGTTAGATCGTTTATTTGGAACAAGTTTCTTTAATCCAGCATTGGGCGGGAATACAATTATATGGGAGCATTTATTCTGGATTTTCGGTCATCCAGAAGTATACATTCTTATACTCCCAGCTTTCGGAATATTCTCAGAAATCTTCGCGACATTTTCGAAAAAACGATTATTTGGTTATTCGTCGATGGTGTTCGCGACAGTATTAATTGGATTCTTAGGATTTATGGTATGGGCGCATCATATGTTTACTGTTGGACTTGGTCCAGTTGCAAATGCTATTTTCTCAGTTGCAACAATGGCGATTGCAGTACCGACCGGTATTAAAATATTCAACTGGCTCTTTACGATGTGGGGAGGAAGTATTCGTTTTACGACACCGATGATGTGGGCAGTAGCTTTCATTCCATCATTCGTAATGGGTGGAGTTACAGGTGTTATGCTAGCATCTGCACCAGCGGATTATCAATTTCATGATAACTATTTCGTAGTAGCTCACTTTCATTATGTAATTGTCGGCGGTGTTGTATTTGGTTTACTTGCAGGAGCTCATTATTATTGGCCACTGATGTTTAATAAAGTATTGAATGAAACGTTAGGAAAGATAACATTTTGGCTATTCTTTATCGGTTTCCATTTAACGTTCTTCATACAGCATTTCCTTGGTTTAATTGGTATGCCACGTCGTTACTACACATATCTTGAAGGCCAAGGGCTGGAAATGGGGAATATGATTAGTTCTATTGGAGCGGTATTTATGGCTCTTGGAACGATTGTTCTTCTATTCAATGTAATTAAAACGACAGTTTCAAAAGAAAAGGCTGGTCGTGATCCATGGGATGCACGTACATTAGAATGGACAATGCCAGCACCAACACCAGAATATAACTTTAAACAATTACCATTTGTTCGCGGGTTAGATCCGTTTTGGATTGAAAAACGTGAAGGGAATAAAGAGATGACAGCGGCGGAACCAATTGGTGATATTCATATGCCAAATCCATCGTTTTCACCATTTATCATTTCTTTAGGATTGTTTATAGCGGCATTCGGTGCAATGTATATGCAGGGTGGAAAAGATAAGTTTTGGTTATTAGTAGCAATTATCGGTTTAATCATTACATTTGGTACAATGTTCCTACGTTCAGTAATCGATGATCATGGATATCATATTCATAAGGAAGATTTAGAAGATAAGGGGGGCAAGGCATAATGCATGTAGATGAAAAATTAACGAATGAAACATTTCCAGCAGAGCCTGAAAAAGCAACCCTTGAGGGAAAAAATAAGTTTGTCGGTTTTTGGTTATTTCTTGGAGGCGAAACAGTATTGTTCGCTTCCTTGTTTGGCACATATTTAGCGTTAAAGAATTCTACAAATGGTGGACCAACATCTCAAGAGATGTTCCAAATGCCACTCGTTTTCATTATGACGATGCTTTTATTAACGAGTAGCTTAACGAGCGTATATGCGATGTATCATATGAAAAACTTTAACTTTAAGAAAATGCAACTTTGGCTATTAGTAACAGTGTTGCTAGGTTTAGGGTTTTTAGCATTTGAGATATATGAGTTTTATCATTATACGCATGAATTTAAGCATACTATGAGAAGTAGTGCATTTGGTTCCGCGTTTTATGCTCTTGTTGGTACACATGGTCTCCACGTATTGTTTGGATTATGTTGGATTTTAACATTAATCTTTAGAAATGCGAAGAGAGGTCTAAATTTATACAATGCACCGAAGTTTTATGTTGCATCGATTTATTGGCACTTTATTGACGTAGTTTGGGTGTTTATTTTCACTGTAGTATATTTGATGGGAATGGTGGGATAAACAATGGCGATAAAGCAAATGAATAATCCTAAAGTTGATCTTGTTTATCGGAAGAGAAAAAGTGCGGAGGAAATGAAGCATCAAGTTATTACATTTGCATTAATGATTTTTTTAACATTAGTTGCATTTGCAGCAGTCGCATATCCGAAAACTTTTAGTCCGACTTTCTCAGTACCATTTATTTTACTATTAGCAGTGGTACAAGTAATTTTTCAATTGTATTATTTTATGCATATGAGTCATAAAGGACATGAAGCGGCAAGTTTCTTTCTTTATTCTGGTCTGTTGATCGGGTTAATTACAATTTTAGCTTTTATGACAATTGTGTGGATTTGAAAAGTGAAGAATAAGGGAGCTTGTGTCGTCACAGCTCCCTCTTCATGTTATGTGAAAGGATAACCTTAAGAAGGTAGGTGTGACAATGAGTAACTTGTGGATATTTGGTTTTCAAGCTCTATGGAGTCCAATCTTTTTACTATTTATGCTTTCGATCCTTATCGGGTACTTTTTAATTATTGGGCCATATAGAATGCGATTTGAACATGCGAAAAAGGTAAGTAAGAAGCAAGTTTTTTATTTTACGACCGGGATTGTTCTTTTGTATTTTGTAAAGGGAGGGCCTATTGATTTAATTGGTCATATTATATTTAGTGCACATATGTTTGAAATGGCAGTTATGTATATTGCAGTTCCACCGTTATTGTTGCTTGGTATACCAGTTTGGTTATATCGTTATATTACTTCTTTTAAGTTCGTTCAAATTATATTGAAGATATTTGCTAAGCCACTTATTGCATTGTTTGTATTTAATGGCCTGTTTTCTTTTTATCATTTACCAGTTGTTTTTGATACAGTAAAACAAAGTCAAATTGCTCATCCTATTTGTCTCGCTATATTGTTCTTTACGGCAATCATGATGTGGTGGCCGATGCTAAATCCATTACCAGAATATCAAACGTTAAGTGATATAAAGAAACTGGGTTATATGTTTGCTAACGGTATATTATTAACGCCAGCTTGCGCGTTAATCATTTTTGCGACGGCGCCATTATTTGCAACGTATACGGATCCGGCTGCTTGGATGAAGGCGATGGAACTATGTGTACCAGCGGGAACTTTATCTGATTTAAATATAACTGGACCAGAATTTTTACACTGGATGCCAGTCGTACAAGATCAACAAACAGGTGGCATCATTATGAAAATTGTCCAGGAAATAGTGTACGGTACGATTATTGGTTATGTATTTTTTAGGTGGGCACGTAGAGAGCGTGAAAAAGATAAAGAGCAGTTGCAACAATTACCGCCATATTTACAGACTAAGTAAAAAAGTGTATGGGTTTCCATACACTTTTATAGTTTTAGTAAACTATAAAAGATTGAATTTTCAATTTATTCATGTTAAGTTAGTGTAGGCATGTACTAAAAGTGGATATAAGATTTACTACTAGCTTTAATACGTAATAATTCCATGTGTAGTGCAAGTTTTTTAGAGAGTTACAAATTTATATTGTTATCTTTAATAAACAAGAACTATTTTAAGGGGGAATTTAAATGGGTAGTAGTGGAAGTATGGTAAAGCCAATTAGTGGTTTTTTAACAGCATTAATACAATATCCAGTACCGGTAGTAGAGTCACGTGCAGACATTGATAAACAAATTAAACAGATCATAAAAACAATTCATTCAACTAAATCAGGGTATCCTGGATTGGAATTGATAGTATTTCCAGAATATAGTACACAAGGGCTTAATACAAAAAAATGGACTACAGAAGAGTTTTTATGTACAGTTCCTGGGCCAGAAACAGACTTGTTTGCTGAGGCATGTAAAGAGTCTGAGGTATATGGTGTTTTTTCTATAATGGAAAGAAACCCTGATGGTGGAGAACCGTATAATACAGCAATAATTATTGATCCACAAGGTGAAATGATTTTGAAGTATCGTAAGCTAAATCCTTGGGTGCCAGTCGAACCTTGGAAAGCTGGAGATTTAGGCTTACCTGTTTGTGATGGACCTGGAGGAAGTAAATTAGCTGTTTGTATTTGTCATGATGGTATGTTTCCTGAAGTAGCTCGTGAAGCAGCTTATAAAGGTGCAAATGTCTTGATTCGTATTTCTGGATATAGCACACAAGTTAATGAACAATGGATGTTAACTAATCGTTCGAATGCATGGCAAAACTTAATGTATACATTGTCAGTGAACTTAGCGGGTTATGATGGGGTATTTTATTACTTTGGTGAAGGACAAGTTTGTAATTTTGATGGGACTACTTTAGTGCAGGGACACCGAAATCCTTGGGAGATTGTTACTGCCGAAGTATATCCAGAGCTAGCAGATCAGGCTAGATTAGGATGGGGTCTCGAAAATAATATATATAATTTAGGTTCAAGGGGATATGTAGCGACTCCTGGAGGGGTGAAAGAAAACCCGTATACGTTTGTAAAAGATTTAGCTGAAGGTAAATATAAGGTTCCTTGGGAAGATGAGATTAAAGTAAAGGATGGAACTATTTATGGGTATCCAGTCAAAAAGACGATTCATTCTTAAGTAAGATAAATAGAAAAAGCGCATCAATATGATGCGCTTTTTCTATTTACTCAATGATTTGGAACTCTTTTAACTCTTTTTCGATATTTTGTAGGAGTTGTTCGCTTTTTTGAAGTACATTCGTTGGGAAAGTTTCACCATCACCATATTCAACGCCGTGAGGATAATAATGTTTTCCTAATAAGGGAGGAAGTAGCTTTATTTCAGCGTGTCTGCTACCAACATCACCTTCAACAGCCAAACCTTGTACGCGCAAATAATAAATATCATTTAATATTTCAAATTTATAATCGTATGTAACTCGTTCATAATCCCACTGTCCAGCAAGTACAAAATGGTTCTTTTCCATAATCTCTGTTAATAGTGTTAAATCAACGACTGCCCCATTAAATTTCGTATTTGTAAATTGCATATAATACCTCCTCTTTTCATGTTACATCATTATTTTTATAATAGTATGAATAATAAGAAAGTGCAATTCATATTGAGAGAAAAGGTAGAATCCAGACTTTTTTTGCGAAAATATGATATAGTGAAAAGAGTACGGTACACACAAAAAAGGAAAGAAAAGGATTTGTGTATATCTCAATTTTATGTTTTGTGCAGGAGGTATATCGATTGAAGAAATTATTGCGTATCGTAATGATTACATTTTTAATTTTAGCTGTTGATTTATACGGGAAATTACTCGTTTCACAATATATATTAACCCCATCTCAATCAAAGCAAGAAAATAAAATTGTGAAAAAGAAAAAACAAGTAAATGAAGACTCTTCCGATACTGTTTTAAATATGATTGGTGGGGACTCTGAAAATTTATTAGCAAAATGGGGCGAACCATCTCGAATAGAGCCATCTGCTTACGGATATGAATGGTGGGTATATAATCAAGATTTAACTAAGTATGTTCAATTTGGAGTTGCAGAACGAAAAGTTGTAACGGCGTATGTTGCTGGTGAGCAGGTTAAGGTGCCGCCTTATTATATAAATGAAAAGTATGAAGAAGTGTATAAAAAGAATCCACTCTCGCATGAGATTTCGTTAAAAAGAGGGAAAAATAGTTATCAATTTGAGTTATCTGACACGGAAGTGATGGAACAACCATTAATACCTGTAGAAGATGGCTGGGCACAATTATATTTTGATCATTTTACACATGAGCTTGTTGGTGTTCGTTATATGGATGATGAAACGTTATTACGCCAAAGACCGTATCAGCTTGTTTATTCGGGTGAATTACTAGCTGAACAACCATTGACTCCAGATAAAATGAAACAAATAGAGAATGGGAATATGCAACAAATTTTTGATTTAACAAATATTATTCGAAGTCGCCATAAGTTACCGCTGTTAGCTTGGGATCAACAAACAGCAGAGGTGGCTATAGGGCATAGTAAAGATATGAAGGATAATAATTACTTTTCACACGATTCACCTACACTAGGTACGTTAGGAGATCGTTTACAGCGCGGGAAAGTAGGGTTTCAACTTGCTGGTGAGAACATAGCGGCGAAACATAGTGATGGAATTGCGGCGGTGCAAGGTTGGTTAAATAGTGAAGGGCATAGAAAGAATGTATTAAATGAACAATTTACAGGATTAGGTGTTGGGGTATACGATAAGTTTTATACACAAAACTTTATTCGAAAATAAAGTGAAATTTTAAGTTGTGTAGGGGAAACCTCACGTTTAAGTACTTCGTATTCACTGAAGTGTAGGTCGGAATCTTACCGTATGCAAATAGCAGGATAAAAAGGTGCATGAATCGTCTAAAAATAGGCGAACCATGTGCCTTTTTTTTCTTACTATATAGTAGATATACATGAAGAGGTGAGGATTATGCCAACAACAAAAGGACCGTTACATCCATCGGTTCAACAGTTTAAAGAGTTTGTAAACCATCACCCTAAAATGGTTCATGAGGTTAGAAGTGGTCACAAAACTTGGCAACAGTTTTATGAAGAATGGTACTTACTTGGTGAAGAAGATCCGATATGGGCAACTTTTAGGCCTGATGGAGCGCCAGCTTTTTCTTCGGTAAAAGAAAATAAACAAGAAAAAGAAAAAGAAAAAGAAAAAGATAATCGAACTGAAGAGGAAAAAACTGCTGATGTGATGGGACAAATGCTTTCTTTCTTTAAAAAGCTAGATGTGGAACAGATGCAACACCATTTAGCTAATGTGACGAGTGCTATTGGTAGTGTGCAACAAGTTTTTCAACAATTTCAAGGGAAGCCCGCGCGGCAAGAAGAAAGTACTTCCGAAAATAATCCATTTTTCTTTCAGAAGGATTAGGGGGAAAGCGGATGAGAGCAGAAATTATGGAGTTTATAAAGGCTGATGAGGATTTATCTCGCTATATTAGGGAGCAACCGTACTGGTATAGAAAACTAACGCGAAACCCTGAAGAAAAAGAGGCATTTGAGTTAGCGGCTATGCAGCATTTCAAAAAAACGATACCAGATAAAGTTGAGAAATTTCAAAACCAATTGGCAGTTGCCTCCATTATGATCGATATGTTTCAGTATATGAAGCAGCAAAATACAACATAATTGGAAGGGAAAACTATGTCCGTCATGCAGAACTTTTGATACAATAGAAGCGGATTATTTAAAAAGGAGTTGCAGCATGAGCATGACGGAAATTTGTTTAGTACGACATGGACAAACTGATTGGAATTTTCAAGAGATTATTCAGGGACGTGAAGATATTCCACTTAATGAAGTGGGAAAGAAGCAAGCAAGTCAAAGTGCAGTTGCTTTGCAAGCGGAAGCATGGGATGTAATTATAAGTAGCCCATTAATTAGAGCGCACGAAACAGCTAAGGAAATTGCAGGGGCTGCAGGATTGCAATCGATTTTATTAGATGAGCGATTTGTTGAACGTAATTTTGGTGAAGCTTCTGGGAAGCCGGTTGCGACTGTTAGGGAGCTAATTGCAGAAGGTAAAGTAGAAGGTATGGAGCAAGATGAAGAGATTGTAACCCGTTGCTTTGCTGCTATAAAAGATGTTGCAGAAACCCATTCTGGCAAACGTATTATCATTGTAGCTCATTCACATGCGATAAAAGCAATTTTACATGCAATTGCACCGGAAGATATTTCGTTTAAGACACCATTAAAAAATGCATGTATTAGTTATGTGAAAGAAAATAGTGGGAAATGGGATGTTCTGAAATATAATATTGCGGAACATATTAATGTATAAGTATGTGCTGGGATTATACGGAAAATAGTTAGAGTGATATCTTTCTGTTTAGTGAGACACTTCAATTAGTAGTTCTATTCTAAATGTGGTATGATGAATACTCGGAGGTGTCTCTCATGATTGTAGCGACGCTGGAAAGCGTATTGATATTAGATAAGGCAGAGCAGCTTGCAAAAGCGATTATCTGTTCAGATATAGCAGAAGACTATCGTAAGTGTTATAAAGAATTGCATGAAGATATGGAAGTTCAGACGTTAATTCAGCAATTTACAGCGATGAAAGAACGATATGAAGAAGTGCAACGTTTCGGTAAATACCATCCTGATTATACTTTCGTTTCGACGAAAATGAGGGAGTTAAAGCGTTCTGTAGACTTACATGATAAGGTTGCAGCTTTTAAACGAGTAGAAACAGCTTTGCAAAAGTTGTTAGATGAAGTTAGTGTAGCAATCGGTTCTGAGGTGTCTTCTTCCATCAAAGTTCCAACAGGAAATCCATTTTTTGATGCTGGTGGCTGTGGTGGCGGTTGTGGTACCGGCGGAGGTTGTGGCTGTAAAACGGGGTAAATTACCCCGTTTTTTAGAAGATAGAAGAAAACGTATACAGAGTTTGTCCTGTAATGTCATAAATTTCTGATTGGTTTTCATAAAATATAAAATATATGTTTTTAAAAGGAGAAGATGGAGAAGATTATGTTCGGGCAACGACAAAGTATGATTGTTTATTTACATTCATTGAAACATGCCAAGATTTTAAGGAAATATGGTAACATACATTACATATCAAAACGCTTAAAATACGCAGTAGTATATTGTGATATGGAACAAATTGAGCATATGATGCAAAAGTTGAACAAACTTCCTTTTGTGAAGAAGATAGAACAGTCGTACCGCCCGTATTTAAAAACGGAATTTGAAAATTCACGTCCTGATCGGGCAAAAGAATACGATTATAGTTAATAGAAAAAATCCCCTGCTAATTTTAGTAGGGGATTTTTTTACTTGAAATAACACTTTATTTCATTGGAGGAATGAAATTATTCATTCGTAAAATACCAATTAAATGATTGAAAAACAGTTCTTTTTCTGGGAAAGTTGTGGATGGTTTTACCGTAAAGGTAGTCACTTTTCTTCCTAGTTGTTCTGCCGTTTCTTCAAATAAAATGACGCGTTTACTTTTTTTATTTTCAAGTACAGGAATGCCTTCACGACATATGTATAATGGTTGGAAATCACCAGTAGTAGTTGGTTTTAATATTACAACAAGTGAGCACACTTTTTTTTCATTTTTAATCGTTTCAAATTGTAACATATGTGTTATACGTTCTTGATTTGCTTTGGCAATTTCAAGTAATTCATATAAATCAGAGTAGCCTTCTCCGAGTTCTATAAAGCGTTGAATCATATTTTTTCCTCCTCTTTCTTTTACTTACTGTACCATCTCACTTTTTAAATGAAAAGTAGACAAAGAAAAAAAACCCTGCAAAGCAGGGCCCTTCTTATACTAGCATGTACTAGTAAGAAGGCAAAGGGAGAGGAGAAACCGGAGGAAGAACTTATGGGGAAACGTAAGTCTTCTCCGCGGTTGGCAACAACATCGAAGGTGATGTTGTTATAATTATTTATGTCCAATCTAAATGAAGATATACATCATGAAATTAAATTTTATGTTTGGCTTTTTATTTTTCTTTTTTTTATTTTATGATAGGATAAAAAAGATAAAGTGAAACGAATATACATATTGGGTTCGTGTTAGCGCATGGTGAGATGAATACATAAAAATGCAGAGCGGTTATTTTAAGCCAAAGTTCTCCTATTGTTCGTTGAGAAATGAATGGAAAATTTCATGGAATAGTATAGTTTGGTAGCGGTTACCGAATGGAGAAAGGTTTTCTATAATTGCTCGATAGATTGAAATAAAGGTAGTGACAACAGATGAGAGTAGTTTCAGGAAAATGTAAAGGGCATCCACTAAAAGCGGTGCCAGGTAATACAACACGTCCAACGACAGATAAAGTAAAAGAATCAATCTTTAATATGATAGGTCCTTATTTTGATGGTGGTATCGCTCTTGATTTATTTGGCGGTAGTGGTGGTCTTGGAATCGAGGCTATAAGTAGAGGGATTGATAAAGCAATTTTTGTTGATCGAGATAATAAAGCGATAAAAGTAATCCATCAAAATTTAGAAAGTTGTCGAATACAGGAACAAGCTGAAGTATATCGAAATGATGCAGAACGTGCGGTAAAGGCTCTTATAAAACGTGAAATATCATTCGATCTTATATTAATTGATCCTCCATATAAAGATCAAAAAATTGTATCTTTAATTAGTGTGATGGATCAACATGGATTGCTACATAGAGATGGATTAATTATGTCAGAGCATGGTAATGATGTGGTTTTACCTGATTCTATAGGGAGTCTTGTAAAAGTAAGAGCTGAAAATTATGGGATTACAGCAATATCGATTTATAAGTATGAAGGTGAGGGGACGGAATGACTAGTATAGCTATTTCTTCGGGAAGTTTTGATCCAATTACCCTTGGGCATCTGGATATTATTAAAAGGGGAGCAAAAGTATTTGATGAGGTATACGTAGTAGTTTTAAACAACTCGTCAAAAAAACCGTTCTTTTCAGTTGAAGAGCGCTTAGATTTAATTCGAGAAGCAACAAAGGATATCCCGAATGTAAAAGTAGATTCACATAGTGGACTACTAGTGGAGTATGCGAAAATGCGTAATGCAAATGCGATTTTGCGTGGGTTACGAGCGGTTTCTGATTTTGAATATGAGATGCAAATTACTTCTATGAATCGAAAATTAGATGAAAATATTGAAACCTTTTTTATTATGACAAATAACCAATATTCATTTTTAAGCTCGAGCATTGTAAAAGAAGTTGCGAGATATGGAGGAAGCGTAGTAGATCTTGTACCTCCTGTTGTAGAACGTGCTTTAAAAGAAAAGTTTCAAACCCCGTTAAAGTGAACGGGGTTTTTCTTTGTTGCTACGAAAAAATAATAAGATAACATATACATATAAACAAAATAAAGTAAAGATCGGTCCATAGTGTACAAAAGATGTCCAAATTTCTTGCAGTATAGAAGAATGATTCGATAAAAATACGGGGATATCTTTTTGCATAGGTGAAAAAGAGCTTACTTTTTCATAAAATGGTTTCCAAAATATAAAAGTAAAAATAGGAGCCAGAATACTTTGGATAATTCGTGCGAAAAAATAGGGCTTAAATCGGATGTCTGTTTCAGCTAATATGCTAGCAACTTGTGCCTGAATAGAAAGGCCGCTAAACGCTAAAATAAAGCTTGTTACCATAGCTTGCTGCAGGAGGGGTGTTTCATTTATTTGACTAATCATTTGGCTACCGAGTGTCATTTCAAAAATGCCTGATAAGATTGGAATACTAAATTCTGTAGTTAGTTGGAAGAATGATAAAATATGTTGCATAATAAAAGAAAGTGCTGCTGTAATATGAAATACAGTAATCATTTTATTTAAAACAGAGAATAAAATAATAAATCCACCAATCATAAGTAACGTTTGAATAGAAGAAACGATAGCGTCCCCAAGTAATTTTCCTAATGGTCTTTTTTCTTGCATGCGCGTCTCGTGTAGGACTGAAAAAGGGTTTTGAAAAGGACGTTTTTTAGTAGGATGTTGATCCTTCGTGGAAATATTGTTATTGCCGTAAAAACGCATCAATAACCCGACGGCAAAGTTACTTAAATAATGTGCAGCAGCTAATACGATTCCTAATTTCGGATTATTGAAAAAACCGATAGAAACAGCTCCAAAAATAAAAAGTGGATTAGATGAGTTTGTAAAAGATACGAGGCGTTCTGCTTCGATTTGTGTTAGCTGATTACTTTTACGTAGTCTAGCGCTTAATTTGGCGCCAGCAGGGAATCCAGAAGCCATTCCCATTGCCCAAACAAATCCGCCTATCCCTGGAACGCGAAAAAGTGGTCGCATGAGTGGTTCTAATATAACACCTATAAATTTTACAACACCAATACTAATTAGAAGTTCCGCAATGATGAAAAACGGTAAAAGTGAAGGGAATACAACTTCCCACCATATATTTAACCCTCGAATGGAAGCTTGCAAAGCAGCTTGGGGGTGAAGTACAAGAGAAAAGGTTAAAAATAGTGTTGATAGGGTAAGAAAAGCCGTTTTCCATTTTTCATACATGTAAGTAAATCCCCCTTTGTCCCAAAAAACGTTCATTTCAGTATACGTGGATACGTAGTGCATTTAGACCATAAGTATGAAAAAGGAATGAAAAAAATTAAAGGGTGAGAAAAATGAAAGAACCGAAAATTGGTTTAGCTCTTGGATCTGGGGGCGCAAAAGGGTTTGCGCATATTGGTGTTATAAAAGTTTTAAGAGAAAATGGTATACCGATTCATATGATTGCAGGAAGTAGTATGGGGGCTTTAGTAGGTACGTTTTATGCAGCTAGCTCAAACGTTGAAAGGTTGTATAAACTGGCAAATGTTTTTAAGAGGAAATATTATTTAGATTTTACAGTTCCGAAAATGGGATTTATTGCTGGAAAACGTGTCAAAGATATGATTAAAATGTTTACATATAATAAAAATTTAGAAGAGTTAGATATCCCGACGGCTGTTGTGGCTACTGACATCTTGAAGGGGGAAAAAGTAGTTTTTACAAGTGGTCCTGTTGCAGAGGCTGTGAGAGCTAGCATATCTGTACCTGGAGTGTTTGTACCAGAAAAGATAGATGGACGATTATTGGTGGATGGCGGAGTGATTGATCGCATTCCAGTATCGGTTGTGAAAGAGTTAGGTGCCGATATTGTTATTGCTGTTGATGTATCGCCGATTAAAGTGAATGGAGAGGTTACGTCTATTTATGATGTAATTATGCAGAGTATTGAAATTATGCAACATGAGCTGGTGATGAATCGACAAATTGCATCGGATTTAATGATGCGACCAGCTGTAGAACAATTTAGTTCACGTGCTTTTACAAACATTGAAGACATTATTCGAGTTGGAGAAGTAGAGGCGGAAAAACATGTTGCAAATATTTATTTATTAATTGAGCAGTGGAAGGAGAAACATAATGTTTAAGCGTTTTCGGTTTATATATGCAATTTTAATAGGGGTTATATTGGCGATGTTACTTGTTTACGTACGTTTACCGTATTATGTAACAAAACCAGGAATGGCGGCCAAATTAGAGCCTTACGTTCAAGTTGAGGGTGGAACGAAAGAATCCGGTGATTTTATGCTTGTTACGGTTTCAATGGGACCAGCAAATGTGGTGAATTTAATAGCGGCACAGTTTAATAAATATACACATATTTCGAAAGCGGAAGAAATATTGCAAAAAGGTGAGAGTGATGAAGAATATCAATTTCGCCAAAATTATGCGATGAAAGATTCGCAAAATGCAGCAATCTATAATGCGTATAAACGTGCAAACCGTACTGTTTCTTTTGAAAATAAAGGTGTATTGGTTGCAGGAGTAGCGAAAGGGATGCCGTCAGAAGGAAAGCTTAAGCTTGGAGATGTCATCATAGCTGTCGACGGAAAAACATTTGAAAAGACGGAGCAATTTATTGAATATATGACAGGGAAAAAAGAAGGGGAAGCAGTAAATATTGAGTACAAGAGAAATGGAAAACAGTTAAAAGAAAATTTAAATGTAAAGACCATTCCGAATGGAAATGGGCGTGTTGGTATAGGGGTTTCTATCGTTACTGAAAGAGAATTAATGGTAGATCCGAAAGTGAAAATTGATTCTCATGAAATAGGCGGACCATCGGCAGGCCTAATGTTTACATTAGAAATATATAATCAACTTGTGGAAGATGATTTAACAAGAGGGCATGAAATAGCTGGAACAGGGACGATAAATGAAAAGGGAGAAATTGGTCCGATTGGTGGTATTCAGCAAAAAGTGGTTGCTGCAAGTGATGCTGGTGCTGAAGTGTTCTTTGCGCCAAATGAAAAAGGTGCGGAGAAATCGAATTATAAAGATGCGCTTGAGGCTGCGAAAGATATTAAAACAAAAATGAAAGTTGTACCAGTTGATACGCTGGATGATGCATTGCTGTATTTGGAAAAAATGGGCGAGAAAAAATAAACCTCTCTGAAAAAGAGAGGTTTTTTATAGAAATTTTGCAGTTGTTTCATCATAACGAATTGGATGGTGTGTTGCATCTTGTTTTAGTAGTTGTGTTCGTAATGGTTCTTGCATGATGGAGAAATATACAGAATTGGCTTTTCGCTCTATATGTAAAGTAGGATGGTCAAATGTTTTTGTATGGGTAAGGATGGGAAGCTCTATTTTTTTCTTGTTTTTTGAAAGGTAAGTTTGTCCTTTTTGTGACATGCCTAGTAGACGAATGTACGGTGCATGCTGCTCTATATTTGCGCTATGTATTTCTTGTTTTGTTGTATTTGTTAAAATGTGTGTACAAGCTCTTTGTAATCTAGTCCATGTATAACGCTTCGTTTTTAATGCTTCCATGAATGAATGGAAGGAGGAACTGTTTTGTATTTTTGATAAAATACGATGCTCTAAACCTTCTTCTATTTCATATATATGTCGTAAGTCTTCTGGAGACATCGTCATGAGTTTGTATTTGAAAAATGAAAAGTATTGTTCCCAATTATGTAATATCCCGTAGTTTTGTTTGTAACTTGCTAAAAGAGAAGCAGTCGCTTTTGGGATAAAAGGCTCAATTTCTGTAAAAGAACTATTTTCGCTAAAAAGTTTTTTACGAATACTAGTTGCGCTTGCAATATGTTGGTCGCTAAATGTTTCATCATGATAATGAGATGCGAATCTTTTTATCGTTTGTGCTTGCATAGAACTATTTTGTAAGAAAATTGATTTCATGTATTGGAATCCTAATATGTTATTCGGTTGTGACATGTCTATGTTTTTTTCGGATGGTAAAATGTGTAGGAAGGCTTCAGATGTAGCTTTTGCGTAACTGTTACCTGCATTCATAAATTGCTTTACAAGACGATTAAAAGTATCTTCTTCATTTTTTTGCACAGAGATGGTGTTATGAAAATTTTCAATCTGCCCATCTTCACTACCGAAACAAATTTCAGAAACACGCAGGGCGTTTAAAATAGAAATAGCGCCATTTGCAAAGGTTTCAGCCTTTTGTGTTGAGAAGGCGTATGGAAGCTCTACAACAAGGTCTACACCGCATGATAAGGCCATTTTGGTACGATACCATTTGGATATGAGTGCTGGCTCACCACGCTGTAAAAAAGGGCCACTCATAACAGCGATTGTAATATCGGCGTGTGTTAACTTTTTTGTTTGTTGCACATGATAATCATGACCGTTATGAAAAGGGTTATATTCAACAACAATACCACTGGCTTTTATGGTAATCTCTCCTTTCGATGTAGCATCTTTTTCAAAAACGTGATACTCTATATATTATTTACTATGATGACTTCATTATAGTGTAAAGAAAAAACATTGACAAATATAAAATGGCTAGCTATAATTTTGTTTGTTGCCTTGAGGTGATATGATATGAAATGGTCCATCCATCAATTGAATAAATTGAGAAATAAAGGATTGACATTGGATGAGATGGTAGATGTAAGTGAGCTACAAGAGGTCGAGAAAGATATTCGTGAAATTAATCCTGCTCATGTAACAGGAAGAGTTGATTTTGGCTCCGGTAAGTTTACGTTCCATCTACATATAACTGGAAGCATGGTTTTACCATGTTCTCGCTCTTTAGTAGATGTGACATTACCATTTGACATTAAAACAACTGAGGTGTTCCAAACTTCACAAGAAGAATTTGAAACTGAAGCTGAAATTCATTGTTTAGAAGGAGAAGTACTTGACTTACTGCCCGTAATCAAGGAAAATATACTTTTGGAGATTCCAATGCAAATTTTCAGTGATGATGTTTCTGGTGGAGCACCGATGCAAGGTCAAGACTGGCAAGTGATTTCGGAAGAAAACAAAGAAAAGACTGTTGATCCACGATTAGCAGGACTTGCAAAGTTTTTTGACAAATAATCGGAAGACTGGTTTAGGCCTTCATATGAAAATAACTATTTCTTTTAAGGAGGTGGGAAGAATGGCTGTACCTTTTAGAAGAACTTCTAAAACAGTAAAAAGAAAGCGTCGTACGCATTTCAAATTATCAGTACCTGGTATGGTAGAGTGCCCAAGCTGTGGTGAAGCGAAATTAGCTCACCGTGTATGTAAAGCATGCGGTACTTACAAAGGTAAAGAAGTAATCAGCAAGTAATTGCGGGAAAATAAACGTAGAAGATATCTTCTGCGTTTATTTTTTTTGTCTTATTCTTTATTTGTTGTATTCTATCTTTTCTAGTAACTGCATATGCTTAATAAAAAATGCATAGGGAGGACTAGAGAGATGGCGACAACAAGACAAGATGCTTGGACTGATGATGAAGATTTGCTTCTGGCAGAAGTAGTACTCCGGCATATTCGAGAAGGTGGAACGCAATTATCTGCCTTTAAAGAAGTGGGAAGACATTTATCTCGTACACCAGCAGCATGTGGCTTTAGATGGAATTCTTACGTTAGAAAGCAATACAAAGAACGTATTGAAGAAGCGAAGCAACTACGTAAAGTAGAAAATTATGAAGTAAAAGAGACAAAGGTAGTAGAGCCTACGTCAATTACATTGAATGATGTTATTGATTTCTTGCAAAATTATAAAGATGAAAACTCTTTAATGGTGTTGCAACAGCAAATTGAATCGTTACAAACAGAGAGAGAGAGTCTTTTGGAGCGATTATCAGTATATGAGGAAGAGTATAGAACATTGCTTGATTATATCGATCAAAAAAGAAGTGTAATGGTAGCGGAAAGAAATAGCGCTCGTTCGAATGGGAAATTAGAAAAGTTAAAGAAATAAAAAAACAGCTGCTATGTAGCTGTTTTTTTATTTCTTATGCAGACTCTTCGTTTGTAACCGTATTCAAATTTGTTTCTGGGTTCCAAACATAAAAATCACCATCAGGTACTGATACAGGCTGGAAATTTAATTTATCCCAAAAACCAGCTGAATGGATACGTGCGATCGTTTTAATTGGGAACTGTAGCCCCTTCGCATAATTTACAAGCATTTCTCCGAATCCTTGTTTTTGGAAAGTTGGTAACACTTCAAGTTTATAGAGTTCTAGGTAAGTACCTGTAATTTCGAATGGTTCTCCGCCGTTCCTTTTCATATATAGACTCATACGTGCAATTAGTGATCCGCCATAATAAATACCGTAAAATGGAGATTCACTATCGTTTTCAATAATGTTTGCCTGTAATTCTTCTAACATGGATAGTTCTTGAGCTCCGCAACCTTTAAATTTTTTAAATTCGTCTAATGTTTTATAATTGATGAGCAAGCGCTCAACTTTTGGGAATCCCATAACATCACATCCTTTTCTTGTCTCGTTGAATGCAGAAAAGTAAAAATATTTACAATAATATTATAACTCATTTTTTTATTTTTATGAAGAAGATAGTATATTTCTTTTATTATTTTTTTGAGGATTTGCTAAACTAAGAGTAGAAACATATTAATAGGTAGTATATACATATTGAAAGTAGAGGTTGCATTTGTTTGTTAAAGAGTAATGAAATTGTAAACTATGTTCATGGAATTGAGAAAGGTAAAGTGAAACTGTAATCAGTGGGATTTGTTCACCTTTAGTTAATTATGATTCCGCACCAATCAGGCGTTTGCGGGATAAAAAGGGGGAGGGAAAAGGGACTTGTGTAACGTATTTATATGAGTTCCTTGTGTGAAAATGAAAATCGGAGTTGTGGGACCAGGAGCTATCGGTCTGTTATATGCATTTTATTTACAAAAAAGTAATCAAGATGTTACGTTGTTTACAAGGACAGCTAAACAGGCTGAGGAATTGAATAGAACGGGTGTAACTTGTATGAGGGAGGAAAAACGTGAAACCGTATTCCCACCTGCTTTACCAATAGAAAGTATGCTAGACCAGAAGCTAGACTATATATTTATTGCTGTTAAGCAATATCATATAACTGACATACTACCTTTTGTGCGAGGGGAATCCTCATTAATCTTTTTGCAAAACGGAATGTCGCACCTTCATGCTATGCAGCAAATAAGGAATGAAAATATTGCGGTTGGGATTGTAGAGCATGGTGCAAAAAAAGAAGAAAGACATATCGTTTATCATACGGGGATAGGTGTAACGAAGTTTGGAATCGTGCACGGCCAGTCTATACATTTTGAAAAAATATTTAATTGCTTTCCATTTCCTCATTTTCCGATTCAAATAGAAGATGATTGGAAGGATGTCATGCACAAAAAATTAGTAGTTAATGTATGTATCAATCCATTGACAGCATTATTACAAGTCCAGAACGGAGAGTTGATTACGAACCCGTTTTTTTATCGATTGATGGAGCAAGTTTTTCAGGAAGTCGTTTTTCTTGTTAAAGAAGAAAAAGAAATGGTATGGAAAATGGTACGTCACGTATGTGAAAGAACGTCTCGTAATACATCATCTATGCTGGCAGATGTAAGGGCAAATAGACAAACGGAAATCGGTGCGATTGTTGGATATGTATTAGAAGAAGCTAAGAAACAGCAACGATCTGTTCCGACACTGCAATTTTTGTTCGATGCAATAAAAGGATTAGAAGTAAAAGAATAAGTGTAATTCTTTGCTTTTACGTGCAACATTGACTACAATGTGGATTGGTGAGAGAACAGGATACGAAAGGAAGAATTATATGGAGATAAAAGAAATCTCTGTTCCGCAACAAGGTGTTGTAGCGGACTATATGAACGGTAAAAAAGAGATACAGTCGTGTTTTGACTATATGTTAACAGAAGATGCTTTTAAACAGCGTGTACATGATTTGCGTGAGAGGGAGTTTTTCCGCCAAGGTTTAGTAGCGCATTTATTAGAATATAATACAAAATTACAAGCGGGAGAAGCTACGATTCAAAATGTAAAAGCGCTTGGAGATGAAAATACATATGTTGTTATAGCTGGACAACAAGCTGGGTTATTAACTGGACCACTTTATACAATTCATAAAATTATTTCAGTTTTACAGCTTGCGAGGGAAAAGGAAGAAAGTTTAGGTGTTAAAGTCGTTCCTGTTTTCTGGATTGCTGGTGAAGACCATGATATGGATGAAATTAATCATACTTTTGTAACGAAGAATAAAAAAATAAAAAAGACTATTTTTCATGACCGTAATCCGAAAGTGGCGAGTGCTTCAGAGTCCGAGCTTTCTTTGGAAGACTGTAGAAAGTGGATTGAAGAAATTTTCAAAACATACCCTGAAACGAATTTTACAAAGGATGTACTGCAATTTATTGATGATTCTTTGGGGAAATCGAATACGTATGTAGATTTCTTTGCCCATCTTATTATGAAAATGTTCGTTAATTCTGGTTTAATTCTTGTTGATTCGCATCATCCTGAATTAAGAAAATTAGAAGTGCCGTTTTTTAAGCAAATTATAGGTAAGTATAAAGAAGTGCAAGAGGGGCTTCATAACCAACAGGAAATAATTAAAGAATTAGGATATAAACCGATTATTGAAACAAAGTATAATGCAGTACATATATTCATGGAAATTGATAATGAGCGAGTATTACTTGAAGACGATCAAGGGAAGTTTGTAGGGAAGGATGGAGCGTATTCCTTTTCATATGAGGAATTGATGGAAGAGATGGAAAGAAGTCCGGAACGCTTTAGTAATAATGTTGTAACGCGCCCTCTTATGCAAGAGTATCTATTTCCTACGCTCGCGTTTATTGGAGGACCAGGGGAATTAGCTTACTGGAGTGAATTGCAACAAGTTTTCCATACGATTGGTTTCCAAATGCCGCCTGTCGTTCCGCGTATTACAATCACTTATGTAGAGAGGGATATAGCGACAGATTTATACGATTTGCAATTGCAAGACAGTGATCCTTTTTTAAATAACGTAGATAAGTTGCGTGAAAACTGGTTATCTAATCAAATAGAGGAACCGATAGATGATCGATTTGTAGAGGCGAAAAAAGAAATAATTGATATCCATACGTCATTACAACAGTTTGTGAAGAAAATAGATCCTGGATTAAGTGCGTTTGCAGGGAAAAATGAATTCAAAATTAATGAACAAATTGAACTGTTGGAAAGAATGTTGAAAAGAAATGTTGAGAAAAAACATGAAGTACAGCTAAATAAATTCCGTCGTATACAATTTGCACTTCGTCCATTAGGGGCGCCGCAAGAGCGTGTGTGGAATGTATGTTACTATTTAAATCAGTTTGGTTTGGATTTCGTTGATCGTGTAATGGAAAAATCGTTTTCTTGGGACGGAAAACATCATGTTATAAAACTATAGAATCTTGCTCTTAGGAGCAGGATTTTATTTTTGTCTTGTTGAATTTACTGTGAAGTGAAATTTTTCTGAATTATCAATTTTAAAAAAGTGAATATCGTAATTATGCAGGATACTTAAATATATGACAAAATAGCACAAAATGTAAACGTATTATCATCTTTTTCGACAGTTTTTTATTTAAATTCCCGCAAAAGATGATAAAATTTAGTATATAATAAAAGAAAATAGCGATTTGTATAGTATGCTGCTTTTGTAGGCAAGTTAAATGAGTCGTTCTTTCATAGTATTTCGTTCTCTAATCGTGAAATATGCGTTTGGAGGAGGAGATGCATTCAACATAATTAATTGGAAAAAGAGTAGGTGCAACAATGTTTAAACACGTAACAGTGCTTTTGAAGGAAACAGTAGACGGCTTAGATATAAAGCCAGGTGGTACATATGTAGATTGTACACTGGGGGGAGGAGGACATAGTTCTTATTTATTATCCCAATTAACTGAAGGTGGAAGATTAATCGCGTTTGATCAAGATGAGATAGCGATTCAAAATGCGAAAGAAAGATTCTCTTCATACGGTGAGCAGTTCATAACAGTAAAGAGTAATTTCCGTTATTTATCTGAAAAACTACAGGAATTAGGTATAACAGAAGTAGATGGTATTTTATTTGATTTAGGTGTTTCATCCCCACAATTAGATACACCAGAGCGTGGCTTTAGTTATCATCATGATGCACCGTTAGATATGCGGATGGATCAAGATGCCCCATTAACAGCATATGATGTTGTAAATAGCTGGTCATATGAGCAACTTGTAAGAATTTTCTTCCAGTATGGTGAAGAGAAATTTTCAAAACAAATAGTAAGGAAAATTGAAGCGTATCGTGAGAATAAAGCTATTGAAACGACAGGAGAATTAGTAGAACTAATTAAAGAGGGTATTCCAGCTCCTGCTCGTAGAACGGGTGGACACCCTGCGAAGCGAGTGTTCCAAGCAATCCGTATTGCGGTAAATGATGAATTGAAAGTATTTGAAGAAGCGTTGGAATCTGCAATTGAGATGGTCAAGCCGGGCGGAAGAGTTAGTGTTATAACATTCCATTCTTTAGAAGACCGTATTTGTAAAACGACGTTTAAACGAAATAGCACAACGCCACAATTGCCACCAGGATTACCGATTATTCCTGATGAATTTAAGCCAAAATTAAAGCTTATTACGAGAAAACCGATTTTACCTTCTGATATAGAGTTAGAAGAAAATAATCGAGCGCGTTCTGCGAAATTGAGAATCGCTGAAAAACGATAAAAAGGGGAGAGAGGTATGAGTAACTTAGCTGTAAAGTACAAACAACAAGCGCAAGAAGAGATACAGATTCAAACGCCCCCACAGCAGATGGTTCAGCCAAAAGCTAAAGCGAAGATTACAAGAATCGAAAAACTGTTGTATGTAGCATTTATTGGCTTTTTATTGTATGCCTGTGTAGCGTTTATTGGAAATAAAGCAGGCCTTTATCAAGTTAATGTAGAAGCAGCGACGATAGAACAAAAAATTGTACAGAAGCAAAAAGAAAATCAAGAGTTACAGGCTGAAGTAGAGAAGTTAAGTCGCTATGAACGAATCGCTGAAGTTGCAAAAAAACACGGGCTAGAAATTAATGCGAATAATGTGAAGGGCCTCAAATAAGGCAATAGGTGTGAAGGGAAAATGAAGAGAAATATGACTAAATTTCATACCAATAAGGGAGCAGGGTATTTTATGATTTTATTCCTCCTGCTCTTTTTGCTATTATTAGCCCGATTTTTTTACATACAAGCAACAGGAACAGTGCATAATCAAGATTTGGATAAACTCGCTCAGCAAAAACATAGTAAAGCAGGAGTTCTCGAAGCAAATCGAGGAACGATTTATGACCAAAATGGTCATGTATTAGCGCAAGATGCAAACTCTTATAAACTTGTAGCGGAATTAAAAGGTGCGAAGCCGGTTGAGAATAAAGAGGACACTGCAAAGAAAATTGCAGGAGTACTTGGAAAAGGCGAAGAGGATATTTTAGCTGCGTTAAATAAAGATAAAAGTCAAGTGGAATTCGGGAAATTAGGTAAGGGCTTGACGAAAGAACAGAAAGATCAAATAGAAGCATTAAAATTGCCAGGTATATCTTTTATTACTGAAAATGCCAGAGTATATCCAAACGGTGATTTCGCATCTTATGTCGTAGGTCATGCGAGACCTGATGATAAGGGGATTGCTATAGGACAATTTGGTTTAGAAAAGAGTTTGGATAAGTATTTAGGAGCTTCTAACGGAGAAGTAGCTTATACAGGCGATCGTAGAGGCGTATCTCTTGACGGCGGAAAAGTGAATGTAAAGGCACCTAAAAATGGAGATAATGTATATTTAACGCTTGACCAGCGTATTCAAAGTTTTTTAGAAGACGCAATGAAAGAAGCGAGTAAACATTATGAACCAGAAAGCTTAATAGGGATTGTTGCGGATCCAAAAACAGGGAAAATATTAGGAATGTCTACTAAACCTAGTTATGATCCGAACCGAGAGGATATTAAATATTTTTATAATGACGCAATTGCAAATGCATTTGAACCTGGATCAACAATGAAAATTTTCACGCTAGCAGCAGCTATTAATGAAGGTGTGTACAAAGGACAAGATTATTATCAGTCTGGTACATATCAAGTCGGAAACCGAAAAATAAAAGATCATAACGGTGGCGCTGGATGGGGATCTATCACATTTGATGAAGGGGTAGAGCGCTCTTCCAACGTAGCGTTTGCAATTTTAGGGGATCAAAAACTTGGACCAGAACGATTCCGAAAATATATTCATAGTTTTGGATTAGATGAAAAAACGAAGATTGATTTACCTGGTGAAGGTTCAAATACAATTATATTCGATCAGCAAATACAGCAAGTAACAACAGCTTTTGGACAAGGTTCTACTGTAACACCAATTCAGCTTGTGCAAGCTGCAACTGCTATTGCAAATGACGGAAAAATGATGAAGCCTTATACAGTTGATAAAATTGTAAATCCAATAACAGGGGAAGTAAAATTAGAACATAAGCCAGAAGAAGTGGGAAAACCTGTTACAAAAGAAACAGCAGCGCAAGTAAGACAGTTATTAGAACGTGTTGTTACATCGCCGAAAGGAACAGGAACCGCTTATAAAGTCGATGGTTATTCAGTTGGTGGTAAAACAGGAACAGCCCAAATTCCGGATGGAAAAGGTGGCTATATGACAGGGAGAGAGAATTATATATTCTCGTTCTTAGGTATGGCACCTATGGATGATCCGCAACTTGTTGTATATGTAGCTGTTAAACAACCGAAATTGAAAGATGATGAGAGTGGCGCACAACCTTTAGCTGATATTTTTAAATATGTAACGAAGAATAGTTTAGAGTATTTAAAGATTAAGCCTAATGAAGTGAAAGATCCGAAGAAATATGTGAAAGAGCAGCAAACTGCTGTTCCAGATGTAACCGGAAAAACGATGGAAGAAGCGAAAAAAGCTATTGATAAAGCAAAACTTCGTCCAATCGTATTAGGTGAAGGGAAAGTACAGCAGCAAGTACCGAAAGCGACTGAACAAACATTGAAGGGTGACCGAGTCTTCTTAGTGGGAGATAAACCTACAATGCCAAATATACAAGGCTGGGCGCTTCGTGATGTTATGAATTTAGCAAAAACATTAAAGCTTAACCTAAAACCTACTGGTACCGGATACGTAACCGAACAAAGTGTGGCAGAAGGAACATTGTTACAACCTGGTACAGAGTTAGGTGTAACGCTTGTACCGCCACTTGAACCACAACAAGAAGCAGAAGAACAGTAATGGTAAAAGAGAAGAAGTTCTAATTAAATAAGTACAAGCATATATTGGAACAAGCTAGGCGTAAGGGAGGCTTGTTCCAATATGCGTGTATCAAATGTAACGGTTAGAAAACGACTTATTTTTATACTCATATCAGGTATACTTATTTTCACTATCATCGATATTCGTCTTGGATATGTGCAATTTTTTCTTGGCAATATGTTAACGGATCGTGCGAAGGATTCATGGAGTCGAAATATTACTTTTGAACCTGAACGTGGGAAAATTTTAGACCGGAATGGTGTGGAACTTGCTACGAATAAAAGTGCCCCAACTGTCTTTGTTGTACCGAGGCAAATTGAAAAACCAGCAGAGACTGCAGAGAAGTTAGCTGCAGTATTAGGTGTGGAAAAAGATGAGATTTATAAGAGAATTACAAAAAAAGAATCAATTGTAAGGTTAGATAAAGGCGGAAGGAAAATATCACATGATAAAGCGAAAGAGGTACGAGGATTAAGTTTGAAAGGTGTTTATATCGCAGAGGACTCTATCCGGTACTATCCATTTGGCAACTTTTTATCACACGTATTAGGGTTTGCAGGTAGTGATAACCAAGGTCTTATGGGACTGGAAAAATATTATGATAAAGAGCTAAATGGTGATGAAGGTCATGTGCGTTTTTTTGCAGATGCAAAAGGACAAAGGATGCCTAATGTTGGCGATGATTTCAAAAAACCAGAAGCTGGTTTGAATTTAGGTTTAACAATTGATGCACGTATTAATAGAATTATGGAAAGAGAAATGAATATTGCAGAGTCGACATATAATCCAGATGGTATGATTGCGATTGCAATGAATCCGAAAAATGGTGAAATTTTAGGTATGTCGAGTCGGCCGAGTTTTGATCCAGCAGATTTTCAAAGTGTTTCTCCAGAAGTGTATAATAGAAATTTACCAGTATGGAGTACGTATGAGCCTGGTTCAACATTTAAGATCATTACGTTAGCAGCAGCCTTGAATGAAAATTTAGTAGACTTAGAGAAAGATACGTTTTATGATGATGGAGCAGCTGAAGTGGGTGGAGCTAGATTGAAATGCTGGAAAGCGGGAGGCCATGGTAGCCAAACGTTTTTAGAAGTAGTTCAAAACTCATGTAACCCAGGATTTATTGAACTTGGTGATCGTCTTGGTAAAGACCGATTGTTTAAATACATTCGTAATTTTGGCTTTGGACAGAAAACCGGAATTGATTTGCAAGGTGAAGGTAGTGGGATTTTATTTAATTTAGATAAAGTCGGTCCAGTCGAGCAAGCAACTACTTCATTTGGTCAAGGAGTTTCTGTAACACCAATTCAACAAGTAGCAGCAGTAGCAGCGGCTGTAAATGGTGGGACATTGTATCAACCGTATATAGCTAAGGAATTTATTGATCCGAAAAATAATCAAGTTGTAAGTAAAAAGACACCTGTGGAAAAAAGAAAAGTTATTTCCAAGGAAACTTCAGAAAAAGTTCGGTATGCATTAGAGAATGTTGTAGCAAAGGGATCTGGTAAAGGTGCTTTCATTGATGGGTATCGTGTAGGTGGAAAAACAGGTACGGCTCAAAAGGTGAAAGATGGTAAATATTTAGAGAATAATTATATAGTATCTTTTATCGGTTTTGCTCCAGCGGATGATCCGGAAATTGTTGTCTATGTTGCTGTTGATAATCCGAAAGGTGTAACGCAATTTGGTGGAGTAGTAGCAGCTCCAATTGTTGGGAATATTCTTCGGGATGCACTTCCTGTTATGGGAGTGAAACCGAGAAAAGAACAAGTTGAGAGAGAATATAAATGGGGCGATACACCAACTGTGGAAGTTCCGAATTTAATTGGTATGAAAAAGAAAGACTTACAGACACAACTCGTCGATTTGAAGCTTGATATAAGTGGAGACGGAGAGAAAGTAATTAAACAATCCCCAGAAGCAGGAGCTAAAGTGAAAGAAGGCTCAAAAATTAGAATTTACTTCGGGAATTAAAGGTAACCTAGTACGTTTTATGGTACAATTGGTGGAAGTGAGTTCTTTATAGAAGAGTTACTTAATTTGAGGCTGTAAGAGCCCCAATTATAAATAAGTCTATTTATTAGACACAGTAGCACTTACCTCCTATTTTACATATTTAGGAGGTAACGTGTTGCTTATTAAAAAAGAGATAAATACACAATGTAGAGAGGGTTTAGTGAAATGAAGTTGCATACACTTTTATCATGTTTGCATGATTTTCCAGTTGTTCCAAAAGAAAATCCAGAAATCACATCTATAGAAGCTGATTCACGTAAAGTGAAAGAGGGAAGCTTATTTGTATGTATGAAAGGATATACGGTTGATAGCCATGATTTTGCTAAGCAAGCAGCGGCACAAGGAGCGGCTGCTATTGTTGCGGAAAGACCAATTGATGTTGACGTTCCAGTTGTACTTGTGAAAAACACTTTTCGTTCGTTAGCGGTTTTAGCTGATTATTTTTATGGTCAACCAACACACAAGTTACATTTAATCGGAATTACAGGTACAAATGGAAAGACAACAACATCGCATATTATGGATGAGATTATGCGCGCACATGGTCATAAAACGGGGCTAATTGGAACGATTAATATGAAAATCGGTGATGAAACATTTGAGGTGAAAAATACAACACCAGATGCACTAACACTTCAACAGACATTTTTAAAAATGGTTGAGCACGGTGTAGATAGTACAGTAATGGAAGTTTCGTCACATGCTTTAGATCTTGGTCGTGTACACGGATGTGATTACGATGTAGCAGTGTTTACAAATTTAACACAAGATCATTTAGACTATCATAAAACGATGGAAGAATATAAACATGCAAAAGGGTTGCTATTTGCACAACTTGGCAATAGTTATAACCATGATCGTGAAAAGTACGCGGTACTGAATAACGATGATGCTGTAACTGCGGAATATATGAGAAGTACTGCGGCAACTGTTGTAACGTATGGAATTGATACAACAAGTGATATTATGGCCAAAGATATCGTTATGACGAGTGCTGGAACTACATTTACGCTTGTAACACCGTATGAAAGTGTAAATGTTACGATGAAATTGATTGGGAAATTTAATGTATATAACGTACTAGCGGCAACAGCGGCAGGACTTGTTTCTGGTGTAAGTTTAGAAACGGTTATTGATGTAATAAAGCAACTAGCTGGAGTTCCAGGACGTTTTGAAGTAGTTGATGGTGGACAAAATTATACAGTTATTGTTGATTATGCACATACACCAGATAGCTTAGAGAATGTATTAAAAACAGCAAAACAGTTTGCAAAAGGCGATGTATATTGCATCGTCGGTTGTGGTGGAGATAGAGATCGAACAAAGAGACCAATCATGGCAAGTGTTGCAACAAAATATGCAACTCATGCAATTTACACTTCAGATAATCCAAGAAGTGAAGAGCCAGGGGCTATTTTAGATGATATGGTGCAGGGTGCAAATGGGAATAATTATGAAGTAATTATTGATAGAAAAGAAGCGATATACCATGCAATTGCTAACGCGAAAGCTGAAGATATCATCATTATTGCTGGTAAGGGTCATGAAACGTATCAAATTATTGGTAAAGACGTTCATCATTTTGACGATCGTGAAGTCGCTAAAGAAGCAATTACAGAGCGTTTAAACAACGAAGAGTAACAACATGAGAGGAGGACTACATGTGCTTGAGCAAGGTTTATTAGTAACGGCTGGGGTAGCATTCTTAATTTCTGTTGCCCTTTCGCCATTGTTTATTCCATTTTTAAGGAAATTAAAGTTCGGACAGAGTATTCGTGATGAGGGACCAAAGTCACATCAAAAAAAATCAGGGACACCTACAATGGGTGGTATTGTCATATATGTATCTATGATGGTAACTTCACTTATTATGGCGATTAAGTTTAATCATTTAGGTGCAGAGGTTTCGTTATTATTATTAGTGACATTTGGCTACGGATTAATTGGATTTTTAGATGACTACATAAAGGTAGTTAAGAAGAGAAATCTTGGTTTAACATCAAAACAAAAATTAGTAGGTCAGCTTGTTATTGCTATTGCGTTCTTTTTAATTGGAAAAGGGCAAGCGCTCCACACATACATCATGATTCCGGGAACAGATGTTAAGTTTGAACTAGGTTGGGCGTATTTTGTACTTGTATTATTTATGCTTATTGGTGGATCAAATGCAGTTAACTTAACTGACGGTTTAGATGGTTTATTATCAGGAACAGCTGCTATTGCATTTGGAGCTTTTAGTATTATTGCAGTAGCGCAAGAGCAATTTGGAGTAGCGATATTCTGTATGGCAGTTGTAGGAGCTGTACTTGGATTTTTAGTATTCAATGCAAATCCAGCGAAAGTGTTTATGGGAGATACAGGTTCCTTAGCTTTAGGTGGAGCCATTGCAGCTGTAGCGATTTTATTAAAACAAGAATTACTACTTGTAATCATTGGTGGAGTATTCGTAATGGAAACTTTATCTGTTATTATTCAGGTCATTTCTTTTAAAACAACAGGAAAACGTGTCTTTAAAATGAGTCCATTACACCATCATTATGAATTATGTGGTTGGTCAGAGTGGCGTGTTGTTGTGACATTTTGGTCTGTAGGATTTTTATTAGCTGTGTTAGGAATTTATATCGGGGTGTGGATGTAATTGAAAACTGTAACTGAATTTCAAAATAAAAATATTCTTGTATTAGGCATTGCAAAAAGTGGTTATGCAGCAGCTACGTTGTTACAAAAATTAGGGGCAAATGTTATTGTAAATGACGGAAAGCCTTTAGCAGATAATGTACTTGCTGCAGAATTACAAGCAAAAGGAATGGACGTTGTATGCGGTGGTCATCCTTTAGAATTGTTAGAGAGAAATATTTCTCTTGTAGTAAAAAATCCAGGAATCCCGTATTCTAATCCAATATTAGTTGCTGCGAAAGAAAAGCAAATCCCAATTGTTACGGAAGTTGAATTAGCATATCGTATTTCAGAAGCGCCATTTGTTGGGATTACGGGGTCTAACGGTAAAACGACGACGACAATGCTTGCATTTGAAATGCTAAAAGAAGGACAAAAGCATCCTATAATTGCAGGGAACATAGGAACTGTAGCGTGTGAAGTAGCACAGGATGCAAAAGAAAATGAAGTTGTAGTTACAGAGCTTTCATCGTTCCAACTGATGGGAGTAGAATTGTTCCAACCTAAAATTGCTGCGTTTTTAAATTTATTTGAGGCCCACTTAGATTATCACGGGACGAAGAAGGAATATGGTTTAGCAAAAGCAAATATTTTTAAAAACCAAACAGAAAATGATTATAGTGTAATAAATGCAGATGATGCAGATGTGATGGCTTTATCTGCTTATAGTAAAGGGCAAAAAGTACTATTCTCGACAAAGAAAGAAATTGAAGATGGTGCGTGTATAAAAGAGAATGCTCTTTGTTTTAAAGGTGAAAAAGTTGTTGAAGTAGGCGATATCGTTTTACCTGGTCAACATAATTTAGAAAATATTTTAGCAGCGATGAGTATCGGAAAATTATTGGGTGTTTCTAATGAAGCGATTACGGTGGTATTAAAACGTTTTACAGGTGTAAAACATCGTTTAGAATATGTAACAACTATTAACAATCGTAAGGTTTATAATGACTCAAAAGCAACGAATATGTTAGCGACTGAGAAAGCTTTATCTGCGTTTACACAACCGATTGTGTTATTAGCAGGTGGGCTTGATCGTGGAAATGAATTCGATGATTTAATTCCATATTTCAAAAATGTAAAAGCAATTGTAACATTTGGACAAACAGCTCCAAAACTAGTAAGAGCTGCAGAAAAAGCGGGATTAGATACAATTGAAAGTGTCGATACTTTAGATGAAGCGGTAGTGAAAGCTTATGCTCATTCTACAGATGGCGATGTAATTCTTCTTTCTCCAGCATGTGCAAGCTGGGATCAATTTAAAACATTTGAAGAAAGAGGAGACATTTTTATACAAGCTGTGCATAAACTTATATAAAGTAAATCAAAACATCAGTAGGCTAACACCTACTGATGTTTTGTTACATAGGGCAAAAGTTTCTGCCTAAAGAGGTGGTGTTTATGGGTAATGAAGAAAACGCCTGATTTTATTCTCATCATCGTTACACTTGCGTTGTTAACAATCGGAATGGTTATGGTGTATAGTGCGAGTGCGGTTTGGGCCTCTTATAAAATGGGGGACTCATTCTTTTTTGCAAAAAGGCAATTGCTATTTGCAAGTATTGGTGTAGTGGCTATGTTTTTAATTATGAAAATTGATTATTGGGTGTGGCGTACGTATTCAAAAGTAATTTTGCTAGTTTGCTTCATTCTTCTTATTCTTGTTCTTATTCCTGGGGTAGGACTTGTTCGAGGAGGTGCGCGAAGTTGGATTGGAATCGGGGCATTTTCCATTCAACCGTCAGAATTTATGAAGTTTGCGATGATTATTTTCTTAGCAAAATTTTTAGCGGAACGACAAAAATTAATTACCTCTTTTAAACGTGGTTTACTACCAGCTCTTAGTTTTGTATTTCTTGCTTTTGGGATGATTATGTTACAGCCAGATCTTGGCACAGGAACTGTAATGGTTGGAACATGTATTATTATGATATTTATCTCGGGAGCAAGGGTATTTCACTTTGCAATGTTTGGTTTGCTTGGTGTAGCAGGATTTGTAGGGCTAATTGCATCAGCACCGTATCGAATGAAACGTATTACATCATATTTAGATCCGTGGTCAGATCCGCTTGGAAGTGGATTTCAAATTATTCAATCGTTACTCGCAATTGGACCTGGTGGATTATTCGGGCTTGGACTTGGACAAAGTAGACAAAAGTTTCTTTATTTACCTGAACCGCAAACAGACTTTATATTTGCGATCTTATCGGAGGAATTAGGTTTTATTGGTGGTTCATTTGTGTTATTATTATTTAGTCTATTATTATGGCGTGGGATTCGTATAGCTTTAGGAGCGCCAGATTTATATGGTACGTTTTTAGCAGTAGGTATTGTGGCGATGATTGCGATTCAAGTAATGATTAATGTTGGTGTTGTAACAGGATTGATGCCTGTTACAGGTATTACTTTGCCGTTTTTAAGTTATGGTGGATCAAGTTTGACATTAATGTTAATGGCAGTAGGTGTATTATTAAATATAAGTCGCCATTCTCGCTACTAAACCCTGTTTTATAAGACAGGGTTTTTCGTATGTGCGCGAAGAAACATGATGTATATAGAAATAAATACGACTGAAATAAGAAAAGAGAAGCGGAGGAGTTAGTAGTGCGTGTATTAGTAAGTGGTGGGGGCACTGGAGGTCATATTTATCCGGCTCTTGCTCTAATAAGAGAAATAAAAAAATTAAATCCGGAAGCAAGGTTTTTATATATTGGTACGGAGAGTGGATTAGAGAGCACGATCGTTCCAAAAGCAGGCATACCGTTTCAATCTATTGTTATAAGTGGATTTAAGCGTAAAATATCGTTAGATAACGTGAAAACGGTGATGCGTTTCCTAAAGGGTGTACAAGATAGTAAACGATATATTCGTCGTTTTAATCCAGATATTGTGATTGGAACGGGTGGATATGTATGTGGACCAGTTGTATATGCTGCAGCAAAATTAGGTATTCCAACCATTGTACATGAACAAAATAGTGTACCTGGTGTAACGAATAAATTTTTAAGCCGCTATGTTGATAAAGTTGCGGTTTGTTTTGAAGCGGCTGCAGAACATTTTCCACAGTCAAAAGTGGTGATGACAGGAAATCCAAGAGCATCAGAAGTAATGGATCAGAATGGAATGAAAGGAAAACGTTCAGTAGGTTTATCTCTTCCTAAAAAATCGGTACTTATTTTTGGTGGAAGTCGTGGGGCTAGACCGATTAACGATGCTTTCGTAGAGGCAATTGAACAGTTTGGAAATAAAAGTTACGAAATATTGTATGTAACAGGTGAAGTTCATTATGACAAAGTGATGGAAGCAGTGAAGCAAAAAGGGAATCCGAATAATGTTATTATTAAACCTTTCATTCATAATATGCCAGAGGTACTTACAGGTGTAGATCTTGTTGTTTCAAGAGCGGGGGCAACAACACTTGCAGAATTAACCGCGTTAGGTAAGCCAAGTGTGTTAATACCGAGTCCTTACGTAACAAATAACCATCAGGAAAAGAATGCACGTTCCGTTGTCGATAAAGGAGCAGCAAAAATGTTGCTTGAAAAAGATTTAACAGCAGAAACGCTTATTCGTGATATTGATGAGATTTTATTGGATGCACAAACATTACAAAATATGAAGCTGGCTGCGGGGCAATTAGGTATTCCAGATGCAGCAAATAAGCTGTATGAAGTAATGAATAAGCTTGTAAAAAAATAACGTTAGGTGAACGCCCTGCATACTACTGTAATAAGGATACTTAGTATGGGGGAGATTGTTTATGGAGCAATTAGTAAATGAGCTTATAGAAGCAAATGTTGGTCGCGTGTTAGTGAATGAAGCGTTAGCGTGTTATACCACTATGAAAATAGGTGGACCAGCTGATATTTTAATTGTGCCAAAGCATGTTGCCAGTATTGAAAAAACGTTGCAGTTAGTAAAAAAATATAAAACAAAGTGGACTGTAATTGGTCGAGGTTCGAACCTTCTTGTATCTGATCTAGGTATAGAAGGTGTCGTTATTCGTTTAGGAGAAGGATTAGACCACTTAGAAGTCGAAAAACATAGAGTAAGAGTTGGTGGTGGGTATCCCCTTATTAAATTATCAACTTTACTTAGTCGTCAAGGGTTATCTGGCCTGGAATTTGCCAGTGGTATTCCAGGAAGTGTTGGTGGTGCAGTGTATATGAATGCAGGAGCACATAAATCGGATATATCAAACATATTATCAAAAGCTCTTATTTTGTTTGAAAACGGAACAATTGATTGGTTAACACATGAAGAAATGGAGTTTTCCTATCGTACTTCTGTATTGCAAACGAAACGTCCTGGTATTGTTTTGGAAGCTGAGTTTCAATTGCAGGTAGGGGAGCGTGAGGGAATCGTAAGCGTCATGCAAAAGAATAAAGACTACCGTCGTGAAACACAGCCGTGGAATCATCCTTGTGCAGGAAGCATATTTCGGAATCCAATCCCATACTTTGCAGGAGACTTAATAGAAAAGGCGGGGCTTCGTGGTTATCAAATAGGCGGAGCTCAAATTTCTGAAATGCATGGGAATTTTATTATTAACACTGGGGGAGCCAGTGCGCAAGATGTCTTATCTTTAATTGCATTAATAAAACAAACAATCGAGGATAAATTTGGCGTAGAAATGCATACAGAAGTAGAAATCATTGGAAGATAACGGTTATTCGTTCCGCTCATTATCATTTATGTTATAATAAGAAGATAAGAACGGCATGAGGAACATGCCGTTTTTTATGTTACGTAGGGGGATCGTACATGAAAAATAGTAAAGTGATTAAACTACAGGATCGTGTACCAAAGTTAAAAAATCAACAGAAGAAAAACAAGAAAAATGTTAATCATCGGTTGATTTTATACATATCAATTTTATTTTTATTAGTGCTCTTTTTAATTTATTTTCGGTCTCCGCTAAGCAATATCAAAAAGATAAGTGTGTTTGGAAATCATTATATGACAGATGAACAAGTGATGAAGGAATCAGGTGTGACGTATGATACAAGTTATTTCCGAGTGACAGCACATAAAGCAGAAGAAAACCTAACGAAACGAAAAGAAATTAAAGCAGTAAATGTAAAAAAACGTTTTCCAAATAAAATTGATGTTCATATTGAAGAATATTTAACGATTGGTTATATAAACAAAGATGGGAAATTACAACCGTTACTAGAGAACGGGAAAACACTTGATGTACTTCCGAACGGAAAACTTCCTGTTGCAGCACCAATTTTTGAACCTTTTAAAGAGGAAAAAATGAAGGAGTTAATTGCTGAGCTTGAAAAATTAACACCAACTATTTTAAGGTCTATTTCTGAAATTCGTTATTCACCGACGAATGCGAATGAAGATCATCTTACTTTATATATGAACGAAGGGTACGAAGTGAGCACTACGATTCAAAATTTCGCAAAGCGTATGGAAGCTTATCCGCTTATCTTAAAAACAATTGAGCCGGGTAAAAAGGTATTAATTGATTTAGAAGTAGGGGCATATACGAAAGAATTAGGAGCGGAAGAAAAAAAAGAATAGAACGATAGTTTTTACTACGTTCCTGTAGAAAAAACGAAACGAACGTTCTATTGAATGCATCTGAATTTACAAGAATGGTTCATTTGATGAAAAAGATGTAAAAATTCTTAGATTCATACTAGGATTGGTACAAGTTTCACTTTTCTATGAGTACATCTTAGTGTAGACTTATACTTGGCGGTAATCTTTACACTTGAAATAGAATTATTTCAAGATAAGCAGTTATTCAAAGTTTACTGCGATATTCTTAAATGAATGTTAAATAAAAATAAGAAAAATATAGGGTTAAAAAAGGGAAACGTATAAAGACGTTGAATATTTTTCTTATAAATAGTAAAGTTGCGATTGTTGTTCCATATATTGAGTTGTATGGTATAAATAAAGAAGGAGGTGCCAAAGAATGAACAGCAATGAAATATATGTTAGTCTTGACATCGGTACATCCAATGTTAAAGTCATCATTGGTGAAATGGTTAATGACAGCTTAAACATTATTGGTGTTGGAAATGTAAAATCAAATGGTTTAAAGAAGGGATCGATAGTTGATATAGACGAGACTGTTCGATCAATTAAAAAAGCAATTGAACAAGCTGAGCGCATGGTGGGAATCCACATTGAGCAAGTTGTAGTAGGTGTCAATGCAAACCAGGTACAGCTACTTCCTTGTCACGGAGTAGTCGCTGTTTCAAATGAAGATCGTGAAATCGGGAATGAAGATGTCTTACGCGTTCTAGATGCAGCACAAGTTGTGTCAATTGCTCCAGAGCGTGAGTTTATTGATGTGGTACCTCGACAGTTCATCGTAGACGGTCTTGACGAGATTAACGATCCACGCGGGATGATCGGTGTAAGATTAGAAATGGAAGGTACACTTATAACAGGCTCGAGGACTTTACTACATAACCTACTTCGTTGTGTAGAAAAAGCAGGTCTTGAAATAGTTGATATTTGTCTTCAACCTTTAGCGGCTGCAACAGTTGCTATATCTTCAGATGAAAAAAATAGAGGAGTAGCCCTTGTTGATATGGGGGGAGGATCTACAACTTTATCTATTTTTAAAGATGGAGAGTTACAAGCGACGAGCGTATTACCGTTAGGTGGAGACCATATAACGAAGGATATTGCGATTGGGTTGAAAACTTCAACAGACAATGCAGATCAAATAAAGTTGAAATATGGACATGCTTTTTATGATACAGCATCTGAAGAAGAGATGTTTACGGTTCCTATTATGGGAAGCGATCAAACAGAACAATATTCTCAGTTGGAATTATCGGATATAATAGAGGCTCGTGTAGAGGAAATTTTAATGTTTGTTCAAGATGAAGTGCGTAAGTTAGGAGTAAAGCAAGTAGCTTCTGGCTATGTACTAACTGGTGGAATTGCTTCTATGCCGGGTGTTCTTGATCTTGCATATGATATTTTACATGAAAATGTTCGTATAGCGACTCCTGATTATATTGGTGTGCGTGAGCCCCAATATACAAGTGGAGTAGGATTAATTAAACATTCTTATCAAAAAGCTAAATTACGTGGAAAAAATGTGCAGGAAAAGCAAGAACATTTTGAACCAGTACCAGCACCAGCACCAACGCCGGTACAACAGCAACCTGCGAAACAAAAAACTCGTAATCAAAACAATAATAATCAAAATGATGAACGTATGATGTCAAAAGTAAAACGTGTATTCCGTTATTTATGGGATTAAAATTGGACACGAAAAATGAGGTTCTAGGGGGATTTCGACATGTTAGAGTTTGATACTACTCAAGATCAATTAGCAAATATAAAAGTTATCGGTGTCGGCGGTGGCGGAAACAATGCTGTAAACCGTATGATTGAACACGGTGTACAAGGTGTAGACTTTATCGCTGTGAATACTGATGCACAAGCATTAAATCTATCAAAAGCTGAAACAAAAATGCAAATTGGTGGAAAATTAACACGTGGACTTGGTGCAGGTGCAAACCCTGAAGTAGGGAAAAAAGCTGCAGAAGAAAGTAAAGAACAGATCCAAGAAGCACTTCGTGGTGCGGATATGGTCTTCGTAACTGCTGGTATGGGCGGCGGAACTGGAACTGGTGCAGCTCCAGTTGTTGCTCAAGTTGCAAAAGAATTAGGTGCATTAACAGTTGGTGTTGTGACACGTCCATTTACATTTGAAGGACGTAAACGTGCAACGCAAGCAGCATCTGGTATTGCGGCATTTAAAGAAAATGTAGATACACTTATTGTAATTCCAAACGATCGCTTATTAGAGATTGTTGATAAAAATACGCCGATGTTAGAAGCATTCCGTGAAGCAGATAACGTATTACGTCAAGGTGTTCAAGGTATTTCTGATTTAATTGCAACACCAGGTTTAATTAACTTAGACTTCGCAGACGTAAAGACAATTATGTCTAATAGAGGTTCTGCTTTAATGGGTATTGGTTCTGGTAATGGAGAAAATCGTGCTGCTGAAGCTGCGAAAAAAGCGATTTCTAGTCCATTATTAGAAACATCTATTGATGGAGCTCAAGGTGTTATCATGAACATTACGGGTGGAGCTAACTTAAGCTTATATGAAGTACAAGAAGCGGCAGACATTGTAGCTTCAGCTTCAGATCCAGAAGTAAATATGATCTTCGGTTCTGTTATTAATGAAGGATTAAAAGATGATATCGTTGTAACTGTAATTGCAACTGGTTTTGATGATAGTGCTTCGACGCAGCCACCAAAACCAATTATCCGTCCGACTGCGAATCACACGCAACAACAGCAACAGCAAGTAGCTCAACCTTCAAAACAACGTGAAGTTAAGCGTGAAATGAAACGTGAAGAGCCGGTTGTGCATGAGCGTCATACAGATTCAGATGACATCGATATTCCAGCATTCTTACGTAACCGTCGTAGACGATAAAAGAAAAGGAGCTTTTATGCTCCTTTTTTGTTTTATACAGGGAAAAGATCTGCTAAGCAGGTCTTTTTTTATTTTATATATTTCGATTTAGCCCGCTATTTGCTGGGCAGCCTGATTGGTGCGGGGTGATTAAAGTTTCACTTAATATATAAGTAAAAAGATATAGTATTCTATGAAACATATACTTTTATTTTTTACCGACAGATTTTGTCTAGAAAGCACAAAATAACAAAAAAACACCTCCGCAAATTGACACACTTTCCTATTGGATATGCATTATACTAGTCTCAACTTAAAAAAAGAGGTGAATTGTTTGGTTGTTTACGCCGACGTTGTTTGGTTGTTAAACGCCTGCATTGATTTTCTTTTACTTTTATTAACAGCAACCGTGTTAAAAAAGAAGATCAAAAGATGGAGGCTTGTGTTAGGGGCATTTATAGGTTCAACCATTGTTATTTTTGCCTTTACTCCTTTTGCTTCTATGATGACACATCCAAATTATGAAACTACTGTACTCGTTACTTATTGTGTATACAGCATTTGGGTTTACAACGTTTAGAAACTATGCACAAACTGTTTTTACTTTTTACTTTGTAACCTTTATGGTTGGCGGAGGGTTAATTGGGACTCATTTCTTTTTGCAAACGAATGAAATGGTAAATGGATTGGTTCAATCTCAATCAATTTCTTACGGTGATCCAATTAGCTGGCTGTTTGTTGTTTTTGGTTTTCCAGTAATTTATTATTTTTCTAAAAAGCGTATTGAAAGCGTAGAGGTTACAAAAATACACTATGACCAAATTGTGAAATTGAAAATTCAATTAGCTGAAGAGGAACTAGAACTCGCAGGTTTAATTGATAGTGGGAACCAACTTTACGACCCGTTAACAAAAACACCCGTTATGATTATGCATATTTCATCATTAGAGCATTGCTTGCCAGCTTGGTTAACAGAACAAATTTATTCCAAAACAGAGATTCCTCAAATACCAGAAAATGATTCTGGCTGGGCGACAAAATTACGCTTAATTCCTTTCAGAGCAGTAGGAGTAGAGAATCAATTTTTATGGGCAATTAAGCCAGACAGTGTGCAAATTTATCATGAAGGTAGTTCTATTGTAGTCAGCAAAGTATTGATTGGATTAAATACACAACAGTTGTCAACCAATGGAGAGTATCAATGTATTGTGCATCCGAAAATGTTAATTTCGCAAAAAATGGTAATTGCTTAATAATGGGAGGCGGGATAATATGATGAAATTAAAATTTTATTTAGTATACCTTTGGTATAAAGTATTGTTGAAATTAGGAATTAAGACCGATGAAATTTATTATATCGGTGGAAGTGAAGCGTTGCCACCACCGTTAACGAAAGAAGAAGAGGAAGTTCTTTTGAATAAATTGCCAAAAGGAGATCAGGCAGCAAGATCGTTACTGATTGAACGCAACTTACGGTTAGTTGTATATATAGCAAGAAAGTTTGAAAATACAGGGATAAATATTGAAGATTTGATTAGTATAGGAACAATCGGCCTTATTAAAGCAGTGAATACATTTAATCCGGAAAAGAAAATAAAATTAGCGACATATGCCTCACGTTGTATAGAAAATGAAATTTTAATGCATTTGCGTCGGAATAATAAAAATCGTTCAGAAGTTTCTTTTGACGAACCGCTTAACATCGATTGGGATGGGAATGAACTTTTGTTATCAGATGTATTAGGTACAGATGATGATATTATTACAAAAGATTTAGAAGCTACTGTAGATCGTCATCTTCTAATGAAAGCATTGCATCAATTAAATGATCGTGAAAAACAAATTATGGAACTTCGGTTTGGGCTTGCTGGAGAAGAGGAAAAGACGCAAAAAGATGTGGCGGATATGCTTGGGATTTCACAGTCATACATTTCGCGTTTAGAAAAAAGAATCATAAAAAGATTACGAAAAGAATTTAATAAAATGGTGTAAAGAATAAGACCAGCCGTTATCTAGGCTGGTCTTATTCTCTTTCGTTGTATGAGAAGAGACAACGAAAATGAAAAATGAAGAGAAAACCGCATGCATAAAATCCCCTTCAAAGGAAATACTTTACACTGTACAGCAACTCACGATAGGAGGGAACACTTTGACGAGAAACAAAGTAGAAATTTGCGGTGTTGATACAGCTAAACTTCCCGTACTAAAAAATGATGAAATGCGTAAATTATTTCGTGAAATGCAAAGTGGAGAGATAAGCGCAAGAGAGAAATTAGTGAATGGAAACTTACGTCTTGTACTGAGCGTCATCCAAAGATTTAATAACAGAGGAGAATATGTTGACGATTTATTTCAAGTTGGTTGCATCGGACTTATGAAATCCATTGATAACTTTGATTTAGGCCAAAATGTAAAATTTTCAACGTATGCTGTGCCGATGATTATTGGGGAAATACGCAGATATTTGCGTGATAATAATCCGATTCGCGTATCTCGATCATTACGAGATATTGCGTATAAAGCGTTACAAGTAAGAGAGAAATTGATTGCAGAAAATTCAAAAGAACCGACAGCAATGGATATTGCAAAAGTGCTTGAAGTGACTCATGAAGAAATTGTTTTTGCATTAGATGCGATTCAAGATCCAGTTTCATTATTTGAACCGATTTATAACGATGGGGGAGATCCTATCTTTGTTATGGATCAGTTAAGTGATGAAAAACAAAAGGACGAGCAGTGGGTTGAAGAGTTAGCACTGAAAGAAGGGATGAAGCGTTTAAATGATCGTGAGAAAATGATTATTCGAAAACGT
Source organism: Bacillus sp. EE-W1 (assembly GCF_009760835.1). NCBI lineage: Bacteria > Bacillati > Bacillota > Bacilli > Caryophanales > Bacillaceae > Bacillus > Bacillus sp. EE-W1. The sequence goes on along the minus strand of NZ_WIPE01000074.1, from coordinate 209,968 downwards.
TTCTTTCAAGGAAAGACACAAATGGAAGTTGCAGAAGAAATTGGGATTTCTCAAGCACAAGTGTCACGTTTAGAGAAATCAGCTATTAAACAAATGAATAAGACGATTCAAGGATAAGGTTTCACCATTTATGGTGAAACCTTTTTATATGTAATATAGTTTGTCTTCGCTCATAGTAGGGAAGCTGTGTTCATATAATGAAAATAATATGGGATTAGTAGAGGGTGCTTCCTGTTAATTTGAGAAACAGTGTTTTTTCAATTCGTCATATATAAGGGAGAGGATGAAAATGATAAGAATTTCGGAGTTGCAGATGAAAGAGATAATAAATGTTTCAGATGGAAAAAGGCTTGGGAATATTGGAGATATTGAAATTGATATGAACACAGGGAAGATCGGGTCTATTATTATTTCCAAACAGGCACGTATGTTAGGGATCTTTGGGAAGGATGTAGAAATTGTAATTCCTTGGGAGGAAATTATGAAAATTGGGGAAGATGTCATACTTGTTAGAGTAAATCCTGTTAATTCTGTAACAGAATCAATACAAACACCGACAATTTCATAAAGAATATTACAAATTCCTCTTTTTTTTCTGTTGGCATTATGAAAAAATAAAAGTATGGTAAAATAGACAGGAAGTACCATGCTTTTTTATGTTATTTTAATTAAAAGGAGTCACTTTATGAGACAACCATTTAAATATGTGGACGGTATACTGTATTTACAAGCGTGGAAAGAACTTGGAAACATTACTGCTGGATTTACGACAAAAGATGGTGGGGTAAGTACGGGCTCCTTTCATGCGATGAATTTAGGATTACATGTGAATGATATCGTGGAGAACGTTCATGAAAACAGACGCATTTTAGCAAATAAGTTACAAAAACCATTAGAAAACTGGATTTGCTCTGAACAAGTTCATGATCATCATGTTGAAAAAGTAGGACAACAGGAAAAAGGAAGTGGCGTCTATTCATATGAAGACGGCATTTCAAAAACAGATGGCATTTATACGACTAATAATGATGTTCTTCTAACATCATGTTACGCGGATTGTGTTCCACTCTATTTTTATGCACCATCACATGGTATGATAGGACTTGCGCATGCTGGATGGAAAGGGACTGTAAAAGAGATTGCAAAGGAAATGATTCAAAAATGGAATGCAGAAGGGATTTCAAGTGATGAAATTCATGTTGCAATTGGACCAGCAATTGGATCTTGTTGTTACGTTGTTGATGATCGAGTGTTAACAGCAGCAGAGCAAGTAGTAAACGGCTCTGTCCCTTATAAAAAAATTTCTGATGGGCAGTACGCAATTAATTTAAAAGAAATTAATCGTATATTATGTGTACAATCAGGCATAAAAGAAGAGAATATTGTAATGTCATCTCTTTGTACAAGCTGTGAAGAACAACTATTTTTCTCTCATCGTCGTGATCAAGGTAAGACAGGAAGAATGTTGAGTTTCATAGGTTTTAAGGAGGAAGAAAGCAAGTGACAGTACAAAAAAATTTAACAACTGTAAATGAAGCAATTAAACAATCTTGCGTACGAGCGGGACGTTCGTTGCAAGATATTAAACTCGTTGCGGTTACAAAAACGGTAGGAATTGAAAAAACAAACGAAGTAATTGAAGCTGGAATTATCGATTTAGGTGAAAATAGAAATGGAAGTTTCTTACAGAAGTACGAACATTTCGGTTCAAAAGTGAATTGGCATTTTATTGGATCATTACAAACGAGAAAAGTAAAAGAAATCATTAATGAAATTGATTATTTACATTCGTTAGATCGTCTTTCACTTGCAAAAGAAATTCAAAAACGTGCTGATAAGAAAGTGAAATGTTTTATTCAAGTGAAAACATCATCTGAAGAATCAAAGCAAGGATTGGCAATAGAAGAAACCGTTTCTTTTATTCAAAGTTTGCAAGAATTGGATAAGATTGAAGTGGTGGGACTAATGACAATGGCTCCGTTTACAGAAGAAGAGGAAGAAATCAGACGCTGTTTTAAGGAGTTGTGTATGCTACAAACAGAGGTGCAGGAGCTAGAATTATTACATGCGCCATGTAAAGAATTATCAATGGGAATGTCTAATGATTACACGATTGCAATTGAAGAAGGTGCTACATATATTCGTTTGGGGACGATTTTAGTAGGAAAAGCGTAAAAGGAAGGAGAATCTTATTATGAGTTGGTCAAAAGTAAAATACTTCTTTTTTGATACACCGGAAGAAAAAGAAGCAGCTCAATATAGTTATGAAAAGGAGCAAACAGACATGAAGAAGCAGCAAGATCCGCCAGAACAACAAGATGTTGCGTTTCCAAAAGCGCAACCGAAACAAAATGTTGTGAGCATTGAAACGGCAAAGCAATCTTCAAAAGTTGTTTTATTAGAACCACGCACATATTCGGAAGCACAAGGGATTTCGGACCATTTAAAAGGTAGACGAGCTGTTGTGATTAATTTACAACGAATGTCTACTGATCAAGCTGTACGTATCGTTGACTTTTTAAGTGGTACTGTATACGCTATAGGCGGGGACATTCAAAAAATAGGACCGAAAACATTTATGTGTACCCCTGAAAATGTAGATATTGTTGGTGCAATTTCAGAGTTATTCGGTGAAGAAGAAGACACAAATATAAAGAGGTGGTAATACGCCATGGTAACAGTTTTAAACGTTTTAATTACTGCTATCGAGATCTACTCGTGGGCACTTATTATTTACATTCTTCTATCATGGTTCCCTGGTGCAAAGGAATCAACTTTTGGAGAAATTCTTGCGCGTATTTGTGAACCGTATTTAGAACCATTTCGCAGATTTATTCCGCCGCTTGGTATGATTGATATCTCTCCACTCGTTGCGATTTTCACGTTAAAGCTTGCTACGAATGGTTTAATAAGTATATTCAACTATTTCTTATAGTAAGAGGTTAAATACATGAGCATCTATGAACATTTCAGACCCGATGAAGAGGTCTTTGTGGATAAGGTGTTAGAGTGGAAGCGAGCAGCGGAGTACCATCAAGTGAAGTTAACAGACTTCCTTGATCCAAGACAACAACAAATTGTCACTATGGTAATAGGACAAGGGGATGTTGCTGTACAGTTTGATGGTGCAATGCCTCATGCAGAGCGTAAGAGAGCACTCATTTATCCGGACTATCTAGTAGTGAATGAAGAGGAATTTCAAGTAGAAGTATTGGAAATTGACTACCCTTCCAAGTTTTATACGCTAGAACATAGGCAAATATTAGGTACATTTATGTCTCTTGGTTTAACGAGAGAAAAATGTGGTGATATTTTGCTTCAAGAAGATCGTGCCCAAATTGTAGTCGCGAAAGAAGTTGTATCTTATATTGAGATGAACTTACAATCTATAGGGAAAGTGAAAGTCTCCTTATCACCAGTGCAAGGAGAAAAAATTCTACAGATGCAAGAAACGTGGGGAGAGAAATCTGGAACGGTTTCTTCACTTCGTTTAGATGTTATGTTAGCTGAAATGTTACATATATCCAGACAAAAAGTACAACCTTTCATAAAAAATGGTTTAGTAAAAGTTAATTGGAAAACAGTGGAGCAAACTTCTTATGAATGTTATCCAGGAGATGTTTTTTCAGTGAGAGGATATGGACGAAGTAAATTGTTTTCTGTAGAAGGTAGAACAAAGCGCGACAAATGGAGAATTTTGTATGGTATACTAAAATGATTGGTTTTTTAGAAGGAAATCCTCCTATTTTGTCGAAGAAAAGATATAATTGAAATAGGAAATTTAGATAACTACTTGGAGGTGGCGTTGTGCCGTTAACACCATTAGATATTCATAACAAAGAATTTGGTCGCGGATTCCGTGGCTATGATGAAGATCAAGTAAATGAGTTTCTTGATCAAATTATCAAAGATTATGAATTAGTCATTCGTGAGAAAAAAGCTCTAGAAGAAAAAGTTGCGCAATTAGAAGGGAAGTTAGATCATTTCTCTAATATTGAAGATACGTTAAACAAATCTATCATCGTTGCACAAGAAGCAGCGGAAGAAGTAAAACGTAATGCGCAAAAAGAAGCAAAATTAATCGTACGTGAAGCTGAAAAGAATGCAGACCGTATTATTAACGAAGCGTTAGTAAAATCAAGAAAAGTTGCCTTTGATATTGAAGAGCTAAAGAAACAAGCGAAAGTATTCCGCACTCGTTTCCGTATGTTATTAGAAACACAGCTTGAAATGTTAAACAACGATGATTGGGATAAACTAATTGAGTTAGAAGACGAAGTAGATGAACTGTTGAAAAAAGAAGAAACAGTGTAAGCTTGACGTTTTTCTCATTATTACATATAATTTTAAACAACATATTTATTAAGAAAAACGAAGATAGGGATAAGTACCTTTTTCATACCTTATATAGCGAACTGAGGATGGTGTAAGCTCAGGATAAGGAGATAATGGGAATATCACCCTGGAGTTCCGCGCTGAACAAATAGAGTAAGCGTAGGCGTATATTCGCGTTAAGAATATAAAGAGGATTGTATACATACGTATAGGATCTACTAGGGTGGTACCGCGGGAGACTTTCTCGTCCCTTTTTGGGATGAGAAGGTCTCTTTTTTATTCCGTTTTTTAAGTGTTTCTTTTATACATGTAAGGAGGAATTGAGCATGGAGTACAAAAATACATTACTAATGCCAAAAACAGAGTTCCCAATGCGTGGGAATTTACCAAAACGTGAGCCTGCAATGCAAGAACAGTGGGCTGAAATGAATATTTATGAAAAGGTACAAGAACATACGAAAGGTCGTCCTTTATTTGTACTGCATGATGGACCTCCATATGCGAATGGTGACATTCATATGGGACATGCATTAAATAAAGTGTTAAAAGACTTTATTGTTCGTTATAAATCAATGACTGGTTACTGCGCACCATATGTACCGGGTTGGGATACACACGGTTTACCAATTGAGCAAGCTTTAACAAATAAAGGTGTAAAGCGTAAAGAAATGACAGTTGCTGAGTTTCGTAAGTTATGTGCAGAGTATGCATATGAACAAGTAGAACGTCAACGTGAACAATTTAAGCGTTTAGGTGTACGTGCAGATTGGGATAACCCATATATTACTTTAGAGCCGGCTTATGAAGCGCAACAAATTAAAGTGTTCGGTGATATGGCGAAAAAAGGTTATATCTATAAAGGGCAGAAACCAGTTTACTGGTCTCCAACGAGTGAATCAGCTTTAGCAGAAGCTGAAATTGAATACCAAGATAAAAAATCAGCATCTATTTACGTAGCATTCCCTGTAAAAGACGGAAAGAACGTATTAGAAGGTGATGAGAAATTCATTATCTGGACAACAACACCTTGGACGTTACCTGCAAACTTAGGTATTTCTGTTCACCCAGAACTTGAATACGCTATTGTAAAATTAAATGCTGAAAAATATATTATTGCTTCTGAACTATTTGAGACAGTTGCAAAAACGTTAGAGTGGGAAAATGCTGAAGTTGTGAAAACGGTAAAAGGTAGCGAACTTGAGTATACAGTTGCAAAACATCCATTCTACGATCGTGATTCATTAGTTATGCTAGGAGATCACGTAACAACAGATGCAGGTACAGGTTGTGTTCATACAGCACCAGGACACGGGGAAGATGACTTCGTTGTTGGTAAAAAGTATGGATTAGAAGTACTTTGCCCAGTTGATGATAAAGGTGTATTAACAAATGAAGCACCTGGATTTGAAGGCTTATTCTATGATAAAGCTAACAAGCCAATTACAGAAAAATTAGAAGAAGTAGGCGCGTTACTGAAGCTAACATTCATTACGCATTCATACCCACATGATTGGAGAACGAAAAAACCAATTATTTTCCGTGCGACAGCACAGTGGTTTGCATCTATTGAAGCGTTCCGTAAAGAATTATTAGAAGCTGTTGCGGAAACAAAATGGGTACCAGCATGGGGAGAAACTCGTCTTCATAATATGGTTCGTGACCGTGGTGACTGGTGTATTTCTCGTCAGCGTGCATGGGGTGTGCCAATCCCTGTATTCTATGCAGAGAATGGTGATCCAATTATTACAGATGAAACAATTAACCATGTAGCAGATTTATTCCGTGAGCACGGTTCTAACGTATGGTTTGAGCGTGAAGCGAAAGATCTATTACCAGAAGGATTTACACATACAGGTAGCCCAAATGGTGAATTCCGTAAAGAAACAGACATCATGGATGTATGGTTCGATTCAGGTTCTTCTCACCAAGCAGTATTAGAAGAGCGCGAAGACTTACAACGTCCAGCTGATTTATATTTAGAAGGATCTGACCAGTATCGTGGTTGGTTTAACTCTTCATTATCAACAGCAGTTGCTGTAACAGGTAAAGCTCCATATAAAGGCGTACTAAGCCATGGTTTCGTATTAGATGGTGAAGGTCGTAAAATGAGTAAGTCGATTGGAAACATCGTCGTACCGAAGAAAATTATGGATCAATTAGGTGGAGATATTTTACGCTTATGGGTATCTTCTGTTGACTATCAATCTGATGTACGTATTTCAGATGATATTTTAAAACAAGTAGCAGAAGTGTATCGTAAAATCCGTAACACATTCCGTTTCTTATTAGGAAACTTAGATGACTTTAAGCCAAGTGAAAATACAGTAGCTGTAGCTGAACTTCGTGAAGTAGATCGTTACATGTTAGTGAAATTAAATGACTTAATTACAAAAGTAAAAGAAGCATATGAAACATACGACTTCGCTGCTGTGTATCATGCAATTCATAACTTCTGTACAATTGATTTAAGTTCATTCTACTTAGACTTTGCAAAAGACATTTTATACATTGAAGGTGCAAACCATGAAGATCGTCGTGCAATTCAAACTGTATTATATGATGTTCTTGTTGCATTGACGAAACTTGTAACACCAATCTTACCGCATACAGCTGATGAAGTATGGCCATACATTCCGGGTGTAACAGAAGAAAGTGTACAATTAACTAATATGCCAGAAGCTGTACAATTAGATGGTGCGGAAGCATTAAAAACAAAATGGGATGCATTTATGACGCTGCGTGATGACGTATTAAAAGCGTTAGAAGTAGCACGTAATGAGAAAGTAATCGGTAAGTCATTAAATGCAAGTATTACGCTATATCCGACTGTAGAAATGAAAACTATGTTAGAGTCTATTAGCGAAGACTTAAAGCAATTATTCATCGTTTCTGAGTATAAACTTGGTGGTATGATGGAAGAAGCGCCAGCAGATGCGCCGAAGTATGAGCATACAGCGGTTGTTGTTGCTCAAGCAACTGGTGAAACATGTGAACGTTGTTGGGTAGTTTCAGAAACAATTGGTAAAGACGCTGAACATGAAACGTTATGTGAGCGTTGTGCAACAGTTGTTAAAGAAAACTATGTAAAATAATAAAAAAACTGACTGTGCGTAAGTACAGTCAGTTTTTTTGTTGATGATATATTAAAATAACTTTCACTCTCTTTCCTATGAAGGAAAAATGTGTGTGAGGTAAGCATAGAAATTTCGGACACACTAATCGTACATTGCAGCTGGGAGGAATGTACACGTGAATGAAATGTATATGGAAATCAAAGAAGAATTGCAATTGATGCGAAAAGAGTTACAAGAGAGGCTAGCTAAAGAGGTCATGCACAAATATGATACAGAGTTTAGCGAAGAGCTTGGATATGAAATTAAGGAAGAGATAAAGAAAAAACTCCTATTACATGATATAAAAGAGGACTTAAAAGATGTAGAACGTGCATTATTTAAAATGGAAATAGATATGTATGGTATTTGTGAAGAAACGGGGAGAGCCATTTCGGTAAAACAAATGAAGACGATGCCGACTGCCCGTACCATTCATGAATTTTTCTATGAAAAAGTAAATGTATGAATGCGCACAACGATATTATATTACCTTTTTTTAATTTATTTTATTCTTCTATAAAGGTTCATTGTGAAAAGGTTGCAGCTATGCTAAAATTTTGAGGTACACTGTCTTTGTGGGGGAAATGAAAATGATATATTATGTAATAGCGTTATTTGTCATTGCCATCGATCAAATATCGAAATGGCTAATTGTAAAGAACATGGAATTGGGTACGAGCATTCCGATTATCGATAATGTATTATACATAACATCACATCGAAATAGAGGAGCTGCCTGGGGGATTTTAGAAAATAAAATGTGGTTTTTCTACATTATTACAGTCGTTTTTGTAGTATTTATCGTAATTTATATGCAAAAATATGCGAAAACAGACAAACTTCTAGGGATTTCATTAGGTCTAATATTAGGCGGAGCAATTGGTAATTTCATTGATCGTGTATTTAGACAAGAAGTAGTGGATTTCATTCACGTGTATATTTTCTCGTACAACTATCCAGTATTCAATATAGCTGATTCAGCATTATGTATTGGTGTTGTATTAATTATTATTCAAACATTATTAGAAGGCAAGAAAACGAAGGAGTAATTGAATGAGTGAAGTAGTACAAGTAACAGTTGCAGAAGAACAAAAAAGTGAGCGAATTGATAAATTCGTTGCAGAAATAAACAGTGAATGGTCACGTTCACAAGTACAACAATGGATTAAAGATGATGTCGTTACAGTTAATGGAAAATCGGTAAAAGTGAATTATAAAGTTAAAGAAAACGATGAAATTACAGTAACGATTCCTGATCCAGAAGAGTTAGATATCCAAGCAGAAGATATGGGCTTAGAAATTTATTATGAAGATGCAGATGTACTCGTTGTAAATAAGCCACGTGGTATGGTTGTACATCCAGCTCCAGGGCATACAAGCGGTACGCTTGTAAACGGACTTATGCACCATTGTACAGACCTGTCAGGTATTAACGGTGTAATGCGTCCTGGTATTGTGCATCGTATTGATAAAGATACATCTGGACTATTAATGGTTGCTAAAAATGATGTGGCGCATGAGTCACTTGTAAATCAACTTGTAGCAAAAACAGTAACAAGACGTTACAAAGCGATTGTACACGGTGTGATTCCGCATGATAAAGGAACGATCGATGCGCCAATTGGTCGCGATAAGAAAGAACGTCAAAGCATGACAGTTGATGAAAATGGTAAGAATGCTGTTACACACTTCCAGGTGTTAGAACGCTTTAAAGATTTTACACTTGTAGAATGTCGCTTAGAAACGGGACGTACGCACCAAATTCGTGTTCATATGAAATATATTGGCTATCCACTTGCAGGAGATCCGAAGTATGGTCCGAAGAAAACATTAGACATGAATGGACAAGCACTTCACGCAGGTATTTTAGGGTTTGACCATCCTCGTACTGGTGAATATATTCAGTTTGAGGCACCGATTCCAGAAGTGTTTGAAGACGCATTAAATATTTTACGGAAATAGTATTGACAAATCATAAGAAAACTGAGATACTGACAACAGTTAAATAATGATCCTTTAACACAGCCCCGTGAGGTTGAGAAGGTAACGGTTTGAAATATATAGGGTATGCTGTACCCTTTTTTCAAAAGTCCTCTCGCACACGCTGAGAGGACTTTTTTTATACCATTACTCTCACGCAAGAAAAAAGCTTGGAGGTGTAGAGCATGCAAGAGAAAGCTGTCGTTTTAGATGACCAAATGATTCGCCGCGCTTTAACACGAATTAGTCATGAAATCGTGGAACGAAATAAAGGTGTCGATAATTGTGTTCTTGTCGGAATTAAAACTCGTGGAATTTTTATTGCACAACGTTTGGCAGAACGAATTGGTCAAATTGAAGGAAAAGAAATGGAAGTTGGAGAGCTAGATATTACGTTATATCGTGATGATCTAACACTACAATCGAAAAATGAAGAACCACTTGTAAAAGGTTCTGATATCCCTGTAGATATTACGAAGAAAAAAGTTATCCTTGTGGATGATGTATTATATACAGGAAGAACAGTTCGAGCAGCAATGGATGCTCTTATGGATTTAGGTAGACCATCACAAATCCAACTGGCGGTTCTTGTTGATAGAGGTCATCGTGAACTACCAATTCGCGCTGATTATGTAGGAAAGAACATTCCAACATCAAGTGAAGAGCGTATCGAAGTTGATTTGCAAGAGACAGATCAACAAGATCGAGTAAGCATATACGATAAGTAAAGCCCTTTTAAATGTAGTCCTGTGAGGCTGCCAAAGGGTCTTGGCTTTCATATGTCAAATTTGGCATACGAAAGTGTAGGACTCTTTGTGCACAGGCACAAAGAGTTTTTTTATTGCAAAGATTTAAACTGAAGGAGGATGTAACAATGGAACAAAAGCCAGTGTTAGACGTTAATGAAGTACCGAAACCGGGAAAATGGTTATTTTTAAGTATACAACATTTGTTCGCGATGTTTGGATCAACAGTGCTTGTTCCGTTTTTAACAGGATTGAATCCGTCAGTAGCATTAATATCAAGTGGATTAGGAACGCTAGCGTTTCTTCTTATAACGAAAGGTCAAGTACCTGCCTATCTAGGATCATCATTCGCCTTTATCGCACCGATTATAACAGCGAAAACAGCAGGTGGACCTGGAGCAGCAATGCTTGGTGGTTTGTTTGCAGGACTTGTGTACATCTTAATCTCACTCGGAATTAAGAAGTCAGGATCAGAGTGGATTATGAAATTACTTCCGCCAATCGTAGTTGGTCCAGTCGTAATGGTAATCGGTCTAGCTTTAGCACATACAGCAGTTAACATGGCGATGAACGGTGCGGATGGCAAATATAGCTTTACACACTTTTCAGTAGCATTAGTAACATTAGCAATTACAATTATCTGCTCTATATTCGGAAGAGGGTTTTTCAGTATCATACCAGTGTTACTGGGCATTATCGGCGGATATATCTTTGCTTACTTCCAAGGGCTAGTAAACTTAAAGCCGGTAGCTGAGGCAAAATGGTTTGTTGTACCAGATTTCACAGTACCATTTGTAACATATACTCCGGAGTTTTCGTGGAAGATTGTACTCTTGATGGTACCAGTAGCATTAGTAACAATTTCAGAACATATCGGACATCAAATTGTACTAGGAAATGTTATTAAAAGAGATTTAATTGAAAAACCAGGTTTACATCGCTCAATCTTCGGTGATGGAATAGCAACATTGATTGCATCACTAATAGGTGGACCACCGAATACAACGTATGGTGAAAACATCGGTGTGTTAGCAATTACGAGAGCATACAGTGTATACTTATTCATCGGCTCAGCAGTGTTTGCAATCATGTTCGGATTTATCGGTAAGATTTCTGCACTGATTCATTCGATCCCAACACCAGTTATGGGTGGTGTATCAATCTTACTATTCGGTGTAATTGCATCAAGCGGATTACGCATGATGGTAGATGATAAAACAGACCTAAGTGACAAACGAAACTTAATGATTGCATCAGTAATACTAGTAATCGGTATTGGTGGAGCGGTACTCCACGTAGGAGAATCGTTCCAAGTAGAAGGAATGGCACTAGCAGCAATTGTGGGTGTACTATTAAATCTACTACTACCAGAAACGAAACAAATAAAACAATCTAAGCAGATTGCTTCATAATAATAACCTTTTAATTCAGTCCTGTGAGACCGGAAAGGGTGGCTTCTTCCTTGCACCCTAGTCTCAAATGACTAGGGTATTTTTATACAAAAGTTGTTATAAAAATACAAAAGTGGTAACATAAAAATCAGAAAGATGAGGGATGACGATGAGCCATTTGTTAACGATGAGTGAATTATCGGAAGTAGAAATTTCAGAAATCCTAAAAGACGCAGAAGATTTCGCGAATGGAAAAGAGAGCAAAACGACAGAGCAAACTTTTGTTGCGAACTTGTTCTTTGAGAATAGTACGAGAACGAGATTTAGCTTTGAAGTTGCTGAGAAGAGATTAGGACTTGAAGTTTTAAACTTTTCAGCGGATGCATCAAGCGTACAAAAAGGAGAAACTTTATACGATACGATAAGAACACTGGAATCAATCGGAACAAAAGCGGTGATCGTCCGCCATGAGCAAGATCGCTACTTCGATGAACTAAAAGAACAGGTAAATATCCCAATCTTAAACGCTGGAGATGGATGTGGAAACCATCCAACGCAGTGCCTACTCGATCTTCTTACAATTAAACAAGAGTTTGGAAGATTTGAAGGATTAAAGATTGCGATAGTAGGAGATATTCGTCATAGCCGAGTAGCACGTTCTAATGCAGAAGCATTAACGAAACTGGGTGCAACAATTTACTTTGCAAGTCCAGAAGAGTGGAAAGATGAAGACAGCACGTTTGGAACATACAAACCATTAGATGAACTTGTTCCAGAAGTGGATGTAATGATGTTACTTCGTGTACAACATGAGCGTCATGATCATTATGAAACAGACATTATGAAAGAGTATCATGAGAAACACGGATTAACAGTGGAAAGAGAAAAGCGTATGAAAGAAGGAAGCATTATTATGCATCCAGCTCCTGTAAACCGTGATGTTGAAATTGCAAGTGAACTTGTTGAGTGTGAGCGTTCACGCATATTTAAACAAATGGAAAATGGAGTTTACGTAAGAATGGCTGTACTAAAACGCGCCTTACCAAATGTATTAGGAGGAATGAAACATGAATTACTTGTTTAAAAATGGTCGTTATATGAATGAAGAAGGAAAAATCGTAGCAACAGATCTTCTCGTACAAGACGGTAAAATCGCTAAGGTAGCAGAAAATATTACGGCAGATAATGCTGAAGTAATCGATGTGAACGGAAAGTTAATCGCACCTGGATTAGTAGATGTACACGTACACCTTCGTGAACCAGGTGGTGAACATAAAGAAACAATTGAAACAGGTACACTAGCAGCGGCAAAAGGTGGATTCACTACAATTTGTGCAATGCCAAATACACGCCCAGTACCAGATTGCAGAGAACATATGGAAGACTTGCAAAATCGTATTAAAGAAAAAGCGCATGTCAACGTACTACCATACGGAGCAATTACAGTACGCCAAGCTGGTTCTGAAATGACAGATTTCGAAACATTAAAAGAACTTGGAGCATTTGCTTTCACTGATGACGGTGTAGGCGTACAAGATGCTAGCATGATGTTAGCTGCTATGAAGCGTGCAGCGAAATTAAATATGGCAGTAGTTGCGCATTGTGAAGAGAATACTCTTATTAATAAAGGTTGTGTACATGAAGGGAAGTTTTCTGAGAAACACGGATTAAACGGTATCCCATCAGTATGTGAATCTGTACATATTGCAAGGGATATACTGCTTGCTGAAGCGGCAGATTGTCACTATCACGTATGTCACGTAAGTACGAAAGGTTCTGTACGCGTAATTCGAGATGCGAAACGCGCTGGAATTAAAGTAACAGCAGAAGTAACACCTCATCACTTAGTGTTATGTGAAGATGATATCCCATCAGCTGATCCTAACTTTAAAATGAACCCGCCGCTTCGTGGAAAAGAAGATCACGCAGCACTAATTGAAGGTTTATTAGATGGAACAATTGATATGATCGCAACTGATCATGCACCGCATACAGCGGAAGAGAAAGCGCAAGGAATTGAAAGAGCACCATTCGGAATTACTGGTTTTGAAACAGCATTCCCACTTCTATACACAAACCTTGTGAAAAAAGGAATTATTACATTAGAGCAGTTAATTCAATTCTTAACAGAAAAACCAGCTGATACATTCGGCTTAGAAGCAGGTCGCCTGAAAGAAGGTAGAACAGCTGATATTACAATCATTGATTTAGAACAAGAAGAAGAGATTGACCCAACAACATTCTTATCAAAAGGAAAAAATACACCATTCGCAGGTTGGAAATGCCAAGGATGGCCGGTAATGACAATCGTTGGTGGTAAGATCGCATGGCAAAAGGAGAGTGCATTAGTATGAAAAGACAACTTATCTTAGAAGATGGAACAGTATTAATTGGAAAAGGTTTCGGAGGAGAAATCGAAAAGTCAGGTGAGGTTGTATTTACAACAGGAATGACTGGATATCAAGAAACATTATCTGATCCATCATATTGCGGTCAAATCGTAACATTCACGTACCCATTAATCGGAAACTACGGCATCAACCGTGACGATTTTGAATCAATTCACCCATCTGTAAATGGTTTAATCGTAAACGAAATTTGTGATCATCCATCAAACTTCCGTAATGAAATTTCGTTAAATGATTACTTAAAAGAAAGAAATATCCCAGGGTTAGCAGGAATTGATACAAGAAAATTAACGAGAAAAATTCGTCAATACGGTACATTACGTGGACGTCTATGTAACATGGATGCAGATGTGGAATACATCGTGAGCCAATTAAAAGCGACAGTCTTTACAGATCACGTGAAACGCGTATCAACGAAAGATCCATACCCAAGCCCAGGCCGTGGACACCGAGTTGTACTTGTAGACTTCGGAATGAAACATGGTATTTTACGAGAATTAAATAAACGTGACTGTGATGTAATTGTAGTACCTTACAATACAACAGCAGAAGAAATTTTACGTCTTAGCCCAGATGGAATTATGTTAAGTAACGGACCTGGAGATCCAAAAGATGTACCAGAAGCAATTGAAATGTTAAAAGACATTATCGGTAAAGTTCCTTTATTCGGAATTTGCTTAGGACATCAACTATTCGCTCTAGCATCTGGTGCGAATACAAGTAAGTTAAAATTCGGTCACCGTGGTTTAAACCATCCGGTAAAACATCTTGCAACTGGAAAAGTAGCAATTACATCTCAAAATCATGGTTACGCAGTAGAAGATGAATCAGTTAAAAATACAGAACTTGAAATTACACATGTTGCTTTAAATGATGGAACAGTAGAAGGTCTTCGTCATACGAAGTTCCCAGCATTTACAGTACAATACCATCCAGAAGCTTCTGCAGGACCAGAAGATGCAAACGATTTGTTCGAAGATTTCTTAGCAATGATTGAAAACTTCAAGAAAGAAGGGGAAGAGTTATGCCAAAACGCCTAGACATTAACACAATTTTAGTAATCGGATCAGGACCAATTGTAATTGGGCAAGCAGCAGAGTTTGACTACTCTGGTACACAAGCTTGTCAATCTCTTAGAGAAGAAGGTTACAAAGTAATCCTTGTTAACTCTAACCCAGCAACAATTATGACAGATACTGCAACGGCAGATAAAGTATATATAGAACCATTAACACTAGAATTCGTAAGCCGTATCATTCGTAAAGAACGTCCAGATGCAATCTTACCAACATTAGGTGGTCAAACAGGCCTGAATATGGCTGTTGAACTTGCGAAATCAGGCATACTTGAAGAGTGCGGAGTTGAAATTTTAGGAACAAAATTATCAGCAATCGAGCAAGCGGAGGATCGTGATTTATTCCGTACCTTAATGCAGGAATTAAATGAACCAATTCCATCTAGTACCATTATTCATACGCTAGAAGAAGCACATGAATTTGTAAAAGAAATTGGATATCCAGTTATTGTTCGCCCAGCATTTACAATGGGGGGAACAGGTGGCGGAATCTGTAGTAATGAAGAAGAACTAATTGAAATCGTATCAGGTGGATTAAAACATAGTCCGGTAACACAATGTTTATTAGAAAAGAGCATTGCTGGTTGTAAGGAAATTGAATATGAAGTAATGCGTGATTCAAATGATAACGCGATTGTAGTATGTAACATGGAAAATATCGATCCAGTTGGGGTTCACACAGGTGATTCTATCGTTGTAGCACCGAGCCAAACATTAAGTGACCGTGAATATCAAATGTTACGAAACACTTCATTACGAATTATTCGTGCATTAGGAATTGAAGGTGGATGTAACGTTCAGCTTGCACTTGATCCACATAGCTTCCAATATTATGTAATCGAAGTAAACCCGCGTGTAAGTCGTTCATCTGCACTAGCATCTAAAGCAACTGGATATCCAATTGCGAAGCTAGCGGCAAAAATTGCAGTCGGTTTAACATTAGATGAAATTATAAATCCAGTAACACAAAAAACATATGCTTGTTTCGAACCAGCATTAGACTATGTTGTTTCAAAAATTCCACGCTGGCCATTTGATAAGTTTGAATCAGCAAACAGAACACTGGGTACACAAATGAAGGCAACTGGTGAAGTTATGTCAATCGGACGTAACTTAGAGCAATCATTATTAAAAGCGATTCGTTCTTTAGAACTTGGTGTTTATCACTTAGAGTTAGAGCATTTAAAAGAGCTTGATAAAGAGACAATGAAAAAACGCATTATAAAAGCTGATGATGAGCGACTGTTTATTGTAGCAGAAGCAATTCGTCAAGGTGTAACGAAAGAAGAAATCAACAATTGGTGTGAAATGGACTTCTTCTTCTTACAAAAAGTTGAAAATATCGTAAACATGGAACGCGAAGTAAAAGCAAATGTAGGAAATATGGAAGTATTACAATCAGCGAAGGAAATGGGCTTCAGTGACCATTACATCGCCAATGCTTGGAACAAAACAGAGCGTGAAATTTACGATATGCGTAAAGAAAGCAACATAACTCCTGTTTATAAAATGGTAGATACTTGTGCGGCAGAGTTTGAATCTGCAACACCATACTACTACAGCACATATGGTGACGAGAATGAATCAGTTAGAACAGATCGTAAGAGTGTAGTAGTTCTAGGATCTGGTCCAATCCGTATCGGTCAAGGTGTTGAGTTTGACTATGCAACAGTTCACTCTGTATGGGCAATTAAAGAAGCGGGATATGAGGCAATCATTGTTAATAACAATCCAGAAACAGTTTCAACAGACTTCAGTATTTCTGACAAATTATACTTTGAACCATTAACAATCGAAGATGTAATGCACATTATCGATTTAGAAAAACCAGAAGGTGTTATCGTCCAATTCGGTGGACAAACGGCAATTAACTTAGCTGCTAAATTAGAGGCTCACGGTGTGAAAATCTTAGGAACATCACTTGAAGATTTAGACCGTGCAGAAGATCGTGATAAGTTTGAAGCAGCTCTAACACAACTTGGTATTCCGCAACCAGTTGGTAAAACAGCAACGACTGTAGAGCAAGCGGTAGCAATCGCTGAAAAAATTGGTTACCCAGTATTAGTAAGACCATCTTACGTACTAGGTGGACGCGCGATGGAAATCGTATATCGTCAAGAAGAACTGCTGCACTACATGAAAAATGCGGTTAAAGTTCACGCAGATCACCCAGTATTAATCGATCGTTACATGGTTGGTAAAGAAATTGAAGTAGATGCAATTTCAGACGGTGAGAATGTATTCATTCCAGGTATTATGGAACATATTGAACGCGCTGGAGTTCACTCTGGTGACTCAATCGGAGTATATCCACCGCAAAGCTTATCTGCAAAACTGAAAGAACAAATTATTGAACATACAATTGCACTTGGAAAAGGTTTAAACATTGTTGGATTACTAAACATTCAGTTTGTAGTATTCAAAGATGAAGTGTATGTAATTGAAGTAAATCCACGTGCGAGTCGTACAGTACCATTCTTAAGTAAAATTACAGGCGTACCGATGGCGAATGTTGCAACGAAAGTTATTTTAGGTCAAGATCTTGTAGAACAAGGATATGGAACTGGTTATCACCCAGAAGAGAAAGAAGTGTATGTAAAAGCACCGGTATTCTCATTTGCGAAGCTACGTTCAGTTGATACAACATTAGGACCTGAAATGAAATCAACAGGGGAAGTAATGGGTAAAGACTTAACACTTGAAAAAGCATTATACAAAGGGTTAGTTGCTTCAGGAATTAACATCCCAACGCACGGATCAGTAATCATCACTGTAGCGGATAAAGATAAAGAAGAAGCAATGGAAATTGCAAAACGTTTCCACGAAATCGGCTATAACTTATTAGCAACAGCTGGAACAGCACAATCGTTAGCAGAGCAAAACATTCCAGTGCAAGTTGTAAATAAAATTGATTCTGAAGAATACAACTTACTTGATATTATCCGTCAAGGAAAAGCACAGTTTGTAATCAATACATTAACAAAAGGCAAACAACCAGCGCGTGATGGTTTCCGCATTCGCCGTGAATCAGTAGAAAATGGTGTGGCTTGCTTAACATCACTTGATACAACGAGAGCAATCTTACGAGTACTAGAATCTATGACATTCTCAGCTCATTCAATGAAAGAAATTACGCAAACGAAGCGTCACGAGGTGGTACATGCATGATGCAAAAGCAAAATATGATCGTCGTTAACCAAAAAGAAATCGCAAAAAACATTTACGAATTAGTGCTTCAAGGGGATCTAGTGCAGCAAATGAACGATCCAGGGCAGTTTGTACACATTAAGGTAGCAGAGGGCATTACGCCCCTTCTGCGCCGCCCAATTAGTATTTGTAATGTCGATCAAGACAAGAACGAATTTACAATGCTATATCGTGCGGAAGGACAAGGAACAAAAACATTAGCGAAAAGAAAACAAGGCGAACTTGTAGATGTGTTAGGACCACTTGGACATGGTTTTCCTGTAGAAGAAGCGGAAGCTGGACAAACGGCTCTATTAGTTGGAGGGGGAATTGGTGTACCACCACTATATGAATTGTCACAGCGTCTTGTAGCAAAGGGAGTACGCGTTATTCACATCTTAGGTTTCCAAACGAAAGATGTTGTCTTCTATGAAGAGAAATTCGCAGAGCTTGGTGATACGTATGTTGCAACAGTTGATGGTACGCATGGTACAGAAGGCTTTGTAACAGATGTAATTGATAGCTATGGAATCGACTTTGACATTCTATACTCATGTGGACCTTTAGCGATGCTTCGTGCATTAGAAGGACGCTATAAAGAGAGAAAAGCCTACATTTCATTAGAAGAGCGTATGGGCTGTGGCATTGGAGCATGTTTCGCATGTGTATGCCATTTACAAGCAGATCCGAGTGGACATTCTTACAAGAAGGTGTGTAGCGACGGACCAGTATTTCCAATCGGGGAGGTTGTACTATGAACAGATTGCAAGTTGAATTACCAGGGTTATCATTAAAAAATCCAATCATCCCAGCATCTGGTTGCTTCGGATTTGGTCGTGAGTATGCACAGTTCTATGATTTAAGTGTACTTGGATCAATTATGATTAAAGCGACAACAGAACAGCCTCGTTACGGAAACCCAACGCCTCGTGTTGCGGAAACACCAGGCGGAATGCTAAATGCAATCGGGCTTCAAAATCCTGGATTAGAAAAGGTAATGAATTCTGAATTACCTTTTCTCGAGCAATTTGATCTTCCGATTATTGCGAATGTTGCTGGCTCACAAGCTGAGGATTATGTAGCAGTTGCGAAAGAAATTTCAAAGGCACCTAATGTTCATGCGCTAGAATTAAATATTTCTTGTCCAAACGTAAAAACGGGTGGTATCGCTTTTGGTACGAATCCTGAAATTGCTGCTGATTTAACGAAGCGAGTAAAAGAGGTTTCTGAAGTACCGGTATATGTGAAATTGTCACCGAACGTGGCAAACATTGTGGAGATTGCAAAAGCAATTGAAAATGCGGGTGCGGACGGTTTAACGATGATTAATACATTGCTTGGTATGCGTCTAGATTTAAAAACAGCTAAACCAATTTTAGCAAACCGTACAGGCGGATTATCAGGTCCTGCGATTAAGCCAGTAGCAATTCGTATGGTACATGAAGTAAGTCAAGCGGTTAACATTCCGATTATCGGAATGGGTGGTATTGAAACTGCGGAAGATGTAATTGAATTCTTCTATGCTGGCGCAAGCGCGGTTGCAGTTGGAACAGCGAACTTTATCGATCCGTTCGTATGTCCGACAATTATTGAAGAATTACCAGCATTACTAGATGAATTAGGATTTGATCATATTTCGGAATGTCAAGGAAGGAGCTGGAAACAAACATGTCACAGTCGTTAATCGTTGCACTAGATTTTCCAGGGAAACAAGATGTAGAACAATTCTTACACCACTTTGAAGGGGAAGAGTTATTTGTCAAAGTGGGTATGGAGTTATTTTACAAAGAAGGCCCTGCGATTATTACGTACTTAAAAGAAAAAGGGCATAAGATCTTCCTAGATTTAAAACTTCATGATATTCCGAATACAGTAAAAAGCGCTATGCGTAGCCTAGCTAGTCTAGATGTTGATATGGTAAATGTTCATGCTGCTGGGGGAAGCAGTATGATGAAAGCTGCGATTGAGGGATTAGAGGAAGGTAAGCAAGAAGGAAAAGAGAGACCGATTTGTATTGCAGTTACACAACTAACAAGCACTTCGGAAGCTATGATGAAAAAAGAGATTGGCATTGAGAAAACGTTAGAAGAAGCGGTTGCTCATTATGCAAAACTAACGAAAGAAAGTGGACTTGATGGTGTTGTTTGTTCAACACTTGAAGTTCCGAAATTACGTGAAGTATGCGGAAATGAATTTGTAACAGTAACACCGGGGATTCGTCTTGCAAGCGATGATGTAAATGACCAGGTGCGCGTAGCAACACCGAAACGTGCGAGGGAACTTGGCTCAAGCTACATCGTAGTTGGACGTAGTATTACAAAAGCGGGAAATCCGCTTGAAGCGTATAAAACAGTAAAACAACAGTGGGAAGGTGTAACAGTATGAAAAAAGAAATCGCATCGCATTTATTAGAAATTGGAGCAGTATTTTTACAACCGAATGATCCATTCACTTGGTCTTCAGGTATGAAATCACCAATTTATTGTGATAATCGTTTAACTTTATCTTATCCAAAAGTACGTCAAGCGATTGCAGCTGGATTAGAAGAGTTAATTAAAGAGCACTTCCCAACTGTAGAAGTTATTGCAGGAACAGCAACTGCTGGTATTGCGCACGCTGCATGGGTAAGCGATCGTATGGATTTACCAATGTGCTACGTGCGTAGTAAAGCAAAAGGTCACGGTAAAGGGAACCAAATCGAAGGAAAAGCTGAAAAAGGTCAAAAAGTAGTAGTAGTAGAAGACTTAATTTCAACTGGCGGTAGTGCAATTACATGTGTAGAAGCACTTCGCGAAGCTGGCTGTGAAGTATTAGGAATCGTATCAATCTTCACATACGAGCTTGAGTCAGGAAAAGAGAAACTAGAAGTAGCAAACGTAGCATCATATTCTTTAAGTGATTACAGTGCATTAACTGAAGTTGCAGCAGAAAAAGGTATGATCGGACAAGCTGAAACGAAAAAATTACAAGAGTGGCGTAAAAATCCAGCTAATGAAGCTTGGATCACAGCGTAACACGAAAAAAGACGACCGCGGGGGAACGCGGTCGTCTTTTTATATTATTGTTAAAACTTCATGTAAAGAACAGATAGTAGGAACATCAAACTTGAGTTGCAAGTTATCCCGATTTAACCATATCCCATGCATTCCAGCTGCTGTACTACTAATTGCATCTGTTTCTAATCGATCGCCAATATAATAGCAATCTTTCAGTTCAAGATTTGATTGTAATACAGTTCTTTGAAAAATTTTAGGGTCTGGTTTCGATATCCCAATTTCACTAGAAGTAAATATGTATTTGAAATATTGTAGAATGTTTAGAGTAGTTAACTTTTCGACTTGTTGCTCATATTCACCATTACTAATGATACCTAATGAGTGCCCTTTTTCCTGCAAGGTCTGTAATGTATAGTTTACATCTTCAAACGCGGTCCAGTTGTTCTTATATAGTTCTATATATTGATTGAATTTATGCTGAGATTCCTCGGGAGATAAGTTTACTCCATATGCTTTAAATAAATGATACATTCGCATACTTTGTTGTTCTTGAAAAGATAATTCTTTGGATAAAAATTTGTTGAAATATTCTTCTGATAATTCATGCCAGACTTTCGTTGCCTCTAATTCATTGCCTGAAAAAATAGTATTATATATTTGAAAAAAATCTATAATACCATTTCTTTCAGCGGCCTCATAATCAAGTAAAGTTCCATCAATATCAAAGAAAACCATATTCCTGTCTCCTTGCTAACAACTATTTAGCATTTTCCGCAACTTCATATCCTCTTACAAACAATAGCGTCATATAAGAAACAATAAATGAGAAAATGCTATACATGCCAACCCAAAAGAAAAATTTTGGAGTAAAGGCGATAACACCTATTATTAAAAAACTAGCAAACGTTACAATCGGCATTACGTAATACGTTTTCGTCTTGCGCGTTCCAATAACAGAAACGATAAAGATAAGTAATGGACAAATTAATAAGACGAAAATCAATTCATTCATAGTTATGTCCCCTTTTCTAATGGAAGTAATCTGTTTCTCGTAAACGTTTTGGAATAAATACTCTCTTAATATAATTTCGCTAACATATACATAACTCCTTTTGAAAGCCAGTAATTCATGATGAATTTTACAATAAAAAAACATAAGCAAGAGAACACTTGCTTATGTTATAGGATAAACATCGCAACGATTGTGGTGACAATTAAGCCAATCACAACCGGTAAAAAATTTCGTCTTGCAAGTTCAAATGGATCCACTTTACAAATGGCAGCGGCAGGAATAAGCGCCCAAGGAATTAAAGTCCCGCCTCCGGTCCAGATTGCAGCAATTTGCCCGAGTGCTGTTAATGTAGCTGTTCCATGCCCAAGTGCTGTTCCGAAAAGATTGGCAATTGAACCAGCAAGTGATATACCGGAAAAACCAGACCCATCTAAGCCTGTTATGACACCAACGATAGTTAATGTTCCCGCCGATACATATTGGTTTAAAGGAACAGTTTGAGATAAGGCGATCCCTAAGTCGTTAATGATTCCATGTGAACCTTTCGGTAAATAGTCTCCGATAATTTTTACAAAACCGCTATCTCCTAAATAAAAGAGTGCAGCAATTGGAATAACTGGGCCGAAAATTTTAAATCCAAATTGGAGCCCTTCTATAAAATAATCGGTCGTTTTATTCAGTCCATTTCCTTTGTAAGCGATGAGGGAAATAATGATAATCATAATAACAGTCGTCCCGCCGATAAGTGCAGTTGCGTCGCTTCCTTGTAGTTTAAATTGAATCATGCAAAGGATATCGATGGCATATACGATCGGAATACAAATAGCGAGCCATTTTTTTGTCCGAGGAGATAATGAAGTGAGCGTTTTAGAAGACTCAGTTGATGGGATAGATTCTTGTATAGATAAGCCTGTATGGAATTCTTTTCGTAAGAAGAAAAATGCGACGGAAGTTGTCACAATACCCATAACGATAACGAGGGGAACACTGGCAGAAACAACGCTGGAAACAGGAAAACCAGCAGCATCCGCTGTTAATTTCGGTGCACCTTGAATAACGAAGTCACCAGATAAGGCGATGCCGTGTCCGAACAAGTTCATAGCAATGGCAACTCCAATTGGTGGAAGGCCGACGCGTACAGCGACGGGTAATAAAATAGCTCCCATTAAAGCGACAGCTGGAGAAGGCCAAAAGAAGAAAGAAATTGTCATCATTAAAAGGCCGATAATCCAGTAGGCGAGGGTAGGGGTACGAATCATCTTTGTAAATGGTGAAATCATCGTATCATTTATGCCAGTATGAACGAGTAGATTGCTCATTGATACGATAATGGAGATGATTAATATAGTTGGTAATAGTTCAGTAATAGCGTAAATGAAACTTTGAAAAATACCGCTAACGGCAAGAGGGATAGAACTTGTAGCGGTTAATGCTAATAAAAAGATAAAAACGATACAAATAATCGTCGTATCTTTCCGGAGAATAAAAAAAGTAATAATAGTGAGTAAACAAAGAATATAGAGAGCATGCAACAGCGTTAATTCAACTCCCATAACATTCACATCCTTTAGGCATTCGTGTAGTTTATTGTATGAAAGCAGTAAAAGTATGTGAGTATAGGAAAAAGAAAAAAGTGAAATTTCATGTACTGTAATGGTAAGAAGTAGAAATGGATGTTACAATACAATTAATCCTAAAAATGGAATTTAAGGAGGGTTTATGCGCAAAAAAATTGGGTTTTGGGGATTCATCCTTTCTTGTAGTCTATTAATCATTTTGAATCTGTTTACAAGTAATGAATGGATCAGTATTATACCTGTTTTCGGGTTTGTATTTATACTTTTATATAACTGGGAAGATATGAAACAATATAGTAAGAAAAGTATCGGAATGATGATAGGTATCATTGTTATTTGCTCATTTTTCGTAGGGTTTATTTTAATAGAAGGGCAGAAGCAAATGGAGAAAATGTCTATTTTTCAAGAATGGATGTCTTCTGCAAAAGGTCTTTATCTTGTAATTGTCGTTGTTGTTTTTCTAAGAATTGTTATAAGCGTAGTAAGTTACATATTAAAGGAGAAGTAGAATGGGGGAGTACGAATGAGAGAGAAAATAGGTTATTATGGTGTGCTCGTTTGTTTACTATTATCAGTTGTTTCAGGGCATATGTATAGGAGTATTGATTTTTGCACCTATGTATCGCTGGAAAGAATGGAAGGCATATAGCCGAAAAAAGAAAATTGTTTTCAGCATCGAGTTTGTCATTGTAATAAGCACGATTCCATTTTTGTTATTGAAAGGAAATGAGATAATAGATGGAATTGTAATGTTTCAAGGCTGGTTATTTATTGCGAAATCGATATATTTAATATGCATTTTAATGTTGGTAGCGGTAGTCGCTAAAAAAGTAAATGAAAAGCTATTCGCTAATGAATAAAAGAAAATGCCACCTTATTCGGTGGCATTTTTTTCTATGATTTCAACAAGGGATAACAATTAGTTCCCGATTTGATTTTGTAATAACTTCATATCCGTCTTTTGTGATGACAATATCATCTTCAATTCTACAACCGCCCCAGTTTGGTATGTAAATACCAGGTTCAACGGTAACAACCATACCTTCTTCTAAAGTAGCCTTACTTTCTTGGGATAGACGAAGAGGTTCATGTATTTCTAATCCAAGACCATGACCAGTAGAGTGTCCAAAATATTGACCGTATCCATGTTCTGTAATGTAATCTCTCGTTATATCATCGATACTTTTCGCAGTTTCTCCAGGCTTAATTGCTTCAGTCCCACGTTTTAACGCTTCTCGTACAACATTGTATATCTTTTTGAATTCTTCGGATGGTTCTCCGATTGCTACAGTACGAGTTATATCGGAACAATATCCATCGTAAAGTGCACCGAAATCTAATGTAACAACGTCGCCTCGTTCGATTATTTTATTTGATGCAACTCCATGAGGAAGTGAAGAACGAACGCCAGAAGCTACAATGATTTGGAATGAAGAGGATGTAGCTCCTTTTTTTCTCATGAAAAATTCTAACTCATCTCGTACATCATTTTCACTTATTCCTGGTTTTAGAAACGTAAGGATGTGGTGAAATGCTTCGTCAGCAATATTAGCTGCGATTTTCATTGTTTCTATTTCAGGCATGTCTTTAATAATACGAATATTTTCGATGATTTCGCACACTTGAACCATTTCTACATGTACGTATTTTTGTAAGTTTTTATATTGTTGCAATGTCATGTTGTTCTCTTCAATTCCGAGTTTTTGAATGTTTAATTTTGATACTTGATTTGCAATTTCTTTTTCTAAATTTCCTTTATGCATAATAATTTCAGCATCTTTTATTTGTGATTTTGCTTGATCTACATAGCGAAAATCAGTTATAAAAACAGCTTTATCCGCAGAGATTAAGACGACGCCAGCACTACCTGTAAAGCCTGTTGCATATTGGCGATTTTCTTTTTTTGTAATAAGCAATCCGTCAATTTCATAATTTTGTAGTTGATTTTGGATTTTATTAATTTTTAAAGTCATGTTAATTCCCCCTATTCACAGTATTGAATAAAGCAAATAGCGTGCCAAAAAATATTGTTAGAGAAAAGATAACAGAAATTGCATATCTTTTAGGTAGGGAATTTATCCCGCTTTAATGGGCAGTAAGACCCACACCTCAAAATTCAGCGAAAGCAAAGGAGTTAGGTGGGGGATGAAGAAAACCCCCACTGATTAAAGTTTCACTTTATCCCGCTATTTATGGGTGGTGGGCTGCTCGTGAAATACAGATTATTTCAATTATCAGTGGGAGAATGAGAAAAATATCGATCACAATTTCAGTTTCTTTACAAGGTGTCAAAAATTTTATACAAATTCGAAAGAGCGCTGTCAATTTTTTTGACAATATGGAAGAAAAGGATAAGAGGTTTTTAGTATATATTTTGAAAGTATGTCCTTTGTTTCGTTCTGATATAAAATTTAATATATAAATAAACAACTGTTATTGATATAATAGGTAATTGTTGGATTTCTCTCGGAAATAGGGAAACGTAACGAATATGAAGGAATAAGGATTGTGAGTACATGAAGAAATTAAGTAAAGTAATATCATTTTGCTTGGCTGCTAGTATGCTAGTTGTAACAGGTTGTGAAAAAGGTGAAAACAAAGTTCAAGTAAATGAAACGATTGAACAGCTTGATGAAGCGCCAGAAGTGAAAGAAAAAGAAGCGAAAAAGATTGTAAGAAAGAGTGTAGATGCAATAGCAAATGCATTTAGTGAGATGGAAAAAGAAAATGGATGGAGCCGAAATAATCCTGGAGATTTAGCTACAGCTAAAAAAGGCGTTGAGGGGCTAGTTTCAGATAAGTTTGTGGAGAAGGAGCTTCCAGGATTGCTTGATACATTTAATAGATCAAGGGAAACAGATATGTTACCATTTCCGATTCATATTGAGCCGGACGTGAGGACAACTTATTCACAGAAAAATGATGTCTTAAAGATTGAGACGCTTACTCTTGCAAATGATATGGGTAATGAAGCGGAGATGTGGGAATTTGTCTTAGTGTATACCGATGGAAAATGGTTAATGGATAGATGGTCATCAAATACGTCAGTAGATTTAAAGTTAACTAAAGAAGAAGCTAAAGAACTTCTTAGAGTACAAGGTTTCAAGAATGTCTCTTTCGTTAGAGAAGAGAATAGTGGAAATAAAAAATATATTTTTAAAGAAAGTAACGGAGTAGTTGCTGTCGACGCAAAAAACTCGGTTATTACTCACAATGTAGATGATGAAGAGCAAGAAAAGGTAACGAAAAAAGATTTTGTTCAAGAGCAAGAAACAGTTAAGGGGAATGATTCTAGTACGTCTACTAGTTCAAAAAAAGAAACTTCGTCAGCGGTGGGGAAAACTAAGGTTTTAAATGAGTTAGCAGCTCTAGAAAACCAAGAAAAACATACAAATGTTATGTCAACAAATGACATAGTAAATGAAATAGAAGGAAATTATCAACTGTGGGATAATAAACTAAATGAAATTTACAGCACATTAAAAAATACGATGTCAGCTGATGCGTTTCAGTCGTTGAAAAAGAAACAAGTTGCATGGGTTAAAGAAAAGGAAAGTAAGGTTAAAGCAATTGCTATGGATGAAAATAATGGAACGATGAAATATATTGAAGCAGCAGATGAAAAATACAAGATGACAAAAGAAAGATGTTATGAATTAGTGAATGGGTATATGAACTAGTGTGAACGAATGTAAAAAATGCGTTGCTTATAAGCAACGCATTTTTTATTTACGCTTTTAATTTCATTACAGTATCAGCATCAGGTGTTACATATACGGTTTGCTGATTGTCGTACGTAACAAAACCAAGTTTTGCACCACTCGGTTTTTTGACATGGCGTATTTTGGTGAAATCTACAGGAACAGAACTAGAATCTTTTGCTTTACTGAAATAGGCAGCGATTTTAGCAGCTTCTAACACGGTTTCTTCGGTAGGTTCAAGAGAACGAATGACAACATGAGACCCAGGGATATCTTTCGTATGTAACCAAATTTCATCACGACGGGCAAACTTCGTTGTTAAATAATCATTTTGCTTGTTGTTTTTACCGACGAAAATTTCTGTTCCGTCACTAGCTAAATATTTGTCTAATACCGGTTTAGTTGGTTTCTTCTTAGCATTTTTTGCTTTACGATTGCGCATATAACCTTCTTCAGCTAATTCCTCGCGAATTTCTTCAATATCTTTTGAAGAAGCAGCTTCCATTTGTTGAAGTAAGCTATCAAAATAAATAATTTCTTCATTTGTTTTTTCGATTTGTTCTTCTACAACAACAACTGAATTTTTCGCTTTTTGGTACTTTTGGAAATAGCGTTGCGCATTGTCAGATGGTGTTTTTAAAGGATCTAATGTAATTTTTACAGTTCCGCCATTTTCGTCGTAATAGTTAACGACTTCAATATCTTTATCACCTTTTTTCAAAGCGTACATATTGGCTGTAAGTAGTTCTCCGAATAGTTGATATTTATCTGCTTTTCCGGCATCTTGTAATGTTTTTTCTAGTTTAATGAGTTTCTTCTCATTTTTATTTTTTTCGTTTTGCATAAAGCGCTCTAAATCATAAGCTTGTTGTTTTACACGGTCGCGCTCTGCTTTTCCGAAAAAGAAACGGTCTAGCAATTCACTAACAGATGAGAATGTCTTGTCTTCTCCTTGCAAGTGTGCAAGAGGGAAAAGATAAAAGAATTCTTTCCCATTTGAAGTAGTCATTGTTGGTGAATATGTATGAGTTAGTAATGGTTTTTGTATGGAGAAAAATGCGTCCGCTAATGCTTTTTCATTTACCATACCTGCTTTTTTCACTACTTCTTTTGCGAATAACGGCGAAATTCCCGTGAAGGTGCCGACAAGCTGTTTATCCATATTTCCAGATAGAAAGTCTAGCGGTCTAATAAATTCATCATTTGTTTCAATCTGGAGTGGGTTAATTTTATGTTGTGCTGGTGGTGCAATGTACTCCGCTCCAGCATATACAGTCCGATGTCTGTTTACCGCTAAAGAAACGTGTTTTAAGCTATCTAAAATATTGTTTGTTTTTGTGTCTACTAAAATGATGTTACTATGTCGTCCCATTATTTCAATTACTAATGTTTTTAGCGATTCGTCACCAATTTCATTTCTGCTACGAACGGTAATTTGAATAATGCGCTCTAAATCAATTTGTTCAATTTTTTCAATGAACCCACCTTCTAAATGCTTACGAAGAAGCATACAAAACATTGGCGGAAGTGCAGGTGAATCGTAATTTTGATTTGTTAAGTGTAAACGTGCATATGTCGGATGAGCGGAAAGAATTAGTTTTTGATTTTTTCCGTTTGCTCGAATATGTAATAAAATCTCGTATTTTGAAGGTTGATATATTTTGGAAATTCTTCCTGTGTAAAGAGAATTTGCAATTTCATGTGTAATTGCTCTTGTAAATAATCCATCGAATGCCATAAATGAACACTCCTTTCTAACTAAAAGTTAATTATAGCATTTTTTTGGACGAGGCTGAATAAGCTTTCAATAGAGTATGTCTGGAATCAGGAGGTCGATAGTGGGATGAACTGGTATGGAATGCGCGCACACGAAGTGGAAGAAAGAACGAATACGAATGTGAAGGTTGGGCTTACAGAGAAGGAAGCAGAAGGGCGAATAAAAAAATTTGGTACAAATGAATTAGATGAAGCCAAAAGGCCTTCTGCACTGATGGTATTTTTGGCGCAGTTTAAAGATTTTATGGTACTTGTTTTATTTGGTGCAACAATAGTTTCAGCTTTTTTAGGTGAATACATTGATGCTATTGCGATTGTTGCGATTGTTATTATCAATGGTATTCTTGGCTTTTTTCAAGAAAGAAAGGCTGAAAAGTCACTGGAAGCTTTAAAAGAGCTAGCCGCCCCGCAAGTTACTGTAATGCGGAATGGAAATTGGGTAAAAGCACCGTCTAAAGCACTTGTTTTAGGTGATATCATTAAATTTTCTAGTGGTGATCGTATTGGGGCGGATGTACGTCTTGTTGAGGCATCAAGTTTATATATCGAAGAATCAGCTTTGACAGGAGAGTCAGTACCGGTGCAGAAGAAGGTAGAAGCTCTGCAGGGGCAAGATGTTTCAATTGGTGATCAAAAAAATATGGCTTTTATGGGTACGATGATTACACGAGGAGCTGGAACAGGGGTCGTTGTAGCAACTGGTATGAATACAGCGATGGGCCAAATTGCAAATATGTTACAAAATGCAGAGCAAATGGAAACACCACTGCAAAGAAGATTAGAGCAACTCGGGAAAATATTAATTATTGTGGCTCTTATTTTGACAGCGCTTGTCGTATTAGCCGGTGTGTATCAAGGGAATGAAGTGTATCATATGTTTTTAGCAGGCGTGTCGCTAGCTGTTGCTGCTATTCCTGAAGGATTACCAGCAATTGTTACAGTAGCTTTATCGCTTGGTGTACAGCGTATGATTAAAAAGAGAGCAATTGTAAGGAAGTTACCAGCGGTAGAAACGTTAGGATGCGCTTCTGTTATATGCTCTGATAAAACAGGAACAATGACGCAAAACAAAATGATGGTAACACATATGTGGTCAGGTGGGGAATTATGGAAAGTTACGGGTCAAGGATATGAACCTAATGGCTCTTTTTTGAAAGGTGAAAAAGAATGCGATCCAGCTAAAACAAAAGCACTGTATCAACTACTAACATTTGGTTCACTTTGTAATAACGCAAATATTATTCAAAAGAAAAAGGCGTATGTATTAGATGGAGATCCAACTGAGGGAGCACTTGTAGCTGCAGCAATGAAAGCGGGGATAACACGTGAGGCACTGAAAGGGAAATTTGAAATTATTCGTGAATTTCCATTCGATTCAACTCGAAAAATGATGAGTGTTATTGTGCGAGATAGAGAGGGGAAAAAGTTTCTTGTTACGAAGGGAGCACCAGATGTCCTCCTGCAAATGAGTCAAACGATTTTATGGGGGGATAAGCAACAACCGTTAAGTGAGTTGTATAGAAAAGAAGTACAGGCGGCTATTCATAGTTTAGGTAGTCAAGCGCTCCGAACAATTGCAGTTGCATTTAAGCCATTAAAAGTAACAGATTCTATTGAACATGAAAGAGACGTTGAAAAAGATTTTATGTTGGTCGGGATACAGGGAATGATTGATCCGCCAAGACCAGAGGTAGAACAGGCTGTAAAAGAGTGCAGAGAAGCTGGTATTCGAACAGTGATGATTACAGGAGATCATAAAGTGACAGCAATGGCAATTGCGGAACAATTAGGGGTTTTACCACCTGGTGGACGTGTTGTTGAAGGAGTAGAACTCGCGAATATGGATGTAGAGGAACTAGAAAGTGTTGTAGAAGATACGTATGTATTTGCTCGAGTATCACCTGAACATAAATTGAAGATTGTTAAGGCGTTGCAAAATAAAGGGCATATAGTAGCGATGACAGGTGATGGAGTAAACGATGCTCCGGCTATAAAAACAGCG
The DNA here is from genome assembly GCF_009760835.1 of Bacillus sp. EE-W1. Lineage (NCBI taxonomy): Bacteria > Bacillati > Bacillota > Bacilli > Caryophanales > Bacillaceae > Bacillus > Bacillus sp. EE-W1. Next base: position 178,670 of record NZ_WIPE01000074.1, on the reverse strand, counting down.
GATATTGGGATAGCGATGGGAATTACAGGGACAGATGTTGCGAAAGAAGCTTCTTCTCTTGTTTTGCTAGATGATAATTTTGCTACGATTAAATCAGCAATTAAAGAAGGTAGAAATATATACGAGAATATACGTAAGTTTATTCGTTATTTATTAGCATCGAACGTAGGAGAAATTTTAGTCATGTTATTTGCAATGTTACTTGCATTACCGCTGCCGATGGTTCCCATTCAAATTTTATGGGTGAACTTAGTGACTGACGGATTACCGGCGATGGCATTAGGATTGGATAAGGCGGAAGGAGACGTTATGAAGAGAACGCCGCGTCATCCGAAAGAAGGGGTATTTGCTAGAGGGCTTGCCTGGAAAATTATAAGCCGTGGCTTTCTAATTGGAGCAGTGACGTTAGTGGCGTTTATTATTGCATATAATCAACATCCAAATGAACTGAAATATGCACAAACTGTGGCGTTTGCGACGTTGGTACTTGCACAACTTATTCATGTATTTGATTGCCGGAGTGAACATTCTATCTTCCACCGTAATCCGTTTGGGAACGTGTATTTAGTAGGAGCGGTTATTATTTCTTTACTGTTAATGTTAGTGGTTATATATTACCCACCGCTACAACCGATCTTTAGTACAATGCCAATACAAGCGAGAGATTGGTTGTTAATTGGAGGTTTGTCATCAATTCCGACCTTCTTGTTAGTAGGTTCTTTATTAACAGGGAAAAAGGGGAAGAAGGAAAAGCCAGTATTATATAAGAAGGGATTAAACTTGAAATAGTCAATGATATGAAAATGTGATATAATTTACAGAAGGTAGTAGAGCCTTGTCTCTATTACCTTTTTCATTGAGTTATTTCATGGCTTGGATGTGATAAAAATGATTTGTAGTATGACAGGATTTGGAAGATCGAAAGTAGAAAATGATACTTTTCAAATTACAGTAGAAATGAAATCGGTGAACCACCGTTTCCTAGAGATGAGTATTCGACTTCCGAAGCAAATGATGATATTTGAAGAAAAAATTCGTAAAATAATTGCAGAACAAGTTCGGCGTGGACGCATTGAAGTGTCTATTAGTATAACGGGTGAAGGGCTTGTTGAAAGAAAATTAAGTGTGAATTGGTCGCTTCTTGAGCAGTACCAATCGATTATGGAAGATATAAAAGGAAAATTTCAATTACAAGATTCTATTACACTTCAGCAATTAATGGAAATGCCAGAAGTAACAGCGATTGAAGAAGTAGAAAATGTAAATGAACAATTTGAGAACGGTTTATATGAGGCTGTTCGCCAAGCTGCTCATATGTTAAAAACGATGAGAGATGGCGAAGGAGAACGATTACATAAAGATATAGCGTATCGTTTACAAGAGATTCACAATTGTGTAAATGCAATTATTCCGCATGTACCGATTGTTACACAAAAATATCGTGAACGATTAGAAAATCGCTTAAAAGAATTACATAATCAAGATCTAGATGAACAAAGATTGTTAACAGAAGTCGCAATCTTTGCAGAGCGTTGTGATATTCACGAAGAGTTAGTTCGTTTGCAAAGTCATTTAGAGCAATTTCGTGAAACACTGCAGATTGAAGAGCCTGTTGGAAGGAAAATGGATTTCATCGTGCAAGAGATGCATAGAGAAATTAATACGATTGGTTCTAAGGCAAATGACTTAACAATTTCAAAATATGTTGTAGAAATGAAAAATAACCTTGAAAAAATTCGTGAACAAGTACAAAATATTGAGTAGCTTTCAAAAAATATATAAAGTTATACGTGGTGGAGAAATCGGATAGACTTACTAGGAGGCGCAAACTATGGCCATGCGGTTTTTAAATATTGGATACGGAAATATTGTATCTGCTCATCGAATTATTGCTATTGTAAGTCCGGAGTCAGCTCCTATTAAACGAACAGTACAGGAAGCACGCGAACATAATGCTTTGCTTGATGCTACGTATGGGAGAAAAACAAGGGCGGTTATTGTTATGGATGATGGGCATGTGGTATTAAGTCCAATTCAGCCAGAGACGATTGCACATCGTTTGAATAATAAAGAAGATTTAAGTGAGGAAGGGTAGGTTTTACATATTTATGAGAAGTAGAAGAGGATTGCTCATCGTTCTTTCAGGACCTTCTGGGGTTGGTAAAGGAACGGTTCGAAAAGAGCTGTTTAGTCATGAGGATACACGTTTTCAGTACTCCATTTCAGTAACGACACGTAAGCCACGTGAAGGTGAAGTAGATGGTGTGGATTATTTCTTTAAAGAGAGAGAAGAATTTGAGGAAATGATTCGTAATGAAAAATTACTTGAGTGGGCTGAGTTTGTAGGTAATTATTACGGAACACCGATTGACTATGTTGAAAAAACATTACAAGAAGGAAAAGATGTATTCTTAGAAATTGAAGTGCAAGGAGCAATTCAAGTTAAGAAAGCTTTCCCAGAAGGTGTATTTATTTTCTTAGCACCTCCAAGTTTATCTGAACTAAAGAACCGTATTGTCGGCCGTGGTACAGAAACTGAAGATGTTATTGAAAATCGTTTAACGGTAGCGAAAGAAGAAATCGAAATGATGGACGCTTACGACTATGTTGTAGAAAACGATCAAGTTGAATTAGCTTGTGAAAGAATTAAAGCAATTGTGGTTGGTGAACATTGCCGCCGCGAAAGAGTAGCAAAATATTATAAAGAAATGACGGAGGGTCTATAATTATGTTAAATCCATCAATTGATTCATTATTAACAAAAATCGATTCTAAATATACACTTGTAACAGTAGCTGCAAAACGTGCGCGTGAAATGCAACTTGCTGATAACTGTGTTATCGAGCAACCTGTTTCTCATAAATGTGTAGGTAAATCATTAGAAGAAATCGATGCAGAAGTATTAAAATATGTACCAAGCGAAGGCAAAATCATCGATTAAGACATTCTTTTCGACAAATTAAAACATAGACTTTATAATTTTCTATGTAACGGTAACAACCTATTTACAAGTAGGTTGTTATTTTTTTACGATAGGGAAGAAATATTGGTACTGATGAGCTGGGAATTCTGTTTCAGTATTATAAGTTTGAAAAAGAAAGAGGACGAGCCATATGCTAAAAGGGAAAAAGATACTTCTATGTGTAACAGGAGGCATTGCGGTCTTTAAAGCGGCTGCGTTAACTAGTAAATTGACACAAGCTGGTGCTATTGTAAAAGTAATGATGAGTGGGTCGGCAATGAAGTTTGTTACGCCTCTTACATTTCAAGCACTTTCTCGCCATGATGTATATACAGATACATTCGATGAGAAAGACTCGGCTGTTATTGCACATATCGATTTAGCAGATTGGGCAGATGTAGTACTTGTTGCACCTGCTACTGCCAATTGTATTGGGAAGTTAGCTAGTGGTATTGCAGACGATATGATTACAACTACTTTGTTAGCTACTACAGCCCCAGTGTGGATTGCACCTGCTATGAATGTGCATATGTATGAAAACAAAATTGTACAAAAAAATATGATGACGTTGAAAACGTTAGGATATACATTTATTGAGCCTGGAGAAGGTTTTTTAGCGTGTGGTTATGTTGCGAAGGGAAGACTAGAAGAACCGGAAGCAATTATTGCACGGTTAGAAGAGGCTTTTTCCGAACAAAAACCGTTGCAAGGAAAAAAAATATTAATAACTGCTGGCCCAACTCGTGAAAAGATTGATCCAGTGCGTTTTATGACCAATTTTTCTTCTGGGAAAATGGGATATGCAATTGCGGAAGTGGCAGCGAACTTAGGTGCTGATGTCATACTTGTTTCGGGACCGACAGCATTAAACCCACCATTACATGTAAATACGGTACAAGTGGAATCTGCACAAGATATGTTAGAAGTAGTTCTGCAACAGTATCAAAACGTAGATGTTGTCATTAAAACAGCAGCAGTTGCAGATTATCGCCCGAAATATGTTCATGATAATAAAATGAAAAAGAAAAATGGAGATGCTGTAATCGAACTCGAGAGAACAGTAGATATTTTAAAAACGTTAGGTGAGATGAAGGATCAACAGTTACTTATCGGTTTTGCGGCTGAAACGACAAAGGTAGAAGAATACGCAACAAAAAAATTACGTGAGAAAAATGCGAATATGATTGTTGCGAACGATGTAAAGGCACAAGGAGCTGGATTTGGTACAGATACAAACATTGTAACAATGTATAGAAAAGATGGAGAAGTCATCGAGTTACCACTTTTAACGAAGAAAGAGGTTGCTCGTGAAATATTAAAGCAAATTGAAATGATGTTAGAAGATGATCGTCTATGAAATTTGCAAGTGTAATTGTTGATGTACCTGCACGTCAGACAGATCGACCATTTGATTATATTATCCCTAAAAAGTGGGAAGATATTGTCCAGACAGGCATGCGTGTAGTAGTTCCATTTGGCCCAAGGAAATTGCAAGGCTTTATTATTGGGATCAAAGATTCGGCTGAAGTAGAAAGTAAGAAGCTAAAGACAATCCATGAAATATTAGATGTAACACCAGTTTTAAACGAGGAATTATTAAAGCTTGGATATTGGCTTACAAGCGAAACGTTATGTTATATGATTTCAGCCTTTCAAGTCATGCTTCCAACGGCGATAAAAGCTACGTATAAAAAGCGTCTACAACTTCGTAAACAAGAAGTAGTAGCACCTGAACTACTGTTTTTATTTCAGGACAAAGAAGCGATAGATTGGGAAGCTATTGAGACGCAGCCGCATCTATACCGCACGATTCAACAAGAAATTAAAAATGGCACGATTGAAGTTGTTTATCAGGTAAAAGATAAAGTGCAAAAGAAGAAACAAAGAGTCGTTCAACCGGAGTTGTCAGAAGATAAATTGGAATTAGCAGCATTTGAACTGAAAAGTAAAAAACAACAAGATGTACTCTATTATTTTGTGGAAAATTATAAAAGTGTGCCGTTGAAAGTGATAACAGAAGAGTTGCAAATAACAGACGCTCCGATTAAAGCACTTGTTAAAAAGGGGCTAATTTCAGAAAAGTATGTGGAAGTGTACCGAAATCCGTATGACGATGATGATTTTGAACAAACGAAACCATTCCCACTTACGGAGGAACAAAAGCAAGTTATTGCACCGATTTTATCATCAATTACAAATGAAACTTACAATCCATTTTTACTATATGGTGTTACAGGAAGCGGAAAAACAGAAGTATATTTACAATCTATAGCAGCAGTGCTCGCGAAAGGGAAAGAAGCTATTGTACTTGTTCCTGAAATTGCACTAACGCCTCAAATGGTAGATCGTTTTAAAGGCAGATTTGGCTCGCAAGTTGCGGTTCTTCATAGTGCGCTGTCTGTTGGAGAAAAATATGATGAATGGCGTAAGATTTTAAGAAAAGAAGTGAAAGTTGTAGTTGGTGCACGTTCAGCTGTATTTGCTCCTTTTGAAAATTTAGGGATTATTATTATTGATGAGGAGCATGAATCGAGCTATAAGCAAGAAGATAATCCGAGGTATCATGCAAGGGATGTAGCTGTCTGGAGGGGGCAATATCATAAATGTCCTATCGTTCTTGGTAGTGCAACACCGACACTTGAATCGTTTGCAAGAGCGAAAAAAGGTGTGTATGAATTACTAACGATGGAAAAACGTATGAATAAACAAGCGTTACCAACAGTAGAGATTGTTGATATGCGTGAGGAACTTCGTGACGGGAATCGTTCCATGTTTTCGAAGGCATTGCATGAAAAAATAGCAGATCGATTAGAAAAGAAAGAACAGATGGTGCTCTTTTTAAATAGAAGAGGTCATTCTACATTTGTTATGTGCCGTGATTGTGGGTATGTTGTACAATGTCCGCATTGTGATATCTCGCTGACATATCATAAAATGAACCATCGTTTAAAATGTCATTACTGCAGTCACGAAGAGAATATGCCGACTGCGTGTCCTGCTTGTCAAAGTACATATATTCGTTTCTTTGGTACAGGTACACAAAAGGTAGAAGAAGAAATTACAAAACTATTTCCAGAGGCACGAGTTATTCGAATGGATGTAGATACGACAAGTCGCAAAGGAATGCATGAAAAATTATTAAAGGCGTTCGGGGAAGAAAAAGCAGATATACTACTTGGAACACAAATGATTGCGAAAGGATTAGATTTTCCTAAAGTAACGCTTGTCGGGGTTTTAACTGCAGATACGATGCTTCACTTGCCTGATTTTCGAGCGAGTGAAAAGACGTATCAGTTATTGACGCAAGTAAGTGGAAGAGCAGGCAGACATGAATTGCCAGGGGAAGTTATAATTCAAACGTATACGCCAGAACATTATAGTATAGAGTTAGCAAAGAACCAACAATATGATGTGTTTTTTGATCAAGAAATGCAAATGAGACGAACAAGACAATATCCACCTTATTACTATGTTGTACTTGTAACAGTATCTCATCCAGAATTATTAAAGGCAGTGCAAGTGACGGAAAAAATTGTCGGTCATTTACGGGCGCACTGCACAGAGCAAACGATGGTGTTAGGACCGGTTGCTTCAGCAATTCCAAGGATAAAAGATAGATATCGTTATCAATGCATGATAAAATACAAACGGGAACCAAACTTAAAGAACGTGCTCAAAATGGTAAATGAACATTATCAGGCAGAAATGCAAAAAGAGCTACAAATCTCAATTGATTTTAATCCAACAATGTTAATGTAGCGGAGGGAAATATGGCAGTTTTAGAAATAGTAAAGCATCCAAATGAAGTGTTAGAAACACCATGCGAAAGAGTAATTAACTTTGATAAAAAGTTAGTGAAATTGTTGAAAGATATGCATGAAACAATGTTAATTGCGGACGGAGTCGGTTTAGCTGCGCCTCAAGTAGGTGTAAGCTTGCAAGTTGCGGTAGTTGATATCGGTGATGATACGGGGAAAATCGAGTTAATCAATCCATCGATACTAGAAAAACGTGGTGAACAAGTAGGTCCCGAAGGCTGTCTAAGCTTCCCGGGACTTTATGGTGAAGTGGAACGTGCGGATTATATTAAAGTACGTGCTCAAAATCGCCGAGGTAAAGTATTTTTACTAGAAGCAGAAGGATTTTTAGCACGTGCAATTCAACATGAAATCGATCATTTACACGGTGTGTTATTTACATCGAAAGTGACAAGATATTATGAGGAAAACGAATTAGAATAGGTATTAAAAGGAGCGGTTTTTGAATGATAAAAGTAGTATTTATGGGAACACCGGACTTTTCAGTGCCGGTGCTTCGTCGTCTTATCGAAGATGGCTATGATGTAATAGGTGTTGTGACGCAGCCTGATCGTCCGGTAGGTAGAAAAAAAGTATTAACACCTACGCCTGTTAAAGTTGAAGCAGAAAAACATGGTATTCCGGTGTTACAACCGTTAAGAATTCGTGAAAAAGACGAATATGAACAAGTCTTGGCATTAGAGCCTGATTTAATTGTAACAGCTGCTTTCGGTCAGATTGTACCAAATGAAATTTTAGAAGCACCGAAGTATGGATGTATTAACGTCCACGCGTCTTTACTACCTGAACTTCGTGGTGGTGCACCAATCCATTATGCAATTATGGAAGGTAAAGAAAAAACGGGTATTACAATTATGTATATGGTAGAGAAATTGGATGCTGGTGATATCTTAACACAAGTAGAAGTCGAGATTGAAGAGCGTGAAACGACAGGCTCTTTATTCGATAAGTTAAGTGAAGCAGGGGCACACCTTCTATCTAAAACAGTACCTTTATTAATTCAAGGTAAGTTAGAACCAATTAAACAAAACGAAGAAGAAGTAACGTTTGCATATAATATAAAACGTGAGCAAGAGAAAATTGATTGGACAAAAACAGGTGAAGAAGTATACAATCACATTCGCGGATTGAATCCATGGCCAGTCGCTTATACGACTTTGGCAGGACAAGTTATTAAAGTATGGTGGGGAGAGAAGGTCTCTATTACAGAGAAAGCTGAACCAGGTACAATAGTAGCTCTTGAAGAAGATGGATTTGTTGTTGCAACAGGGAATGAGACAGGTGTTAAAATCACTGAATTGCAACCTTCTGGTAAAAAACGTATGAGTTGTTCGCAATTTTTACGTGGCACAAAACCTGAAATTGGAACGAAGTTAGGAGAAAATGCATGAGACAAAATGTTCGTGAGTTAGCTCTTGATGGCTTAATTCAAGTAGAAAAAAGTGGTGCATACAGTAACTTACTTTTAAATAATCTAATTGAAAAAAATGCAATTGATAGAAAAGATATTGGTTTGTTAACTGAAATTGTATATGGAACGATTCAACGTCGTGACACATTAGATTATTATTTACAGCCTTTTTTAAAAAAGAAGGTTGAGGCGTGGGTAAGAGTATTACTTCGCTTATCTTTATATCAAATGATTTATTTAGACCGAGTGCCAGAAAGAGCGGCTATTCATGAAGCAGTTGAAATTGCAAAGCGTCGCGGGCATAAAGGGATTGCTGGTATGGTAAACGGGGTATTACGTTCGATTCAGAGAGAAGGGGTACCTTCTGTAGATGAAATCAAGGATCCAATAGAACGTTTGGCAATTGCAACAAGTCATCCAATGTGGCTTGTGCAAGACTGGGCTTCTGAATATGGTTTAGAGACAGCAGAGAAAATGTGTGAAGTGAACATGTTACCCCCGGTACCAACAGCGCGTGTAAATGTTGATAAAATAACAGTAGAAGAAGCAATAGAGTTGTTGGCTGGTGAAGGTATAGAAGCGAAGCGCGGCGATTTATCAGAGGATGCAATTCAAATTGAAAGAGGGAATGTAGCGCATACAGATGCGTTCAAAAAAGGTTTTCTTTCTATTCAAGATGAAAGTTCTATGCTTGTAGCACGCGCTTTAGAACCGAATGAGGGAGATGAAGTTCTTGATAGTTGTGCTGCTCCGGGCGGAAAGACAACGCACATTGCAGAGCGATTAAAAGGAACAGGTCAAGTTATGTCTCTTGATTTACATGCACACAAAGTACGTTTAATTAAACAACAAGCGGAGAGACTTGGTCTAGAAAATGTCGAAACAAAAGCACTAGATGCTAGAAAAGTGCAAGAACACTTTGCGAATGAAACATTTGATAAAATATTAGTAGATGCACCATGTTCTGGATTTGGTGTGATTAGACGTAAACCTGATATTAAGTTAGGTAAAAATAAAGGCGATAGTGAAAGATTATCGACGATTCAACTTGCAATACTAGAAAAAATAGCACCGTTATTAAAACAAGGTGGTCGCCTTGTTTATAGTACGTGCACAATAGAAAAAATAGAAAATGAACAAGTAATAAAGCAATTTTTACAAGAGCATCCTGAATTTGAATGGGATACTACGATAAAAGATCGCATGCCAGAAAAGTTAAATCCGTATATTGATGAAGGTCAAGTGCGAATTTTACCGCATTATTTTGCAACAGATGGCTTTTATATTGCTTGTTTAAGGAAGAAGGTGTAGCATCGTGGAAACGACTGTGAGAAAACAAAAGAAAAATCTAGAAACGAAGAAACCATCAATTTATTCTTTACAACTTCATGAAATGCAAGATTGGTTAAAGGAACAAGGAGAACCTAAATTCCGTGCAGGACAAATCTTTGATTGGCTATATAAAAAACGTGTAAAAAATTATGACGACATGTCGAATCTTTCTAAAGGATTACGCGATAAATTGTCGAATTCCTTTGATATTACTACTTTAAATACATTAGTAAAACAAACATCTTCTGATGGAACAATTAAATTTTTATTCCAATTATATGATGGTTATTCTATTGAAACAGTGTTAATGCGACACGAATATGGAAATTCTATTTGTGTAACAACACAGGTTGGATGCCGTATTGGTTGTACGTTCTGTGCATCTACACTTGGTGGGTTAAAACGAAACTTAGAGGCTGGAGAGATTGTAGCGCAAGTAGTAGAAGTGCAACGTGCACTTGATGAAACAGAAGAACGTGTAAGTTCGCTTGTTGTTATGGGAATTGGAGAGCCGTTTGATAATTACGACAACTTAATGTCATTCTTACGCATTGTAAACCATGAAAAAGGAATTCATATTGGTGCAAGACATATGACAGTTTCAACAAGTGGAATTGTTCCAAAAATTTATAAGTTCGCTGAAGAAGATATGCAAATTAATTTTGCGATTTCATTGCATTCTGCAAATACAGAGTTACGTTCAAAATTAATGCCGATTAACCGTGCTTATAAGCTACCAGACTTAATGGAAGCTGTTAAATACTATGTAAATAGAACAGGGCGTCGTATTACGTTTGAATATGGCTTATTTGGAGGAGAAAATGACCAAGTTGAGCAAGCTGAAGAACTTGCTGCGCTTTTAAAAGGTGTAAAATGTCATGTAAACTTAATTCCGGTAAACTACGTACCTGAACGTGATTATGTACGTACGCCACGTGAACAAATTTTCTTATTTGAAAAAACGTTAAAAGATCGTGGAGTGAATGTAACAATTCGCCGTGAACAAGGTCATGATATTGATGCAGCCTGCGGTCAGTTACGTGCGAAGGAGCGTAAAGAAGAGACGAGGTGACGAGATGAAAGCCGTGTTTCTATCAGATAAAGGAAAAGTTCGTCAACATAATGAAGATAGTGCGGGAGTTTTTCACAATTTAGATGGAAATATTTTAGCGGTAGTAGCAGATGGAATGGGAGGTCATCGAGCTGGTGATGTAGCTAGCTCGATGACCATTCAATTATTTCATGATTATTGGAAGCAAACGCATAATATGAATGAACCAAAAAAAGTAGAAGAGTGGTTACATACGAGTGTTGGGATTATTAATGAGCGTATATATGAGTACTCTAAGCAACATGTAGAATGTAATGGTATGGGAACAACACTTATAATAGCGATTTGTACGCCAAACTTTGTGACAATAGGTCATATAGGAGATAGTCGTTGTTATATGGTATCAGAGGGAGAAATCTCGCTTGTAACGGAAGATCACTCACTTGTAAATGAACTTGTAAGACATGGTGAAATTTCAAAAGAAGACGCAGAATATCACCCGAAAAAGAATGTTTTGTTAAGGGCATTAGGAACAGAAGAAAAAGTCGGATTAGATGTTAAAACATTGGTGCTTGAGGAAGATGATCAGTTACTTCTTTGCTCGGATGGGTTATCTAACAAAGTTTCTATTGCTGATATGCAACAAATTTTACAGTTAAATGAACAGCTTGAAACTAAGGGACAACGTCTCATTCAATTGGCGAATGATCGTGGCGGGGAAGATAATATCACCCTTGTTCTTATTGATTATGCGGGTTCGACAAACGAAAGTAGGTGAGTGCAACGTGCTGATTGGAAAACGCTTAAATGACCGTTATAAGCTGCTGAAAATGATTGGTGGTGGTGGAATGGCCAATGTGTATTTAGCTCATGATGATATACTTGGCCGAGATGTAGCGGTAAAAATATTAAGACTCGACTATTCAAATAATGAAGAGTTTATTAAACGTTTCCATCGAGAAGCGCAGTCTGTTACAACGTTGTCGCATCCAAATATTGTGAATATGTATGATGTCGGAGAAGAAGATGGTATATATTATCTTGTAATGGAGTATGTACCAGGACAAACATTGAAGCAATACATAATTGAGCGAGGGATGTTACCTATAGGAGAAGCTCTTGATATTATGGAGCAGTTAACATCCGCCATGGCACATGCCCATCATTTTGAAATTGTGCACCGTGATATTAAACCGCACAATATTTTAATTCGAGCTGATGGAGTAATAAAAGTAACAGATTTTGGAATTGCGACAGCTACAAGTGCAACAACAATTACACATACAAATTCGGTACTCGGTTCGGTACATTACTTATCACCAGAACAAGCACGCGGCGGGATAGCAAATAAACAATCAGATATTTATTCCCTAGGAATCGTTATGTTTGAGTTGTTAACAGGAAGACAACCGTTTTCAGGCGAATCTGCTGTTGCTATAGCTTTAAAACATTTACAAAGTGAAATTCCGTCTCCAAAGAGATGGAATGAAAATATTCCGCAAAGTGTTGAAAATATTATATTAAAGGCAACTGCGAAAGATCCGTTTCACCGATATCAATCTGCCAATGCGATGAAACGAGATATTGAAACTGCGCTATATCCAGAGAGGATAAATGAGCAGCCATTTTACATACCGGAAGATATGGAAGCGACAAAAGCGATTCCGATTATTCAACAAGAACAATTATTCGAAAATGTAACTGATGAAACAATTGTTTTAAAAGGAAGTAAAGTGGATGAACAGAAAAGAAAAGAAGAAACGGAATTATATAAGAAGAAAAAACGAAGTAATAAATGGATTAAAGTTTTAATTACTACATTTTTACTTTTAGCAATTGGAATAACGTTAGCGCTTACTGTTATTCCGGGATTCTTTATTCCAAAAGATGTAAAAGTCCCTGATGTGGCTGGTATGAAGTATACGACAGCAGTAAATACATTAGTTGAAAAGGGTTTTGAGGTTACGGAACCTAATATTGTATATACAGATGATGTTGAAACCGGTGATGTGATAAAAACAGACCCTGTGGCAGGTAGAGTCGTGAAAGAAAACTCTAAAATTACTATCTATCAATCAGGTGGAAAAAAGAAAAGTAAGATGAGTGATCTCACAGGAAAAGATTTTGAGAGTATAAGGAATGAATTAGAAGAAAAATATAAGCAAGTTACAATAAATTATATTGAAAATGATAGGCCAAAAGGTGAAATCGTAGAGCAAATTCCGACGCCTGATCAAATGGTAGTAGAGGCGGAACAAGAACTGAAAATTTGGGTAAGTAAAGGTCCTTATCAAATTAGACCAGGTGATTTTTCAGGATGGACTGAAAATAGCGTAAATGGTTATTTGAATGAGAGAAAACTAACTCCAGATATAAAACGAGAGTATTCCGATACTGTTGATAAAGGACTTGTAATTTCGCAATCTCCAAAACCAGGAACGCCGTTAAAAGAAGGAGATAAAGTGACGATTATCATCTCAGAGGGGCCTAAGCCGAAAGTAACGAAAACAGTGAAAGTGGATAATATTTCTATTCCGTATGAGTCTTCTATAATTGGTGAGAAAAAACCGCAAACAATAGAAATTTATAAAGAAGATATGCAACAAAAAATGGATAGACCAATTGAAACTAGAACAATTTCAGAGTCGGCAACTATTTCTTTAGAATTTGTAATTCAAGAAGGTACAAAAGGACACTATAAAATTGTACGAGATGGTGTAACAATTATCGACAAAGAAGTACCATACCCAACTCAATAATAATGACTTCCATTTTCTTTCTAGAGGGGATGGAATGTATTACTCTTGCCTGTTATGCTGTCTACATATAGTGGACTGTATAACAGGCAAAAATATATGATTCAAAAAGCTATAAAAGTGATACTGTTATAAATAATATTTTAAATTTGATGGTAGATTAAATATATTAACTTGTATATATGACGGGTTTTGAAATAAGTATTTAAAGAATTTTAAACCATTTAATATTAATGACAGCTTCACTTTATACAAAATAAAGGAGAATTATATGCCAGAAGGAAAAATTGTAAAAGCTCTAAGTGGATTTTATTATGTGCAGCATGAAGAAGGGATTACACAATGCCGTGGGCGTGGTGTGTTCAGAAAAAATAAAATTACGCCACTGGTAGGAGACCAAGTTGTCTTTCAAGCAGATAATCCAACTGAAGGATATGTGCTTGAAGTATTTGATCGGAAAAATGAACTTGTTAGGCCTCCTATTGCTAATGTTGATCAAGCGATTCTCGTTTTCTCTGCAGTAGAACCAGATTTTAATCCGGGACTATTAGATCGATTTTTAGTGCTGATTGAATATCATAACATTAAGCCGATTATTTGCATTAGTAAGATGGATTTAGTGGATGAAAAAATGAGAGAGACTGTTGAATCTTATGCAAATGACTATCGTGAGATGGGATATGATGTATTATTTACTTCTATAAATACATCGGAAAGTATTGATATTTTAAAACCATTCTTAGAAGGGTGTATTTCTGTCGTTGCAGGGCAATCTGGTGTTGGGAAATCTTCTATGCTTAACGTTTTACGTCCAGAGTTAGAACTGAAAACGAATGATATTTCCTCGCATTTAGGACGCGGGAAACATACGACAAGACACGTGGAATTAATTGCGGTTGGAAGCGGACTAGTTGCAGATACACCTGGTTTTAGTTCACTGGATTTCATAGATATAGAGGTAGAAGATCTTACATATTGTTTTCCAGAGTTGAAAGAAGCGAGCCAATACTGTAAATTTAGAGGGTGTACACATCTTTCTGAACCGAAATGTGCTGTGAAGACAGCAGTTGAAGAAGGGAAGATTACAGAATATCGTTATAAAAATTACAAACAATTCGTAGAAGAAATTAGAGAGAGAAAGCCGAGGTATTAGTTATGATTAAAATTGCACCATCGATCTTATCAGCAGATTTTTCAAAATTAGGGGAAGAGATTAAAGATGTAGAAAAAGGTGGAGCGGATTACATTCACGTCGATGTAATGGATGGACATTTCGTACCAAATATTACGATTGGACCATTAATTGTAGAAGCTATCCGTCCAATTACATCTTTACCATTAGATGTACATTTAATGATTGAAAATCCTGATAACTATATCCCGACTTTCGCAAAAGCGGGAGCAGATATTATTACTGTTCATGTAGAGGCGTGCCCTCATTTGCATCGTACAATTCAGCTAATTAAGTCTCATGGCATTAAAGCGGGAGTTGTATTAAATCCGCATACGCCAGTTTCGACGATTGAGCATGTATTAGAAGATATCGATATGGTATTGCTTATGACAGTAAACCCTGGATTTGGTGGACAGAAATTTATCCATTCTGTATTACCGAAAATTAAACAAGTGGCAGAAATGGTTAAAGAGCGCAATCTAGAAGTAGAAATTGAAGTTGATGGTGGTGTAAACACTGAAACAGCACGACTTTGTGCTGAAGCAGGAGCAAATGTACTTGTAGCTGGATCAGCAGTATACAATCAAAAAGACCGTGGTGAAGCAATTCGTGTCATTCGTGGATAATGAATGAACGAGTCTTTATCCTAGTGAAACTGCTAGTGTAGTAAGTTTTCACTATTTATAAAGGATAGAGAAAAAATATGTAAAAAGGCAATCTACCGAATGGCAGATTGCCTTTTTACAATAGAAGGGGAAGGAAACATGATTATTCATATTTTAGCGGGTGGACCTGCGGAATATTGTGCAGATTTTTCTCGATATGAAAATGAGAAAGTAGTGTGGGCGGCAGTTGATAGAGGAGTATATCGTCTATTAAAAGGAGGGATTACTCCAGCTGTTGCATTTGGAGATTACGATTCAGTTACTGAAGAGGAATTAGTATGGATGGGCCAGCAAACAAATGACTTACATATTGTTCCTCGTGAAAAAGATCAAACAGATTTAGAAATTGCGATTAACTGGGCGTTAGAACAAAATCCGACATTGATTCGTATTTTTGGTGCCACCGGTGGAAGGCTGGATCACGGTTTAGCAAATATACAGATGCTTTTAAGAGGGTTAGAAGTAGGGATAGAAATGTGTATTGTAGACAATAAAAATGAAATAAGCGTGAAAAAAGTGGGTACACATATAATTGAAGAAAATAAAAATTTCCCTTATGTATCTTTTGTGCCGGTTACTGAAATAGTAGAAGGGATTACATTACTTGGTTTTAAGTATCCTCTAACTAATAAAACAATAGAATGGGGATCAACACTTTGTATTAGTAATGAACTCGTTGAGGAAAAAGGTACTTTTTCATTTACTTCTGGCATATTAATGGTGATAAGAAGCACTGATTAAAGAAACAATTTTGCTCCTTACATCATATAGTGAACAAGTGGAGTAATGGGGATTAGGAGGGAAACCATGAGATTTTATACAATTAAGTTACCTAAATTTCTTGGTGGAATTGTTCGTGCCATGTTAAATACCTTCAAAAAAGATTAAAAAAAGCACCTATTACCGGTGCTTTTTCCAATGTCATAGTAAAAAAAGAGCCTAGCGGCTCTTTTTTTTATTATTAAACACGTTCGATTTTGCCAGATTTTAATGCTCTAGCAGAAACGTAAACACGTTGAACTTTTCCGTCGATGCGTACGCGAACTTTTTGAAGGTTAGCGCCCCATTTACGTTTTGTAGCGTTCATTGCGTGAGAACGAGAGTTACCAGAACGAGCTTTTCTTCCAGTGATAGCACAAACACGAGCCATTTATATTTCCCTCCCTTGATACCTTACCATACGTAATTTTTCAATGTTAGTCTTTTTTGCGATGCTAAAAACACTACTATAATTTAACACAACTAAAAAGAGAATGCAACACCGTAGAAAAAAGAAATCAAGAAAAATTACTTGACACCATATGTCGATGATGAAAAGTTGAAATCAAGAAAAATTGCTTGACATATTATAGTGGTACATGTTGTATAATAACAATGGACTATTTTGCTCATCATAAAAAATGTGATTTAAAACATAAAATATGAGAGTGAAAAGAAAGAACGATGGAATTTTCTTTAAAAAGATTATATGATAGTAACTAAAGTAGTCTAGCTCACTTTCACCATTTATGAAGGGGGAAACGAGATGTCAATTGAAATTAAAACGAAGTATGGTCAAATTGATATTAGTACAGATGTAATTGCAACAATTGCTGGAGGTGCCGCAGTAGATTGCTACGGTATCGTAGGTATGGCATCAAAAAATCAGTTAAAAGATGGTTTAACAGACATTTTACGAAAAGAAAACTTCACTAGAGGTGTTATTGTTCGTAAAGATGAAGATGAAGTACATATTGATATGTATATTATTGTGAGCTATGGTACGAAAATTTCAGAAGTAGCACATAACGTGCAGACGAAAGTGAAATATACATTAGATCAAACTGTAGGACTAGCAGTAGATTCTGTAAACATCTACGTACAAGGAGTTAAAGTAATAAACTTGTAATGTGCATTAAGGAGGAAAATCTGTGTCAATTCAAAAAATTGATGGGAAACGTTTATCACAAATGATCATGCAAGGAGCGAATAATTTAACAAATAATGTTCAGCTTGTTGATGCATTAAACGTATTTCCGGTTCCAGATGGCGATACCGGTACAAACATGAACTTATCAATGACTTCAGGCGCACGTGAAGTGAAAGCAAATCCTTCACAGCATGCTGGTAAAGTCGGCGTAAGTTTAGCCAAAGGATTATTAATGGGAGCACGTGGTAACTCTGGAGTTATTTTATCTCAGTTGTTCCGTGGTTTCTCTAAATCCATTGAACAAAAAGAAGAATTAACAACAGTTGATTTTGCTGCAGCTTTAGATGCTGGGGTAGAAGCGGCTTACAAAGCGGTTATGAAACCGATTGAAGGAACGATTTTAACGGTTGCAAGAGAAACGGGTAAATATGCAGTGACAGTTGCGAAAAAACAGCGCGACTTTGTTTTGTTTATGGAAGACGTTGTGAAAGAAGCGAATGCATCGTTAAATCGTACGCCGGATTTATTACCTGTATTAAAACAAGTTGGCGTTGTAGATAGCGGTGGTAAAGGTCTTGTTGTTGTATACGAAGGATTTTTAGCTGACTTAAAAGGAGAAACGATTTCTTCTAATGTGTCTGCCCAACCATCTATGAATGACATGGTACGCGCAGAACATCACCGTAGTGTACAAAGCCAATTGAGTACAGAAGATATTAAGTATGGATATTGTACGGAATTCATGGTGAAATTAGAGCCTGAAAAAATGAAAGAACATAATTTCTCTGAACAAAAATTCCGTGAAGATATTAGTGTGTACGGAGATTCACTACTTGTTGTATCAGATGATGAGGTTGTTAAGGTTCATATTCATGCGGAACATCCTGGAGATCCTATGAATTATGGACAACGCTATGGTAGTTTAATTAAGATTAAAGTAGAAAATATGCGTGAACAGCATACTGCTTTATTAGATGAGCCTACTATGATGCCTGAGCCAACTAGCCAGTCTAAAGAGAAACAACCGTACGGTATCGTAACTGTTGCTATGGGATCTGGTATCAAAACTTTATTTGAGAGCATTGGCGCGACGAAAGTTATCGAAGGTGGCCAAACGATGAATCCAAGTACGGAGGATATTGTGAAGGCGATTGAAGAAGCGAATGCTGAAAAAATCATTATTTTACCGAACAACGGAAATATCGTGATGGCAGCAGAACAAGCAGCGTCAGTTGTGGATCAAGAAGTGATTGTAATTCGTTCAAAAACAGTTCCTCAAGGTATGGCTGCAATGTTAGCATTTAATCCAGTTGGAACGTTAGAAGAGAACGAAGAAAACATGAAAGAAGCTTTATCTCATGTGAAAACCGGTCAAATTACGTATGCTGTACGTGATACGGAAATTGATGGTGTAGCGATTCAAAAAGATGATTTCATGTGTATTGCAGATGGAAAAATTGTATCAACAAATGCTGCAAAAGTAGGAGCTGCAAAGCAATTACTAGAAGCACTTATTGATGAAGATTCTGAAATTGTAACGATTCTACAAGGTGAAGATGCAACTGACGAAGAAGTAGCTGAGTTAGTTGCATTTGTAGAAGAGAATTTTGAAGATGCAGAAGTAGAAGTACATGCTGGAAACCAACCGGTGTATTCGTTCATCTTCTCTGTAGAATAAGAAGAAATTCGTTTTGAAAATAAATGGATTACTTACTTGCTAATGGGTAAGAAGTAGTAATATGAAGTTTATTACTAGTTTTTATTCAAAAGGCTAGCATATTGAAGATAAAAAAGAGCCTTGCTGCTAATAGTGAGGCTCTTTTCTTTCGTATTGTTTATGAGGGATTTGAGTAGTTTCTCTAAGAATGCCTATGATAGAATATATAGGGTGAAAGAGAGCGATTACAGATGTCAATAGTATGAATGAATCAAAGAAAATAATGTGACGGAGCGTGAGAATCTTGAATGAAGTTGTACAAGTTCCTGTTACGGATGTAAAGGGAATCGGAGGAGAAACATCTGAATTACTACACGAGATGGGGATTTATACAGTTTCTCATCTATTAGAACATTTTCCGTACCGTTATGAAGATTATGCGATGAAAGATCTTGCTGAAGTAAAGCACGATGAACGTGTAACAGTTGAGGGAAAGGTTCATAGTGCTCCTTTACTGCAATATTATGGGAAGAAGAAGTCGCGTCTTACGGTTCGTGTCCTCGTCGGTCGTTATTTAATTACAGCTGTATGCTTTAATAGGCCGTACTATAAGCAGAAGTTAAATTTAAATGAAACAGTAACGATTACTGGTAAATGGGATCAGCACCGTCAAACTATTGCGGTATCAGAGCTTCATTTTGGACCAGTTGTACGTCAACAAGAAGTAGAGCCTGTATACTCAGTGAAAGGGAAACTTACAGTAAAACAGATGCGCCGTTTTATTGCCCAAGCGTTCAAGGAGTATGGAGAATCTATAGTTGAAGTGTTACCTGATGGATTGCTAAGTCGATATAAATTATTGCCGCGTTATGAAGCGCTTCGGGCGTTGCATTTTCCAGCAGGACAGGAAGATTTAAAACAAGCACGTCGCCGTTTTGTATATGAGGAGTTTTTCTTATTTCAGCTAAAAATGCAAACATTACGGAAAATGGAGAGGGAAAATTCGAAAGGGACGAAAAAAGAAATTCCTTCAGCAGAATTGCAAGAGTTTATTGATGCACTTCCGTTTCCATTAACTGGTGCACAGCGTCGGGTAGTAGATGAAATTATGAAAGATATGACATCTCCTTATCGGATGAATCGTCTGTTGCAAGGTGATGTAGGTTCTGGGAAAACAGTCGTTGCAGCGATTGGCCTTTATGCAGCGAAGTTAGCACATTATCAAGGTGCTTTAATGGTTCCTACAGAAATTTTAGCAGAGCAACATTATCAATCGCTTGCAGAGACGTTCTCGCACTTTGGTATGAATGTTGAATTGTTAACCAGTTCTGTTAAAGGTGTAAGGCGTCGAGAGATTTTGGCAAAATTAGAACAAGGAGAAATAGATATCCTTGTTGGAACACATGCTTTAATTCAAGATGAAGTTATCTTTCATAGGTTAGGTCTCGTTATTACTGATGAACAACATCGATTTGGTGTAGCGCAGCGACGAGTTTTAAGGGAGAAAGGTGAAAGTCCGGATGTTTTATTTATGACGGCGACGCCAATTCCGCGTACGTTAGCAATTACTGCATTTGGAGAGATGGATGTTTCTATAATCGATGAGATGCCAGCTGGTAGAAAGGTAATTGAAACATACTGGGCAAAACATGATATGTTAGATCGAGTTCTCGGTTTTGTGGAGAAGGAGATAAAAAAAGGAAGACAAGCATATGTTATTTGTCCCCTTATTGAAGAATCTGAGAAACTTGATGTACAAAATGCGATTGACTTACATAGTATGCTGACTCATCATTATCAAGGGAAATGTCAAGTCGGATTAATGCATGGCAGACTCTCATCTCAAGAAAAAGAAGACATAATGGGACAATTTAGTGAAAATAAAGTGCAAATTCTTGTGTCGACAACAGTTGTTGAAGTAGGTGTGAACGTACCGAATGCGACTGTAATGGTTATTTATGATGCAGAGCGTTTCGGTTTATCGCAGCTCCATCAGCTCAGGGGACGTGTTGGGCGTGGTAGTGAACAATCATATTGTTTATTAATCGCGGATCCAAAATCGGAAACGGGAAAAGAGCGAATGCGTATTATGACCGAAACGAATGATGGATTTGTATTGTCAGAAAAAGATTTAGAGTTAAGAGGTCCTGGAGATTTCTTTGGAAGTAAGCAAAGTGGTTTACCAGAATTCAAGGTTGCTGATATGGTACATGATTATCGAGCGTTAGAAACAGCTAGACAAGATGCGGCGTTACTAGTAGAATCAGAAGCGTTTTGGCATAATGATCAGTATGCTTCGCTGCGTACTTATCTTGACGGGACAGGTGTGTTCCAAGGAGAGAAGCTCGATTAAAGGGAGGCAACGAAAGTTTTTGTTGCATTCTACTTTTAATGATTATATACTACTGTTAGTACCTAGTCATAAAAATGGATGGTGCGGTATGAAAAAAAGAAGAAGTAAAAAAGAAAGACAACAATTATTACAACAAACAATAGAAACGAATCCTTTTATTACGGATGAAGATTTAGCAGAAAAATTTCAAGTGAGTATACAAACCGTACGTCTTGACCGTATGGAATTATCTATTCCTGAATTAAGAGAAAGAATTAAACATGTAGCTACAAAGCAACATGAAGAAGATGTGAAATCTTTACCGTTAGAAGAGGTTGTCGGAGAAATTATCGATATAGAATTAGATAGACATGCGATTTCTATCTTTGAAGTGAAGGTAGAACACGTATTTAAAAGAAATCAGATTGCCCGTGGGCATCATTTGTTTGCACAAGCAAACTCACTAGCTGTTGCGGTTATTGATGAAGAATTAGCTTTAACTGCAAAGTCTACCATTCGATACATTCGTCCTGTAAAATTAGGAGAGCGTGTTGTTGCAAAAGCGCGCGTTGAAGATGTAGAGAATGATAAAGGACGGACCGTTGTCAAAGTGCGTAGCTTTGTTGGAGAAGAACTTGTTTTTACAGGCACTTTTGAAATGTATCGATCTAGTAATTATAGTGAGGAAGGTAACAACTTATGAAAATCGCAATAGATGCAATGGGCGGCGATCATGCTCCAAAGGCTGTCGTATTAGGAGCAATGAAAGCTATTAAGGAATATTCTGATTTACATATTACGTTAGTAGGGAAAGAAGAGGAAATTCGTCAATACTTAACGAGTGAAGAACGAATTACTATACTTCATACAGATGAAAAAATAGAATCGACAGATGAACCAGTAAGAGCCGTTCGTCGAAAAAAACAAGCCTCAATGGTACTAGCAGCGCAGCAAGTGAAAGACGGCGTAGCGGATGCTTGTATATCAGCTGGTAGTACAGGAGCTTTAATGGCGGCTGGATTGTTCGTTGTAGGTCGTATGGAAGGAATTGAGCGACCAGCTTTATCCCCTACAATGCCGACGGTTGATGGAGAAGGTTTTGTTATGTTAGATGTTGGAGCGAACGTTGATGCAAAACCAATTCATTTATATCAATATGCAGTAATGGGATCTGTATACGCTGAGAAAGTAAGAGGAATTAAAAATCCTCGCGTTGGACTTTTGAACGTTGGAACAGAGGATGGCAAAGGGAACGAGCTTTCAAAACAAGTCTTTGCAATGCTTAAGGATGCCCCAATTAATTTCGTTGGGAACGTTGAATCAAGAGATTTATTGCAAGGTGTAGCAGATGTTGTTGTATGTGATGGTTTTACAGGGAATGTAGCGCTAAAATCATTAGAAGGAACAGCACTTGCGTTATTTTCTATGTTAAAAGAGCAGTTAATGAGTTCGTTTACGAGCAAATTAGCAGCAGCGGTATTAAAGCCAAAACTTATGGTATTAAAAGATAAAATGGATTATTCGGAGTATGGAGGAGCGGCATTATTTGGATTGAAAGCTCCAGTCATTAAGGCTCACGGTTCTTCCAATGACCAATCAATATTTAGTGCGATTCGTCAAACGAGAGAAATGGTAGCGAAAGAAGTTATTCCTACTATTTCAAGCGTAATGGAGAAAGAGCCACTCCAATAAGAGGAGGATTTGAAATGGGAAAACTAGCATTTCTTTTTCCGGGCCAAGGTTCACAGGCAGTTGGAATGGGTAAACAGTTAGCGGAGAATAATAAAGAGGTTGCAAATGTGTTTGCGAAAGCAGATGAGGTGTTGCAAGATTCACTTTCAGAAGTGATTTTTGAAGGGCCGCAGGAAAAGCTTACGTTAACGACAAATGCGCAGCCGGCCTTATTAACAACGAGTTTTGCTATTTTGACAGCTTTGAAAGAGTATGATATTACACCAGACTTTGTTGCAGGGCATAGTTTAGGTGAATATAGCGCTCTTGTAGCAGCGGGTGCAATAACTTTTGAAGACGCTGTATATGCTGTAAGAAAACGTGGGGAATATATGGAAGAAGCTGTTCCTGGTGGAGAAGGTGCAATGGCGGCTATTTTAGGTGCTGATCCACATATGCTGAAACAAGTTACAGAAGAAGTAACAAGTGAAGGATATGCAGTGCAAATCGCTAATATGAATAGTACGAAGCAAATTGTGATTTCTGGAACAAAGCAAGGAGTTGAGATTGCTTCTCAAAGAGCGAAAGAAAATGGTGCAAAGAGAGCAATTCCGCTTAAGGTAAGTGGACCGTTCCACTCTTCGCTTATGAAGCCAGCAGCGGAGAAGTTCCAAAGTGTCTTAAAAGAAATTACAATTCAAGATACGAATATTCCTGTTATCGCAAATGTAACAGCAGACGTTATTACAAGTGGTGCACTTATTCAAGAAAAGCTAATTGAACAGCTCTATTCGCCTGTCTTATGGTACCCGTCCATTGAAAACATGGTGAATCAAGGGGTAGATACATTTATTGAGATTGGACCTGGGAAAGTACTTGCTGGGCTTATGAAGTCAATTGATTCATCAGTAAAAGCATATGCGATATACGATGAAGAGACATTAAAAGATACCATTTCAAATTTGAGAGGAGAAAACTGATGTTAAAAGGGAAAGTAGCATTAGTAACTGGCGCTTCACGTGGAATTGGTCGTGCGATTGCGATTGATTTAGCGAAACAAGGGGCAAATGTTGTAGTAAATTATGCTGGTAATGAGCAAAAGGCGAATGAAGTAGTTGATGAAATAAAGAAATTAGGTTCGGATGCAATTGCAGTAAGAGCAGATGTTGCAAATGCTGAAGACGTTACAAATATGGTGAAACAAACTGTAGATACATTTGGACAAGTTGATATTCTTGTAAATAATGCAGGTGTAACAAAAGATAATTTATTAATGCGTATGAAAGAAGAAGAATGGGATACAGTTATTAATACAAACCTAAAAGGTGTATTCTTATGTACGAAGGCAGTATCTCGATACATGATGCGCCAGCGTCATGGACGTATTATTAATATCGCTTCTGTTGTTGGAGTGACAGGTAATCCAGGACAAGCAAACTATGTTGCTGCTAAAGCGGGTGTAATTGGATTAACAAAAACATCAGCAAAAGAATTAGCGAGCCGTAATATTACTGTAAATGCAATTGCTCCAGGTTTTATTGCGACTGATATGACGGATATATTAAATGAAAATATAAAAGCCGAAATGTTAAAGTTAATTCCTGCAGCTCAGTTTGGTGAAGCGCAAGATATCGCAAATACTGTAACGTTTTTTGCTTCTGATCAAAGCAAATATATTACAGGGCAAACGTTAAATGTTGATGGCGGAATGGTAATGTAATAAAAGAATTGATTTCAACTAGTTTTTTTGGCCAATATTTAATATAATATTTGAGGGGAGGTGAATGGAATGGCAGATGTTTTAGAGCGTGTAACAAAAATCATCGTTGATCGTTTAGGTGTAGAAGAAACTGAAGTAGTACCAGCTGCGAGCTTTAAAGAAGATTTAGGCGCAGACTCCCTAGATGTAGTAGAACTTGTAATGCAATTGGAAGATGAATTCGAAATGGAAATTTCTGATGAAGATGCTGAAAAGATTGCTACTGT
This sequence comes from Bacillus sp. EE-W1, assembly GCF_009760835.1. Taxonomy (NCBI): domain Bacteria; kingdom Bacillati; phylum Bacillota; class Bacilli; order Caryophanales; family Bacillaceae; genus Bacillus; species Bacillus sp. EE-W1. The sequence goes on along the minus strand of NZ_WIPE01000074.1, from coordinate 153,946 downwards.
TGGCGATGCTGTGACTTACATAGAGAGTCATCTATAATGCTTAAGTGAAGTCCCGTTTTTTAGCGGGGCTTCTCGGCTTATATCTGGAGGGACTTATGCCGTACCGAAAACATAGAGAAAAAAAATACGAAACAAAATATCGTGAAGCGTTTAAAGTATTTCAAGAAGAGATAGGTATTACGTTTTCAGATGAAAAATTATTGATTCAAGCATTTACGCATTCATCGTATGTGAATGAGCATCGAAAAAAACCGCATGAAGACAATGAGCGTCTCGAATTCCTTGGAGATGCAGTATTGGAACTTACTGTGTCACAGTATCTGTTTCAAAAATATCCGACAATGAGCGAAGGAGAGTTAACGAAACTACGTGCAGCTATTGTATGTGAACCATCTCTTGTTCGTTTTGCAAACGAGTTGTCATTTGGTAGCCTTGTTTTATTAGGAAAAGGTGAGGAAATGACAGGTGGACGTGAACGACCAGCTTTATTAGCGGATGTCTTTGAAGCGTTTATTGGTGCCCTTTATCTTGATCAAGGGTTAGAAACAGTATGGGGCTTCTTAAAAGAAATTGTATACCCTAAAATTAATGAAGGTGCTTTTTCTCATGTGATGGATTATAAGAGTCAATTACAAGAGTTGATTCAGCGTGATGGTAGTGGCAATATTGAGTATCAAATTTTGCAGGAAAAAGGACCGGCCCACAATCGAGAATTTGTGTCACGTGTTACGTTAAATAACGTGGCTTTAGGTCTTGGTAGTGGCAAGTCGAAAAAAGAAGCAGAGCAACAAGCTGCTGCAGAAGCATTGAAAAAATTAAAAGAACAACTATAAGGAATCCCCCTTTGAATGAGGGGGATTCCTTATGCATAGAATGAAACTTTCTTTTTGTTTGTGAATAAAGGGAAGGGAAATCCGTATAATAGCTTGTTTTTGTATAGACAACAGTTATAACAACGGAGAATAGGAGGAAGGCCTTTCGTGTTTTTAAAAAGATTAGAAATAGCAGGGTTTAAGTCTTTTGCTGAGCGTGTATCTGTTGATTTTGTCCCAGGTGTAACTTCCGTAGTAGGACCTAATGGAAGTGGGAAAAGTAATATTACTGATGCGATTCGCTGGGTACTTGGTGAACAATCTGCAAAATCATTACGTGGTGCAAAGATGGAGGATATTATTTTTGCAGGCAGTGATACGAGAAGAGCAGTTAATGTTGCTGAAGTAACATTAACTTTAAATAATGAAGATCAACGTTTACCGATTGAATATAATGAGGTGTGTGTAACGCGTCGTGTATCTCGTTCTGGTGATAGTGATTTTTATATTAATAAACAATCATGTAGATTGAAAGATATTATCGATTTATTTATGGACTCTGGTATGGGAAGAGAAGCTTTTTCGATTATTAGCCAGGGGAAAGTTGAAGAGATTTTAAGTAGTAAATCAGAAGAACGTCGTGGTGTATTTGAAGAAGCTGCGGGAGTGCTGAAATACAAACTTCGTAAAAAGAAAGCTGAAGTGAAATTAGCAGACACACAAGAAAACTTAAATCGTGTACAAGATATCATTCACGAATTAAGTAGTCAAGTAGAACCTTTAGAAAGACAAGCTTCTATTGCGAAAGATTATCTCGAGAAAAAAGAAGAATTAGAGAAAGTAGAAGCGGCGCTTATTGTACATGAAATTGAAGAATTACATGAGAAATGGGAAGCGCTTCGAAATCAGTTTGGGCATAATAAAAACGAAGAAGCTAAAATGTCAACGCATTTACAAAAAGGTGAAGAAGAGCTTGAGGAATTACGAGGACAATTACAAGCAGTAGATGAGTCTGTAGATTCCTTACAAGAAGTGCTGCTTCTTTCTAGTAAAGAGCTAGAAAAGTTAGAAGGACAGCGTGAGTTATTAAAAGAGAGAAAACAAAATGCAACGACGCATTGTGCACAACTCGAACAGTTAATTGTTGAATTAACAGAGAAAGCTACAAGTTATGATGGTGAAATTGAATCCAGTACAGAAGTGTTGATGCAATTTGTAAATCAAGTAAAAGAGTTGGAGACGAAATTGCATGATAATGAGCTACTGCTTGCAACTTTTGCTGACAATTTAGAGGAACAAATTGAGAATTTAAAAGGTGACTATATTGAACTTTTAAATCAACAAGCTAGTCATCGTAATGAGTTATCTATGATTGAAGAACAATCTAAACAACAAAACTCAAAAAATGAACGCCTCGATGAAGAAAATGCGAAATATGTAGAAATACGCATGGAAATTACAGCGAAAAAGACGAAACTTGTGGAAAGTTATGAACAAGTGAAAGAAAAAGTAGCTGGTATCCTTTCGAATATACAAAAGACAGAAGCGGCACTTGGGAAATGCAAGACGCAGTATAGTGAAAATGAAACAAAACTGTATCAAGCGTATCAATTTGTACAACAGGCACGTTCTCGAAAAGAAATGCTAGAAGAGATGCAAGAGGATTACTCTGGTTTCTATCAAGGGGTACGTGAAGTATTAAAAGCTAGAGAAGATAGGTTGCAAGGTATCGAGGGTGCTGTTGCAGAACTGCTAACGGTACCGAAAGAATATGAAATTGCAATGGAAATTGCTCTAGGTGCAGCGATGCAGCATATTGTCGTACAAAAAGAAGAACATGCTCGTAATGCAATTACGTTTTTAAAACAAAATAAACATGGACGAGCAACGTTTTTACCACAAGCTGTTATTAAAAGTAGATCGTTATCATTTGAACAATTACGTATTGTAAATCAACACCCATCGTTTGTAGGTGTGGCGGCAGAACTTGTGCAATATAACAATAAATATGAAAATGTAGTTTCAAATTTATTAGGTACTGTTATTGTTGCGAAAGATTTACGTGGGGCGAATGAGTTGGCGAAACAATTGCAATACCGTTATCGCATTGTAACAATCGAAGGTGATGTAGTGAACCCTGGTGGTTCTATGACTGGTGGAGCGGTAAAACAGGCGAAATCTTCTTTATTAGGACGTCAACGTGAGCTAGAAGAGTGGACGAACAAGTTAACTGATATGGAAGAAAAAACGACAAAGTTAGAAAACTTTGTTAAAGCAGTAAAGCAAGAGATTCAAGAAAAAGAAGTGAAAATACGGGAACTAAGGCAAAGTGTAGAAGCAGAGCGTGTAGATGAACAGAAATTAAGAGAAGAAATTAGTCGCTTAGAATTAGAAGAACATCGTATTAATGATCGTTTATCTATTTACGATTTAGAGATTGAAGGATTCTTACAAGATCAAGTGAAAATACAAGGACGTAAAGAAGAGCTAGAAAAGATTTTAGCAACGCTTCAAGCGGAGATTACGGAATTAGATAGCAAAATTGTCGCTTTAACAAAACAAAAAAGTGAGCAGCATTCTTCGAAGGAAAAAGTGCAAAAAGAAATGACTGAGTTAAAAGTGTTGGCGGCTGAAAAGCAACAACGCTTATCTAATCAAAAAGAAAAAGTTGAACGATTGACGAAGGAAAAAGAAGAAACGGATGCAACGCTTGTCAAAACGAAAGAGGATTTAGCATTCTTAAAACAAGAAATGACATCTAATTCAAGTGGTGAAGAACAGATTACGAATATGATTGAGAAGAAAGCATATGATCGTAATCAAACTTCAGAGTTAATTCGCTCTCGTCGTGAACAACGCGTATCGTTACAAGAGAGAGTAGAACATTTAGAACGTAATCTGAAAGAAACAACAGGTAAACATAAATACATTCTTGAGATGCTGAAAAATCAAGAAGTAAAAATAAACCGACTTGATGTAGAGTTAGAAAATAGATTACAACATTTACGTGAAACATATACGATTTCATTTGAAGCAGCAAAACTGAAGTATACAATGATGATGCCTGCAGAGGATGCACGTAAAAAGGTGAAACTAATTAAATTATCCATCGAAGAGCTAGGCACAGTGAACTTAGGGGCAATTGAAGAGTATGAGCGTGTAGCAGAGCGTCATACATTCTTACTAGAGCAAAAAGATGACCTAGAAGAAGCGAAAGCGACATTGCACCAACTTATTACCGAAATGGATGAAGAAATGAAAAAACGTTTTTCTACTACGTTTGAAGGAATTCGAATGGAGTTTCAATCGGTATTCTCTGAATTATTTGGAGGCGGTAGAGCGGATTTAGTCATGACGAATCCAGAGGACTTATTAAATACTGGTATTGATATTGTAGCGCAACCGCCAGGGAAGAAACTGCAAAACTTAGGTTTACTTTCTGGTGGGGAGCGTGCTTTAACAGCAATTGCGCTGTTATTCGGTATTTTAAAAGTGCGCCCAGTCCCATTCTGTGTATTAGATGAGGTAGAGGCGGCTCTTGATGAGGCGAATGTTGCCCGTTTTGCGCAGTATTTAAAGAGATTTAGTGATGAGACACAGTTTATTGTTATTACACATAGAAAAGGTACAATGGAAGAGTCTGACGTATTGTACGGTGTAACAATGCAAGAGTCAGGGGTATCTAAACTTGTTTCGGTTCGTTTGGATGATGGAGAAGAACTAGTTGCAAGTAATTAGGAAGGATGGGACAGTATGAGTTTTTTTAAAAAATTAAAAGAAAAAATTTCAAAACAAACAGATACGGTAACAGAGAAATTTAAACATGGATTAGAAAAAACGAGAAATTCGTTTGCAGATAAAGTAAATGATTTAGTTTATCGTTATCGTAAAGTAGATGAAGATTTCTTTGAGGAATTAGAAGAAATTTTAATTGGTGCAGATGTCGGAGTTTCGACGGTAATGGAATTAATTGATCAATTGAAAGAAGAAGTGCAACGTCGTAACATCCAAGATCCAAAAGAAGTACAAGCTGTTATTTCAGAAAAGTTAGTAGGAATTTACAAAGGCGACAGTGAGTTTAGTAACGAAATTAATATGCAAGAGGATCAATTAACAGTTGTTTTATTTGTCGGTGTTAACGGCGTAGGGAAAACGACGACGATTGGTAAACTAGCACATAAATTCAAATCAGAAGGTAAGTCTGTCCTATTGGCGGCAGGAGATACATTCCGCGCAGGAGCGATTGAACAATTAGAAGTATGGGGCGATCGCGTTGGTGTAGAAGTGATTAAACAAGGGTCAGGATCTGATCCAGCGGCGGTTATGTATGACGCTGTACAAGCCGCGAAAGCACGTAAAGTAGACGTATTACTATGTGACACAGCAGGACGCTTACAAAATAAAGTAAACTTAATGAAAGAGTTAGAGAAAGTGAAGCGTGTAATTGAGCGTGAAGTACCGGGGGCTCCTCACGAAGTATTACTTGTTATTGATGCAACAACAGGACAAAACGGTTTAAGTCAAGCGAAGACATTCCGTGAAGCAACGAATGTTACTGGTATTGTTTTAACGAAGTTAGATGGAACTGCTAAAGGTGGTATTGTATTAGCGATTCGTAACGAAATGGATGTACCGGTGAAATTCGTTGGATTAGGAGAGCAAATGGATGACTTGCAGCAGTTTGATCCAGAACAATATGTGTATGGTTTATTTGCGAACTTAGTAGAAACAGAAGAAGTGTAAGTGAAAGAAGCGGTATTTTCCGCTTCTTTTTCTATAAAAATATGTGATGTTAAGAAAAAAACTTGACACTCTTTTGTACTCCATGTAAACTAATTCATGTAAAGGGAAATCACTTAACAAAGGATGATCCAACATGCTCGAGAAAACAACGAGAATGAACTATTTATTTGATTTTTATCAATCGTTGTTAACGCAAAAACAAAGAAGTTATATGTCGCTTTATTATCTAGATGATTTATCTCTTGGTGAAATTGCGGAAGAATTTGATGTAAGTCGCCAAGCCGTGTATGATAACATTAAACGGACTGAAGCGATGCTTGAAGAATATGAAGATAAATTAGTATTACTTCAAAAGTTTCAAGAGCGACAGCGACTTGTTGCAAAGCTAAAACAGCTAATCAGCGAAGAAGAGCATGTGAATGAAGAAATGAAACAAGTTGTTGAAGCTATCGAAAAATTAGATTAGGAGGGCGGCAATATGGCATTTGAAGGATTAGCCGACCGACTTCAACAGACAATGCAAAAAATCCGCGGCAAAGGAAAAGTTTCTGAAGCCGATGTGAAAGAAATGATGAGAGAAGTTCGTCTAGCTCTTTTAGAAGCGGACGTTAACTTTAAAGTAGTAAAAGATTTTGTAAAGCGTGTGTCTGAACGTGCTGTCGGACAAGATGTAATGACAAGTTTGACACCTGGACAACAAGTAATTAAAGTCGTACAGGAAGAACTTACAGAACTTATGGGCGGAGAGCAAAGCAAAATTGCTGTTGCTAATAGGCCACCGACTGTTATAATGATGGTTGGTCTGCAAGGTGCGGGTAAAACAACGACGACAGGTAAGCTTGCGAATTTGCTTCGTAAAAAGCATAATCGTAAACCAATGCTTGTTGCAGCGGATATTTACCGTCCAGCAGCGATTAAACAGCTTGAAACATTAGGGAAGCAATTGGACATGCCTGTATTCTCTTTAGGAGATCAAGTAAGTCCTGTTGAAATTGCGAAACAAGCGATTGCAAAAGCAAAAGAAGATCATCACGATTATGTTTTAATTGATACAGCAGGTCGCCTGCATATTGATGAAGAACTAATGGATGAATTAGCGAAAGTGAAAGAAGTTGCGAAACCGGATGAAATTTTCCTTGTTGTCGATGCGATGACGGGACAAGACGCGGTAAATGTTGCACAAAGTTTCCATGAACAGTTAGGTTTAACAGGTGTTGTATTAACGAAATTAGATGGTGATACGCGCGGTGGTGCGGCATTATCTATTAAGGCGGTAACAAATACACCGATTAAATTTGCTGGTATGGGTGAAAAACTAGATGCGATTGAAGCGTTCCATCCAGAGCGTATGGCATCCCGTATTTTAGGGATGGGAGACGTCTTAACATTAATTGAAAAAGCGCAAGCTACAGTTGATGAAGAGAAAGCAAAAGAACTTGAGCAAAAAATGCGTACGCTTTCGTTTACGCTTGACGATTTCCTAGAACAACTTGGACAAGTGCGTCAACTTGGACCGCTTGATGAATTGTTAGGAATGCTTCCTGGTGCAAATAAAATTAAAGGGCTGAAAAATGCGCAAGTTGATGAAAAACAAATTGGGCATATTGAGGCAATTATTCGTTCTATGACTAAATTAGAGCGAGAACAACCGGAAATAATCAATGCTAGTCGCAAAAAGCGCATTGCCAAAGGTAGCGGTACAACGGTACAAGAAATCAATCGTTTAATCAAGCAATTTGATGATATGAAAAAGATGATGAAAACGATGACGGGAATGCAAAAAGGTAAGAAAAAAGGACTAGGTGGATTGAAGTTTCCATTCATGTAAGGAAAAAAGATGGCTCTGTTAAGAAAAAATACTTTACAAAGCAATAGTCTTTTTGCTAATATAATTATCTGTGTGAAATAAATTCGGAGGTGCTTTATAAATGGCAGTTAAAATTCGTTTAAAACGTATGGGAGCTAAAAAAACTCCTTTCTATCGTGTAGTTGTTGCAGATTCTCGTTCTCCTCGTGACGGACGTTTCATTGAGGAAATCGGTACTTACAATCCGGTTGCTCAACCAGCTGAAGTTAAGATCAACGAAGAAGCAGCATTAAAATGGTTAGGAAATGGTGCTAAACCATCTGATACAGTTCGTAACTTATTCTCTAACCAAGGTATCATGGAGAAATTCCACTTATCTAAACAAGGTAAGTAATTGAGGCAATGACTATGAAGAAGTTAGTCGAGACGATTGTCAAGCCTCTTGTCGATCATCCTGAAGATGTAAAAGTTACACAGGAACTTTACAACGGAGAGATAAAGTATCGATTAACTGTACATCCTGAGGATGTTGGAAAAGTCATTGGAAAGCAAGGGAAAGTTGCGAAAGCAATTCGAATGCTCTTGTATTCAGTGGGACATCATAATGATGAAAAAGTAACACTGGAAATTCAATAAACGTAAAAAGGGCGAGGAGTTATTTCCTCTCCCTTTTTTAACATTTAAAGAGAAGTTGCATGTTCCATATGTGAAATGGAGATGCTTAATTTATATAGAAACCAGGGGTGACATACTATTTATGACAAAATGGTTTAACGTAGGGAAAATTGTAAATACTCATGGCGTAAGAGGAGAAATACGTGTTATTTCTCGTACTGATTTTCCAGAAGAGCGATATAAAGTAGGAAACACGTTATACATAAGTAATGAGAAAAGTACAGACTACCTTCCAGTGAAAGTAACTTCTCATCGTCAACATAAGACATTTGATCTATTAACATTTGAAGGATACAACAATGTAGATGAAGCAGAGAAGTTTAAAGGTTCTTTAATAAAAGTACCAGAAGAGCAGTTAGGTGAACTAGCTGAAGGCGAATACTACTACCATGAAATTATTGGTTGCAGTGTTGTAACGGAAGAAGGAGAAGCGTTAGGAACAATAAAAGAAATTTTATCTCCTGGTGCAAATGATGTTTGGGTAATTAAACGTCCAAAAGGTCAAGATCTATTAATTCCTTATATTGATGATGTTGTACTTCAAGTTAACATTGAGAATAAATTAGTAACCATTCATGTAATGGAAGGGCTATTATAATGAAAATTGACATTTTAACATTGTTTCCAGATATGTTTACGGGTGTGTTTGGATCTTCAATTTTAAAGAAAGCGCAAGAAAAAGAAGCGGTAGAGCTTCGTGTTGTCAATTTCCGCGATTATACAACGAGTAAGCATAATAGCGTAGATGATTATCCGTATGGTGGTGGCGCTGGGATGGTATTAACCCCCCAGCCTATCTTTGATGCAGTGGAAGAGTTAACGAAGGAAACAGACCGTAAACCGAGAGTTGTCCTAATGTGTCCACAAGGAGAGCGTTTTACGCAGAAGAAGGCAGAAGAACTTGCTGAAGAAGAGCATGTTATTTTTGTGTGTGGTCATTATGAAGGGTACGATGAACGAATTCGTGAGCATCTCGTAACGGATGAAATTTCTATCGGTGACTACGTATTAACCGGCGGAGAGTTAGCCTCTATGGTTATTACGGATAGTGTCGTGCGTCTCCTCCCAGGAGTGCTAGGAAATCATGCTTCACAAGTCGAGGATTCGTTTAGTACAGGTTTATTAGAACATCCTCATTATACACGTCCAGCTGATTTTCGTGGTATGAAGGTACCGGATGTACTAATGTCAGGAAATCATAAAAATATTGATGAATGGCGACACAAAGAATCACTACGTCGTACGTACACGCGTAGACCGGATTTACTGGAAGAACGAAAATTATCTAAGCAAGAAGCGAAATGGCTAGAACAAATTAAAGAAGACAAGTAAGGGCTTGATATATTTTCTATTGCAACAGTCCTAGCAATATGCTATTATAACACTTGTGCTACTGAAATCAGTGGCCGTATTAACGATGTTCCGCTGTAATTTATTAAGACTTTATAAGAGCATCTGTTTAAAGGAGAGAATTTAATATGCAACAATTAATCGCAGAAATTACTCAAGGCCAATTAAAAACTGACCTTCCTTCATTCCGTCCTGGAGACACTTTACGTGTACACGTAAAAGTAGTTGAGGGAACTCGTGAAAGAATTCAGCTTTTCGAAGGTGTTGTAATTAAACGTCGTGGTGGCGGAATCAGTGAAACATTCACAGTTCGTAAGATTTCTTACGGTGTAGGTGTTGAGCGTACATTCCCAGTTCACACGCCAAGAATCGCGAAACTTGAAGTACTTCGTCGTGGTAAAGTACGTCGTGCTAAGTTATACTACTTACGTAACCTTCGCGGTAAAAAAGCACGTATTAAAGAAATTCGATAAGACATGTATGGGAGCTTGTAAATACACAAGCTCCCTTTTTCCAATCTATATAAAATTTTGATATAATACGAGCAGCTTACATAATCGTGGAGGGGAAATGCATGAAAAAAGAAAAGAGTTCACTTTGGGAATGGATCAAAGCAATTTTGATTGCTGTTGTATTAGCGGGTGTTATTAGACAGTTTTTCTTTGCTCCAATTCTCGTAGATGGAGTATCGATGGCGTCTACTTTACATGATCGCGATCGAATGATTGTCAATAAAATTGGTTATCACATAGGAGATCCGAAACGATTTGATATTATCGTATTCCGAGCAACGGAAGATAAAGATTATATTAAGCGCATTATCGGCCTGCCAGGCGATGAAATAGAGTATCGTAATGATAAACTATATGTTAACGGAAAGGCTTATGAGGAGCCGTATTTAGACAAGCAAAAAAAACAAATTGCTGACGGACCGCTTACATATGATTTTACTCTTGAAGAAATGACAGGGAAGAAAACTGTTCCAGAAGGTCAATTATTTGTTTTAGGCGATAATCGTCGTTTTAGTAAAGATAGCCGTTCGATTGGTACAATTGCAATGGACCAAGTGATTGGAAAAGCAAATATACTATATTGGCCGTTAAAAGATGCTCGTATTGTGAAATAAAAGAAAAAGAAGGTGGCAACATGGTAATTCAATGGTTCCCGGGACATATGGCAAAGGCTAGACGCCAAGTAACAGAAAAATTAAAGTTAATTGATGTTGTAATTGAGCTTGTAGATGCTCGATTACCTTTATCTTCTCGAAATCCAATGATCGATGAGATTATTACACATAAGCCGAGGCTTGTTGTTTTAAATAAAGCGGATATGGCAGATGATCGTTTAACAAAGCAGTGGATTGCATATTTTAAAGAAAAAGGCCAAATGGCAATTTCAATTAACGCACAAGCTGGACAAGGTATGAAGGAAATTGCAGCGGCTTGTAAAGTGTTGGTGAAAGAAAAATTTGATAAAATGGTTGCAAAAGGTATTAGACCGAGAGCAATTCGTGCATTAATTGTAGGTATACCGAATGTTGGTAAATCTACGTTAATTAATAAGTTGGCGAAGAAAAATATTGCTAAAACAGGAGATCGTCCTGGTGTAACAACAGCTCAACAATGGATTAAAGTTGGGAAGGAAATGGAACTGTTAGATACACCGGGTATTTTATGGCCTAAATTTGAAGATCAATTAGTGGGTCTTCGTTTAGCGACAACAGGCGCAATTAAAGATTCAATTTTAAATTTACAAGATGTTGCTGTTTACGCTTTACGTTTTATGGAAAAACATTATCCAGAACGTTTGAAAGATCGATATAATTTAAATGAAATTCCAGAAGATATTGTGGAGTTATTCGATGCAATTGGAAAAAATAGAGGCTGTTTAATGGGCGGCGGAATGATTGATTATGATAAAACATCTGAGCTTATACTTCGTGAGCTTCGTGGTGGGAAACTTGGGAAAATGACGTTTGAAACACCAGAAGAGTTTGCGGAGCAAGTAGAAGGTGTTGAAAAAGTAGAAGAAGTATAAGACGTGCGTTTGTACGTCTTTTCTTTTTTGTATATAAAAGGAGTGTGCGTGAATGCAAAAAGTGACTATTCAAGAAGCGGAACATTTACTGCAAAAAATTATGAGTGAAGAGGACGACCGCTTTCAAATATTAATGAAAGATGAGCGAAAAGGGGTACAAAAGCTCATTTTGAAGTGGCATAAACAAAAAGAGTTAGCGCAGAAAGAAAAAGAAAAGTTTTTCGAAATGTCCAAGTATGAGATTGCATTACGTGAAAAAGGGCTCACATTTATTGCAGGTATAGATGAAGTAGGGCGTGGGCCGCTAGCTGGGCCTGTCGTGACGGCAGCTGTTGTCCTTCCGGAAGATTTTTATATTCCAGGGTTAAATGACTCGAAAAAGCTGAGTGAGGCGAAGCGAGAGCGTTTTTATGATGAAATTAAAGCACAAGCAATTGCAATTGGAGTTGGAATTGTATCACCACAAGTTATTGATGAGATAAATATTTATCAAGCGACGAAACAAGCGATGTTAGATGCTGTTGCGAATTTATCTTGTGCACCAGAACATTTATTAATTGATGCGATGAAACTTCCTACACCAATTCCGCAAACATCCATTATTAAAGGTGATGCGAAAAGTATTTCTATTTCAGCTGCATCCATTATTGCGAAAGTAACGAGAGATCGTATGATGAAAGAGCTTGGAGAAAAGTATCCTGCATATGGATTTGAACAACATATGGGATATGGCACAAAACAACATTTAGAAGCGATTGAAGCGCATGGAGTATTAGAAGAACATCGCAAATCGTTTGCACCAATTAAAGATACGATTCACAAATAAGCTGCGAATATGCAGCTTATTTTTTTATTTTGGTATATGAACATTATTATTTTTAAAAAAGAATAAAGCGATTTCAGTTTTCTGACACTTTATTGTAGACAGCGTGCCAATCATCTTATACAATGGCAATGTAATGTTTTTTAAACATTTAAAAACTTTTCGAGTAAAACAGGAAAACAGGGGAGGATGGGACCATGAATATCCATGAGTACCAAGGTAAGGCAGTCCTTAAAAGCTATGGGGTTAGCGTTCCGAACGGGAAGGTTGCATTTACAGTAGAAGAAGCTGTAGAAGCAGCGAAAGAATTAGGAACGGATGTATGTGTAGTAAAAGCACAAATTCACGCTGGTGGACGCGGCAAAGCTGGCGGAGTAAAAGTTGCAAAAAATTTAGATGAAGTTCGTACATATGCAGAGAGCATTTTAGGAACTACACTTGTGACACATCAAACAGGTCCTGAAGGTAAGGAAGTAAAACGCTTACTTATCGAAGAAGGTTGCGATATTAAAAAAGAATATTATGTTGGTCTAGTTTTAGATCGTGCAACTTCTCAAGTTGTTTTAATGGCATCTGAAGAAGGTGGAACAGAAATTGAAGAAGTAGCAGAGCAAACACCTGAAAAGATCTTTAAAGAATATATTGATCCAGCAGTAGGCTTACAAGGCTTCCAAGCGCGCCGAATCGCGTTTAACATCAATATTCCAAAAGAGCTTGTAGGACAAGCTGTGAAGTTTATGATGGGCTTATACCGTGCGTTTATCGAAAAAGATTGCTCTATCGCGGAGATCAATCCACTTGTTACAACAGGTGACGGTAAAGTTATGGCATTAGATGCGAAATTAAACTTTGATTCTAATGCTTTATATCGCAATAAAGACATTTTAGAACTTCGTGATCTTGATGAAGAAGATTCAAAAGAAATTGAAGCTTCTAAATATGACCTAAACTACATTCCTTTAGATGGAAATATCGGTTGTATGGTTAATGGTGCAGGTTTAGCGATGGCTACAATGGATATCATTAAACATTACCATGGCGATCCAGCTAACTTCTTAGATGTTGGTGGCGGTGCAACAGCTGAAAAAGTTACAGAAGCATTCAAAATTATCCTTTCTGACAAAAATGTAAAAGGTATCTTCGTTAACATTTTTGGTGGCATTATGAAGTGTGATGTTATCGCAGAAGGTGTTATTGAAGCGACGAAACAAGTAGGTCTTGAATTGCCTTTAGTTGTACGTCTTGAAGGTACAAACGTAGAGTTAGGTAAGAAAATTTTAAATGAGTCTGGCTTAAATATTGTTGCAGCAGAATCTATGGCAGACGGTGCACAAAAAATTGTTTCACTAGTGGGCTAATAGAAAGCGGGGGAGAAAAATGAGCGTATTAGTTAATAAAGATACAAAAGTTATTGTTCAAGGTATTACAGGTTCTCAAGGTTTATTCCACACAAAACAAATGATTGAATACGGTACGAAAATTGTCGGTGGTGTAACGCCAGGTAAAGGTGGCACTGATATTGAAGGTGTACCAGTATTTGATACTGTAGAAGATGCAGTGAAAGCAACAGGCGCAAACGCTTCAGTTGTATACGTTCCACCCGCTTTTGCGGCTGATGCAATTATGGAAGCAGTTGATGCAGAAATCGATTTAGTAGTATGTATTACTGAAGGTATTCCTGTATTAGATATGGTAAATGTAAAGAGATATATGGCAGGTAAACATACACGTTTACTTGGACCAAACTGTCCTGGTGTTATTACGCCTGATGAATGTAAAATTGGTATTATGCCAGGGTACATTCATAAAAAAGGCCATGTAGGTATCGTATCTCGCTCTGGTACATTAACGTATGAGGCTGTACATCAGTTAACACAAGAAGGTATTGGCCAATCTACTGCTGTAGGTATCGGCGGGGACCCAGTTAACGGTACGGACTTTATAGATGCGTTAAAAGCATTTAATGAAGATGAAGAAACACATGCTGTAATTATGATTGGTGAAATTGGTGGTACAGCGGAAGAAGAGGCGGCTGAATGGGTGAAAGCTAATATGACAAAACCTGTTGTAGGCTTCATTGGTGGCCAAACAGCGCCTGCTGGCAAACGTATGGGCCATGCTGGTGCAATCATTTCTGGTGGTAAAGGAACTGCTGCAGAAAAGATTAAAACGATGGAAGCTTGTGGTATTAAAGTAGCGGAAACTCCAGCGGTTATGGGCGAAACGCTAATCTCTGTCTTAAAAGAAAAAGGGCTATTTGAGACTTGTAAAAACTACTAATCTGTTGAAAGACACCTTCTTGCTTGAAGGTGTCTTTTTACGCAATTCTTGTTTACATAATAAAAATTATGGGTAAGGAGAATTAAGATGAAAAGAGAACGATTATTACATCTTCATTATTTTTTAGCAGATCATTGGAAGGCGATGGAAAGACTACTATATGTCGATCCTGAATTGAAGGGAATATACACTTTTAATACGAAACAAATGGAATACTACACTGGAATATCCTCGAAAAAATCTTCAGAATTAGTAAATTTTCTTCAAAGTTCAAATCTCTCGCAATATATATCTTATTTAGAGAAAAATCGAATTTTTTATATGACTATATGGGATGAAGATTATCCACAATTATTACGTGAAATACAAGATCCCCCATTTGTATTATATGGAAAAGGAGAGAAGTATTTTCTCAATAAATCGAATAAATTGGCGGTTATTGGAACTAGAGAACCGACTTTATATGGACATGAGAGTTTAAAATTTATTTTACACCCATTATTAGAAAGGGAATGGCTTATTGTCAGTGGGTTTGCAAGAGGGATAGATACAATGTCTCATGAAATTACAGTAAGACGGCATTGCCCGACTATTGCAATACTAGGACATGGATTATCGTATATGTATCCAAAAGAGAATAGACATTTATATGAAACGTGGAATGAATATATATTGTTATTAACAGAGTATCCGCCGCACTATGCACCGAAAAAATGGTATTTTCCAAAAAGGAACCGGATTATTAGTGGTATAAGTAAGGGTGTTTTAGTTGTAGAAGCGAAATCAAGAAGTGGAACACTTATTACTGCGGACCTTGCTTTAGAGCAAAATAGAGAGGTATTTGCACTTCCTGGACCTATATTTATAGATAGTGCATCAGGAACGAATCATCTGATTCAACAAGGAGCAAAACTAGTAAGAAATGCAGAAGATATCTTGGAAGAAGTTTTAAATTAACTTTATATTTTTATGTTTTTATTAAACAATTATTGACAAATGGTAGATAGGCACTGTATGGTATATTCATTCTTGATTGACAAAAACAAGAGAAATCAATAAGATTGATGAAGACTTGAATCCACCTCTTAAGGAGGCACTAGCATGTCAGATTACCTCGTAATCGTGGAGTCGCCTTCTAAGGCGAAGACCATTGAGAAATATTTAGGGAAAAAATACAAAGTTGTCGCGTCTATGGGACACGTTCGCGATTTACCTAAAAGCCAAATGGGGATAGAAGTAAAGAACAACTTCACCCCGAAGTATATTACCATTCGTGGTAAAGGTCCCGTCTTAAAAGATTTAAAATCAGCGGCCAAAAAAGCAAAGAAAGTCTATCTCGCGGCCGATCCAGACCGCGAAGGGGAAGCGATTGCTTGGCATTTAGCCAATACGTTAAATGTGGACGTTGAATCAGATTGCCGAGTTGTGTTTAATGAGATTACAAAAGATGCAATAAAAGAATCATTTAAACATCCTCGTGCGATTAATATGGATTTAGTAGATGCACAGCAAGCAAGGCGTATACTAGATCGTCTTGTTGGTTACAATATTAGTCCTTTATTATGGAAGAAAGTAAAAAAAGGATTAAGTGCAGGACGCGTACAATCTGTAGCAGTTCGTTTAATTATCGAACGTGAAAAAGAAATTCAAATCTTTGAGCCTGAAGAATTCTGGACAATTAAGACAGAATTTGTGAAAGGGAAAGACACATTTGAAGCAAGTTTTTACGGTGTAGATGGTGAAAAAGTTCAATTAACGAATGAAACGCAAGTGAATGAAATAATTGAACAGATGAAAGATAATGCGTTTTCAGTTGAAAATGTAACGCGAAAAGAGCGAAAACGTAATCCTGCATTACCGTTTACAACATCTTCCTTGCAACAAGAGGCAGCTCGTAAGTTAAACATGCGAGCAAAGAAAACAATGATGCTCGCGCAGCAATTGTATGAAGGGATAGATCTTGGAAAGCAAGGGACTGTAGGTCTTATTACGTATATGAGAACTGACTCAACACGTATCTCAGAAACAGCTCAAACAGAGGCGCGTACTTACATTACTGAGGCGTTTGGTGCGGAATACATAGGGACAGAAAAGAAGAAAGAAACGAAAAAGTCGAACGCGCAAGATGCGCATGAGGCAATTCGTCCTACTTCGGTAATGAGAAGGCCAGAGGAACTAAAGAGTTTCTTAAGTCGTGATCAACTTCGGTTGTATAAACTGATTTGGGAGCGATTTGTTGCAAGTCAAATGGCGTCTGCTATAATGGATACTGTGACAGCTAGACTCATTAATAACAATGTTCAGTTCCGTGCAAGTGGATCGGTTGTAAAGTTTCCAGGATTTATGAAAGTGTATGTAGAGTCGAAAGATGACGGGGCTGAAGAAAAGGATAAAATGTTGCCACCTTTAGAAGTAGGGGAAACGGTATTTTCGAAGGATTTAGAACCGAAGCAACACTTTACACAACCTCCGCCGCGCTATACAGAGGCTCGTCTAGTAAGAACACTTGAAGAGCTTGGAATTGGAAGACCGTCGACTTACGTACCGACACTTGAAACGATTCAAAAACGTGGATACGTAGGTTTGGATAATAAACGCTTCGTTCCAACTGAACTTGGTGAAATAGTAATTGAACTTATTTTAGAGTTTTTCCCAGAAATTATTAACATTGAATTTACTGCTAACATGGAGCAAAGTCTTGATGAAGTAGAAGAAGGAAATGCGAATTGGGTAAAAATTGTTGATGATTTCTACGTAGGCTTTGAACCGCGTTTAGAAAAAGCGGAAAAAGAAATGCGTGAAGTGGAAATTAAAGATGAACCAGCTGGGGAAGACTGTGAATTGTGTGATCACCCAATGGTCTTTAAAATGGGTAAATACGGGAAATTTATGGCTTGTTCGAATTTCCCAGATTGTCGTAATACAAAACCGATTGTGAAAGAAATCGGTGTTACTTGTCCGAAGTGTGATAAAGGTCAAATTATTGAACGCCGTAGTAATAAAAAGAAACGTCTTTTCTATGGATGCGGTACGTATCCAGAGTGTGACTTTGTATCTTGGGATAAACCAATTGGTCGTAAATGTCCGAAGTGCGAAGGTATGCTTGTAGAGAAGAAGTTGAAAAAAGGCGTGCAAGTACAATGTATTTCGTGTGATTATGAAGAAGAACAACAAATGTGAGCGTAACTGCTCACATTTTTTTCGGGAAGAAAAGGAAAGGTGATAAATATGACAACACAAGTAGTAAACGTCATTGGCGCAGGTCTTGCAGGAAGTGAAGCAGCTTACCAAATTGCAAAACGTGGTGTCCAAGTGAAATTATATGAAATGAGACCAGTAAGGCAAACGCCAGCTCATCACACAGATAAATTTGCAGAGTTAGTATGCAGTAACTCGCTTCGCGCAAACACATTAACAAACGCTGTTGGTGTTATTAAAGAAGAAATGCGTTTAATGGACTCTGTTATTATTCGTGCAGCTGATGAGTGCTCTGTACCAGCAGGAGGAGCTTTAGCTGTAGATCGTCATGAATTTGCGGCAAAGGTAACAGAGTATGTGAAAAAACATCCGAACGTAACTGTGATGAATGAAGAAATTACTGAAATTCCAGAAGGGCCTACTGTTATCGCGACAGGTCCACTTACGTCTCCTGATCTTGCTGCACAATTAAAAGAATTAACAGGTGAAGATTATTTTTATTTCTATGATGCTGCAGCACCGATTGTTGAGAAAGATAGCATTGATATGAATAAAGTATATTTAAAGTCTCGTTACGATAAAGGGGAAGCTGCATATTTAAACTGCCCAATGACGGAAGAGGAATTTGACCGTTTTTACGAGGCATTAATTGCTGCTGAAACAGTACCTTTAAAAGAATTTGAAAAAGAAATTTTCTTTGAAGGTTGTATGCCGGTAGAAGTTATGGCAAGTAGAGGAAGACAGACGCTAGTATTTGGACCGATGAAACCTGTTGGATTAGAAGATCCGAAAACAGGAAAAACGCCATATGCTGTTGTTCAGTTACGTCAAGATGATGCAGCAGGAACGTTATACAATATCGTAGGTTTCCAAACGCATTTAAAGTGGGGACCACAAAAAGAAGTGTTACAGTTGATTCCAGGACTGGAAAATGCAGAGATTGTACGTTATGGTGTAATGCATCGTAATACGTTTATTAATTCACCTAACTTGCTTCGTCCAACATATCAATATAAACAACGTGATGATTTATTCTTCGCTGGCCAAATGACTGGAGTAGAGGGATATGTTGAATCGGCGGCATCAGGATTACTAGCGGGTATTAACGCTGCTCGACTTGTGAAAGGTGAAGAGCCGGTTGTATTACCGCCTGTAACTGCAATGGGAAGTATGGCGAATTATATTACTGCGACAAACGCGAAAAACTTCCAGCCAATGAATGCAAACTTCGGTTTGTTTGCACCGTTAGAGAAGAAAATTAAGAGGAAAGCAGAACGAAATGAAGCATATGCAACACGCGCTTTAGAAACAATTCAAAATTTTGTAAATATTTAGTTAAATTTCTTGCAAAGGCTACTAAGTTGTGATACGATTTAGTAGCCTTTATTGAGGTGAATTGTGTGAATGTGAAGAAATTGTTACAATTATTCGTTGGATATTTACAAATTGAAAGAAATTATTCAAAATATACAATTGCAAGTTATCAAAATGATTTAGAACATTTTGTGCAATTTATGGAGCGAGAAGGCATATCCTCTTTTTTAGATGTTACATACGCGGATGTTCGTTTGTACTTAACGACGTTGCACGATGAAAAGTTAGCCCGTAAATCTGTCGCAAGAAAAGTATCAAGCTTACGAAGTTTATATCGTTTTTTGATGCGTGAAGGTTATCGGAAAGATAATCCGTTTGCACTTGCGTCACTCCCCAAAAAAGAATTGTCAATCCCAAAGTTTTTATATGCTGAAGAATTAGAGGAATTATTTGAAGTTGCTGATACGGAAACACCGCTAGGTCAAAGGAATCAAGCTTTATTAGAGTTGATGTATGCGACTGGAATCCGTGTGAGTGAATGTGTCAATTTACAACTTACCGATATTGACTTCGCGGTGGGAACAATTTTAGTAATGGGAAAAGGAAAAAAACAAAGGTATATTCCGTTCGGAAGCTATGCGCAAGATGCTTTAATTACTTATATAGAGAACGGGAGAAAACAGTTGGCTCACAAAACTGAAGAACACTCTCATATGGTATTTTTAAATGCGAAAGGCACGCCGCTAACAAGTCGAGGGGTACGCTATGTATTAAACGAACTCATTAAGAAGGCTTCACTGACAATGCGGATAAGTCCCCATATGTTAAGGCATACATTTGCTACACATATGTTAGATGAAGGGGCAGATTTACGTACTGTACAGGAGCTACTCGGTCATGAGAATTTGTCGACGACACAAATTTATACGCATGTCTCTAAAGAAAGATTGCGTTCGGTCTACATGAAGCATCACCCGCGGGCATAAATTGCTTTTAAAGCTATAAAAACATATAAAGGAGTTTTTTCTATGGGAAATTTCCACGCTACAACGATATTTGCAGTTCATCATAATGGAGAATGTGCAATGGCTGGAGATGGTCAGGTGACAATGGGAAATGCAGTTGTAATGAAACATACAGCTCGTAAAGTCCGTAAACTTTTCCAAGGGAAAGTTTTAGCTGGCTTTGCAGGTTCCGTTGCTGACGCATTTACTCTTTTTGAAATGTTTGAAGGGAAATTAGAAGAGTACAATGGGAACTTGCAGCGTGCTGCAGTTGAGATGGCAAAACAATGGCGTGGCGACAAAATGTTACGTCAGCTAGAAGCGATGCTCATTGTCATGGATAAAACAACTATGCTTCTTGTTTCAGGTACAGGAGAAGTGATTGAACCAGATGATGGGATTTTAGCGATTGGATCTGGTGGGAATTATGCGCTTTCTGCAGGTCGTGCTTTAAAGCAATATGCAAGTGAACATTTAACAGCGAAGCAAATTGCGAAAGCGAGTTTAGACATTGCTGGCGATATTTGTGTTTATACAAACCACAATATAATTGTGGAAGAATTGTAGAATCGTAAGGGAGGCATTTTATATGCATTTACATTTTACTCCGCGTCAAATTGTGGAAAAATTAGATCAATACATTATCGGTCAAAAAGATGCGAAGAAAGCGGTTGCTGTAGCTTTAAGAAATCGATATCGTCGAAGTAAATTAGCTGAAAATCTACGTGATGAAATTGCGCCTAAAAATATTTTAATGATTGGACCGACAGGTGTTGGTAAAACAGAGGTAGCACGACGAATGGCGAAACTCGTTGGAGCACCTTTTATTAAGGTTGAAGCTACCAAATTTACAGAAGTTGGATATGTAGGTAGAGATGTAGAATCGATGGTACGTGACCTTGTGGAAACGTCAGTTCGTATCGTGAAAGAAGAAATGGTAATTAAAGTACAAGACAAAGCAGAAGAACAAGCGAACCAACGTCTTGTTGAAATTTTAGTGCCGAGTCCGGAGAAACAATCTGGATTTAAAAACCCATTAGAAATGCTATTTGGCGGTGCTCAAAATTCGAATCAAACATCTGATGCACAGGAAGATGGTGAAATCGAAAAGAAACGTCAAGATGTGGAAAGAAAGCTTGCTGCAGGACTTCTTGAAGATGAAATTGTATCGATTGAAGTGACTGAGCAACAGTCTTCCATGTTCGATATGTTACAAGGAACTGGTATGGAACAAATGGGAATGAATTTCCAGGATGCATTAGGAAGTTTTATGCCGAAAAAAACAAAAAAACGTAAACTTTCTGTGAAAGAAGCAAGAAAACTCTTGACAAATGAGGAAGCACAGCGCTTAATTGATATGGATGAAGTTACACAAGAGGCTGTTTATCGTGCTGAACAGCTCGGGATTATTTTTATCGATGAAATTGACAAAATTGCTGGTAAGCAGTCGAATAGCGTAGATGTATCACGTGAAGGTGTGCAACGTGACATTTTACCAATTGTAGAAGGATCGAATGTTGCGACAAAATACGGATCAGTAAAAACGGATTATATTTTATTCGTTGCAGCTGGAGCGTTTCATATGTCTAAACCGTCGGATTTAATTCCGGAACTGCAAGGGAGATTTCCGATTCGAGTAGAATTAACAAAATTATCGACAGATGATTTTGTTAAAATATTAATCGAGCCTGACAATGCGTTAATTAAACAATATATGGCTTTATTAGCGACTGAAGGTATAGAAATTGAATTTTCAGACGAAGCTATTCGTAAGATTGCTGAGATTGCTTATCAAGTTAATCAGGATACAGATAATATTGGAGCAAGAAGACTTCATACGATTATGGAGAAACTCCTTGAAGATTTATCGTTTGAAGCATCTGAAATTACGTTAGAGAAAATAACGATAACACCTCAATACGTTGAGGAGAAATTAGCAACGATTGCTAAAAATAAAGATGTGAGCCAGTTTATTTTGTAATAGTGTCATCAGGTGACTCGCCCTAGTTTCCAAGTGATGAAAAAATATGTAAGTAACATGTAGGAGGAACTTTTGAAATGGAATTATTAGCAAAAACAAGAAAATTAAATGCGTTATTACAGAGCGCAGCAGGAAAGCCTGTAAACTTTAGAGAAATGTCTGACACAATGTGTGAAGTAATTGAAGCGAACGTATTCGTAGTAAGTCGTCGTGGTAAATTACTAGGTTATGCAATTCACCAACAAATTGAGAATGAGCGTATGAAACAAATGCTTGCAGAGCGTCAATTCCCGGAAGAGTACACGCAAAGCTTATTCAACATTACAGAAACGTCTTCAAACTTAGATGTAAACAGTGCTTACACAGCATTCCCAGTAGAAAATAGAGAATTATTCGATCAAGGTTTAACTACAATCGTACCAATCGTTGGTGGTGGTGAGCGTCTAGGCACATTAGTGTTAGCTCGTCTTGGTCAAGAGTTCTTAGACGATGATTTAATCCTTGCTGAATACAGTTCAACTGTAGTAGGTATGGAAATCTTACGTGAAAAAGCAGAAGAAATCGAAGAGGAAGCACGTAGTAAAGCTGTTGTTCAAATGGCGATTAGCTCATTATCTTACAGTGAGTTAGAAGCAATCGAGCATATCTTCGAAGAATTAAATGGAACAGAAGGTTTACTTGTTGCAAGTAAAATTGCTGATCGCGTAGGAATTACTCGCTCTGTAATCGTAAATGCACTGCGTAAATTAGAAAGTGCTGGTGTTATTGAGTCTCGCTCTTTAGGTATGAAAGGAACATACATTAAAGTGCTAAACGACAAGTTTCTACAGGAACTTGCTAAATTAAAAACAAACTAATTTATAAAACTCTCCTCGTTTTTTGAGGAGAGTTTTTTGTGTGTAAAAGATTAATGGTGTCTGTAAAAAGCGTCATAATCGTGTTCTTTGGAAAAGCTATGAGTTGAATTTCACTTTTTTGCTTAAAAGAAATGCAGGTTGGTAATACTAGAATTCGAGTGTGAACAAAGAAAGTTTTACATTGTTCGCATTTTCGACTTGATTGTAATATTTCAGTATGATATAGTAAGCAGTGGTGTCAGTACAAAGTACACACGTTTGCTGATTTAAGTGTTGGTGCTACGTTTGTAGTTTCGCTTAGAGATGAAGTAAACGGAGGATATCAAAAACCATTTAGGAGGAACTATATTATGTCAGTAATTTCTATGAAGCAATTGCTTGAAGCTGGTGTTCATTTCGGACATCAAACTCGTCGTTGGAACCCAAAAATGAAGCGTTACATTTTCACAGAGCGTAACGGTATCTACATCATCGACTTACAAAAAACTGTGAAAAAAGTTGAGGAAGCTTACAGAACGATGCGCGACATCGCTGCTGAAGGTGGAGACATTTTATTCGTAGGTACTAAAAAACAAGCACAAGAAGCTATTAAAGAAGAAGCAACTCGTGCTGGTATGTACTTCGTTAACCAACGTTGGTTAGGTGGAACTTTAACAAACTTCCAAACAATCCAAAAGCGTATCAAGCGTCTTAAAGACATCGAAAGAATGCAAGAAGATGGTACTTTCGAAGTACTTCCTAAGAAAGAAGTTGTTCAACTTAAAAAAGAGTTAGAGCGTCTTGAGAAATTCTTAGGCGGTATTAAAGATATGAAAGGTCTTCCAAGTGCATTATTCATAGTAGACCCTCGTAAAGAGCGTATTGCAGTTGCTGAAGCACGCAAATTACACATTCCAATCATCGGTATCGTTGATACAAACTGTGATCCAGACGAAATCGATCACGTTATCCCAGCAAACGATGATGCAATTCGTGCTGTAAAACTTCTTACATCTAAAATGGCAGACGCGATCCTTGAAGCAAAACAAGGTGAAGAAACTGTTACTGCGTAACAAATTTGGAAAGGTGATAAGGGGTTCGGCCTTTTATCACCTTTTTTAAGGTATAAACACCTTTATAAAAGGTATAAATACATATTTTAGGAGGATGAAAAATATGGCAATCACTGCACAAATGGTAAAAGAACTTCGTGAAAAAACAGGCGCAGGTATGATGGACTGCAAAAAAGCTTTAACTGAGACTAATGGCGACATGGAGAAAGCAATTGACTTCTTACGTGAAAAAGGTATTGCAAAAGCTGCTAAAAAAGCAGACCGCATCGCTGCTGAAGGCTTAACTTTCATCGAAACAAACGGTAACGAAGGTTTAATCTTAGAATTAAACTCTGAAACTGATTTCGTTGCGAAAAACGAAGGTTTCCAAGCATTAATTAAAGAATTAGCTGCACACTTATTAACTAACAAACCAGCTAACATTGAAGAAGCTATGGCTCAAACAATCGAAGGCGGCAAAACAGTAGAAGAGCACATCAACGAAGCAATCGCTAAAATTGGTGAAAAACTTACACTTCGTCGTTTCGAAATCGTATCAAAAACTGATGCTGATGCATTCGGCGCTTACCTACACATGGGTGGACGTATTGGTGTATTAACAGTTCTTGAAGGTTCTACTGACGAAGCTGCTGCTAAAGATGTAGCAATGCACATCGCAGCAGTTAACCCTAAATACATCGACCGCGATGCTGTAACAGCTGAAGAAGTTGAGCATGAGCGTCAAGTATTGACACAACAAGCTTTAAACGAAGGCAAGCCTGAAAAAATCGTTGCAAAAATGGTTGAAGGCCGTCTAGGCAAATTCTTCGAAGAAATTTGCTTACTTGACCAAGCATTCGTTAAAAACCCTGATATGAAAGTTCGTCAGTTCGTTGAGTCTAAAGGCGGAACATTAAAAGGATTCGTTCGCTACGCTGTTGGTGAAGGTATCGAAAAACGCGAAGACAACTTTGCTGAAGAAGTAATGAACCAAGTAAAAGGTAGCAACTAATAAAGATTAGGGAACACATTGTGTTCCCTTTTTTAAAATAAAGATGTAAGCAATTGGAGGTTCATTATGAGTAAACCGAAATATAATCGTGTCGTATTAAAGCTAAGCGGAGAAGCGTTAGCTGGCGAACAAGGATTTGGAATTAACCCATCTGTTATTAAATCAGTTGCGGAACAAGTGAAAGAAATTGCAGAACTTGATGTAGAGGTTGCTGTTGTTGTTGGTGGCGGAAACATTTGGCGTGGAAAAATCGGAAGTGAAATGGGAATGGATCGTGCTGGAGCAGATTACATGGGTATGTTAGCAACAGTTATGAACTCATTAGCTCTTCAAGATAGCCTAGAGAACATTGGAATTCAAACTCGTGTTCAAACTTCAATCGAAATGCGTCAAGTAGCAGAGCCTTACATTCGTCGTAAAGCAATTCGTCATCTAGAGAAAAAACGTGTTGTGATCTTTGCAGCAGGTACAGGTAACCCATATTTCTCTACAGATACAACGGCAGCACTACGTGCAGCGGAAATCGAAGCAGACGTTATCTTAATGGCGAAAAACAATGTAGATGGCGTATATAATGCAGATCCATCTCTTGACCCAACAGCTACGAAATACGAAACACTTACTTACTTAGATGTATTAAAAGAAGGTTTAGGTGTAATGGATTCAACAGCTTCTTCTTTATGTATGGACAATGATATTCCATTAATTGTATTCTCGGTTATGGAAAAAGGTAACATTAAACGTGCCGTTTTAGGCGAAAATATCGGAACAGTTGTAAGGGGGAAATAAATATGGGACAACAAGTATTGAAGTCTTCAAATGAAAAAATGGAAAAAGCAGTTGCTGCTTACTCTCGTGAATTGGCAACAGTTCGCGCAGGTCGTGCAAGCTCGTCTGTATTAGATAAGGTACAAGTTGATTACTATGGTGCACCAACACCTGTTGTGCAATTAGCGAACATTACAGTTCCAGAAGCACGTTTACTTGTAATTCAACCTTATGATAAAACTTCTATCGGTGATATTGAAAAAGCAATCTTAAAAGCAGATTTAGGCTTAAATCCTTCTAATGATGGAACTGTAATTCGTATTGCATTCCCTGCATTAACAGAAGAGCGTCGTCGCGATCTTGTAAAAGTTGTGAAAAAATATGCTGAAGAAGCAAAAGTTGCTGTTCGTAACGTACGTCGTGACAGTAACGATGATCTTAAGAAGCTTGAAAAAGCTGGCGATATTACAGAAGATGATTTAAGAGGATATACTGAAGATATCCAAAAAGAAACAGATAAATATATTGCAAAAGTTGACGAAATCGCAAAAAACAAAGAAAAAGAAATCATGGAAGTGTAATAGCGATACCTTCGCAAATATGACCCTCTTCTTAAGGGGGTCTTTTTACACTTTTAGGCATACGTCTGCTTGCTGGAGGGTATGAATGATGTTTAAAAACTTTCCTTTTTTTAAAAGTAAAAAGGTCGCATCGTTTGATCATCTCGTTGAAAAAGTGAAAAAAGGATACATCCCAGAACATATTGCCATCATTATGGATGGTAATGGAAGATGGGCAAAGAGGAGAGCGATGCCTCGTATTGCGGGACATCATGAAGGCATGCAAGTTGTAAAGAAAATCACAAAATTTGCAAGCAAACTTAATGTGAAAGTGTTAACTCTTTATGCTTTTTCAACTGAGAACTGGAAAAGACCGAAAAAGGAAGTTGACTATTTAATGAGGCTTCCAGAAGAATTTCTAGGTACATTTTTACCAGAATTGATTGAAGAGAACGTACAAGTCCGAGTGATAGGACAACAAGATCGTCTTCCTACGCATACACGCAGAGCGATGGAAAAGGCCATGGAAGATACGAAAGAGAATACAGGATTAATTCTTAATTTCGCGTTAAACTATGGAAGTCGAGATGAGATCGTTTCTGCTGTGCAACATATGGTGAAAGATAGTGAGGAAGGAAAAATTCGTGTTGAAGATGTAAGTGAAGAAATGCTTTCTTCCTACTTAATGACGAGTTCTTTACCTGATCCAGAGTTGTTAATTCGTACGAGCGGAGAGCTACGTATTAGTAATTTCATGTTATGGCAAATTGCATATTCGGAGTTTTGGTTTACAGATGTGTATTGGCCAGATTTTACCGAGGAACATTTGCTAAATGCGATTACAGACTTTCAACATAGAGGGCGCAGATTCGGAGGCGTGTAGAAAGAGAGGGTTTGGTAGTGAAACAGAGAATTATTACTGGAGTGGTTGCTGCCGCGCTATTCATTCCCATCGTAATTTACGGTGGCGTGCCTTTTACGGTTTTAGTGTATGCACTTGCTTCTATAGGTTTATATGAATTAATTCGTATGAATAAGCTTACGCTTATTTCAATACCAACAGTTTTAGCTGCAGTATTATTATGGGTTATTTTAATTCCAAGTAGTGCATCAGAACTGTTTACTTGGATTGGATTAGGTAAATTAGAAATCACATTTGTGATTGTTTTATTACTTTTATCATATACAGTCCTTTCTAAGAATACATTTACTTTTGACCATGCTTCCTTTTTACTAATGGCAACAACATATGTTGCAATGGGATTCTTATATTTGAATGAAACGAGAATTTTAGGAATTAAATATGTGTTTTGCGCATTATTTGTTATATGGGCTACCGATTCAGGCGCATATTTCGTAGGGAAAGCATTAGGAAAAAGAAAATTATGGCCAGAAATTAGTCCGAATAAAACGATTGAGGGTTCATTAGGCGGCATCGTTTGTGGGATTGTTGTGGCACTTGTTTACAATATGTTCTTCCCAGTTGAGGCTAATGTAGGGATTTTAATTGTGTTGACAATTATCATTTCTATTTTTGGACAAATTGGTGATTTAGTACAATCTGCATTTAAACGTCATTATGGCGTAAAAGATTCAGGTACAATTTTACCTGGACATGGTGGTATATTAGATCGAACAGATAGTTGGTTATTTGTTTTACCAATTCTCTACTTCTTATTACAATACAATTAATAAATGAACGAGGGGTTGGAGTCATGAAAAACATTAGTTTATTAGGTGCAAGCGGATCAATTGGTACACAAACTTTAGATGTATTACGCTCGCACCCAGACCAATTCCGTCTCGTTGCTTTTTCTGTAGGGAAAAATATTGACTACGCAGTAAAGGTCATTCAAGAATTTTCTCCGCAAATTGTCTCTGTGCAAAGAGAGGAAGATGTTTTAAAATTACAAGCTGTCTCTGGTAATACAAAAATTGTATATGGTAGTGAAGGGCTTTTAGAAGTAGCATTACATCCAGATGCAGAGATTGTAGTAAATGCTGTTGTAGGTAGCGTAGGGTTGTTACCAACACTTCGTGCAATTGAGGCGAAAAAAACAATCGGAATTGCAAACAAAGAAACGTTAGTAACCGCAGGGCATCTTGTAATGGAAGCAGCACGAAAACATAATGTTTCGTTACTTCCAGTAGACAGTGAACATTCAGCTATTTTTCAATGCTTGAATGGTGAAAATGAAAAAAGAATTTCTCGACTAATTATTACGGCTTCTGGTGGAAGTTTCCGTGATAAAACGAGAGATGAATTGCATCATGTGACCGTAGAAGATGCGCTTCGACATCCAAACTGGTCAATGGGTTCGAAAATTACAATTGATTCTGCTACAATGATGAATAAGGGGCTAGAAGTAATTGAAGCACATTGGCTTTTTGGTATCCCTTATGAGCAAATCGATGTTGTTTTACATAAAGAAAGTATTATTCATTCTATGGTTGAATTTGAAGATCGTAGTGTGATGGCACAGCTTGGCTCACCTGATATGCGAGTACCAATTCAATACGCACTTACATATCCTGATCGATTACCTCTTTCAGACACAAAACAGTTAAATTTATGGGAAATGGGGACATTGCATTTTGAGAAAATGAACCAAGAACGTTTCCGTTGTTTGCGTTTTGCGTACGAAGCTGGAAAAACAGGTGGAAGTATGCCAGCTGTAATGAATGCAGCGAATGAAGTAGCTGTTGAAGCATTTTTACAAAAGAGAATTGGTTTCTTAACAGTGGAAGACCTCATTGAAAAAGCAATGAACCATCACAATGTCATTGCACGTCCGAGCTTAGAGGAAATTCTGGAAATTGATGCAACCACAAGACGGTTTGTGATGGAACAAATTTAGCAAAGGTGGTATGGAATTGAATACAGCGATTGCCTTTATATTAATTTTCGGTGCACTCGTATTTTTCCATGAGCTAGGGCATCTATATTTCGCAAAAAGAGCAGGTATTTTATGCCGTGAGTTTGCGATTGGTTTTGGTCCGAAAATATTCTCATTTGAAAAGAATGAAACGGTGTATACGATTCGATTACTGCCCCTTGGTGGCTATGTAAGAATGGCTGGCGAGGATGCAGACACAGTTGAGTTAAAGCCTGGAAAAAAGGTTGGCCTTGTATTAAATGAAAAAGACGAAGTTGCGAAATTAGTTTTTGATGGATATGAAAAGTATCCAAATGTTCGTGTCATTGAAGTCGAACAAGCTGATTTAGAGCATAATTTAACAATTTCGGGCTATGAAGAGTACGAGGAAGAGCTTCAAACATTCCGAGTGAATGAAAAGGCTCGTATTATTACTGCTGGTGAAGAAATACAAATTGCTCCGTATAATAGGCAATTCGGCTCCAAGAAATTGGGTCAACGTGCCTTAACAATCTTTGCAGGTCCTGCAATGAACTTCATTTTAGCATTTGTTATTTTTGTGATTCTTGGATTTGTACAAGGTGTTCCTGTTGACAAGCCAATGGTCGGAAAAGTAATGGAGAATAGTGCAGCCGAGCAAGCCGGATTAAAAGAAAATGATACAATTCAAGCAATCGATGGGAAAAACACAAGTACATGGAAAGATGTTGTTACCATTGTACGTGAAAACCCAAATAAAGAAATTACGTTACAAGTAAAGCGTGATAATGAACAGTTTAATGTAAAAGTAACGCCAACACTCGATAAAGAAGGAAAAGACGAAGTAGGTAGAATTGGTGTTTACTCTCCAGTAGAGAAAACAGTAATGGGTTCTATTAAATCAGGATTTGAACAAACATACCAATGGACAAAACTAATTTTTGATTCACTTGTGAAATTAGTAACTGGTCAATTCTCTATTAATGAGTTGTCAGGTCCAGTAGGAATTTATAATCTAACAGATCAAGTCGTAGATTATGGATTTACGCGTGTATTAAGTTTAGCAGCAGTTTTAAGTATTAACCTTGGTTTATTTAATTTACTACCAGTCCCTGCTTTAGACGGTGGACGTTTGTTCTTCTTCTTAATTGAAGCGTTACGAGGGAAACCAATTGACCGCCAAAAAGAAGGAATGGTTCACTTTATTGGTTTTGCATTATTAATGTTACTTATGTTAGTTGTAACTTGGAATGACATTCGTAAGTTTTTCTTGTAAAATAAAGTGAAACTTATAATGAAATAGAGCTCGTAGAATAAAATCCCTCACCTAACTCGAGGTGAGGGGTTTTACTGCGTGTAAGAGTAAAATGAAGAGGTGCGAATAAATGAAACAAAGTATGGTATTCAGTCCTACATTACGTGAAGTTCCAGCTGATGCGGAGATTAAGAGTCATCAGTTATTACTTCGTGCAGGTTTTATGCGTCAAAATGCTTCTGGTATTTATAGTTTTCTACCATTTGGATTAAAAGTACTACACAAAGTAGAACGTATCGTTCGAGAAGAAATGGAGCGCGCAGGAGCTGTAGAATTATTAATGCCAGCGATGCAAGCTGCAGAATTATGGCAAGAATCAGGCCGTTGGTATTCTTACGGATCTGAATTAATGCGTATGAAAGATCGTAACGCTCGTGAATTCGCATTAGGAGCGACACATGAAGAAGTAATTACGGATCTTGTACGTGATGAAGTGAAATCATATAAAAAATTACCGTTAACATTGTACCAAATTCAAACGAAATTCCGTGATGAACAAAGACCTCGTTTCGGTTTATTACGTGGAAGAGAGTTTCTAATGAAAGATGCATACTCTTTCCATGCTACACAAGAGAGTTTAGATGAAGTATACGATCGCTTATACAAAGCATACTCTAACATTTTTGCTCGTTGTGGCTTGAATTTCCGTGCAGTTATTGCTGACTCTGGAGCAATGGGCGGAAAAGATACGCATGAATTTATGGTATTATCTGAAGTTGGTGAAGATACAATTGCATACTCTGATACATCTAATTATGCAGCAAACATCGAAATGGCTCCTGTGGTAGCTACGTATACGAAGAGTGATGAAGCAGAAAAGGCACTTGAAAAAGTAGCAACACCAGATCAAAAAGCAATTGAAGAAGTATCTGCATTCTTAAACATTGAAGCTGACAAGTGCATTAAGTCTATGGTATTTAAAGTAGATGAGAAATTAGTAGTTGTACTTGTTCGTGGTGATCATGAAGTAAACGATGTAAAAGTGAAAAATGTATACGGCGCTTCAGTTGTTGAGCTTGCTTCTCATGAAGAAGTGAAAGAGTTATTAAACTGTGAAGTTGGTTCTTTAGGACCGATTGGTGTAACAGGTGATATCGAAATTATCGCAGACCATGCTGTAGCATCAATTGTTAACGGATGTTCAGGAGCGAACGAAGAAGGGTTCCATTATGTAAATGTAAATCCAGAACGTGACTTTAAAGTAAGTCAATATACAGATTTACGCTTCATTCAAGAAGGAGACCAGTCTCCAGATGGAAATGGAACAATTCTTTTCGCACGCGGAATTGAAGTTGGCCATGTATTCAAATTAGGAACTCGTTATAGTGAAGCAATGAACGCAACATTCCTAGATGAAAACGGAAAAACACAACCACTTATTATGGGTTGTTACGGTATCGGTGTATCTCGTACAGTTGCAGCAATCGCAGAGCAGTTTAATGATGAGAACGGTTTAGTTTGGCCAAAAGCTGTTGCACCGTTCCATGTGCATGTAATTCCAGTAAACATGAAATCTGATGCGCAACGTGAAATGGGTGAAAACATCTACAACTCATTACAAGAGCAAGGGTACGAAGTATTACTAGATGATCGTGCAGAACGTGCAGGTGTTAAATTTGCAGATGCAGATTTATTCGGCCTTCCAGTTCGCGTGACAGTTGGTAAAAAAGCAGACGAAGGTATTGTAGAAGTGAAAGTACGTGCTACAGGCGAGTCTGAAGAAGTGAAAGTAGAAGAACTTCAAACATATATTGCAAATATTTTAAAATAAGAAGAGGTACCTCGTAATGAGGTACCTTCTCTTTCTTTGTAAACGTATTTTGTAAAAGAAGAAGGGAGAAATCTTTCTTTGTAGTACGTTTCAATTTATAATAGCAAATGGAAGGAGAGTGCTTATGTCTTTAACAAATGAACAACAAGAGCGATTTCAAATTTTGCTCCAGCAGTTGCAAATACCAGACGACCTTATAAATCAATATTTACAAGGTGGTGGCATTGAAAGGCTCGTTATTGATAAAACGAATAAAAGTTGGCATTTTGATTTACAAGTGCCACGAATTTTGCCTACAGAATTATATGAATTGCTAGAAACAAAGCTTAAGCAATCATTTTCTCATATTGCAAGAACAACATTTGCATTAGAAACAGAGAATAAACAATTTACAGAAGAAGAAGTGAGGGCGTATTGGCCACTTTGTACGGAACGAATTACATTTTCACCTATGTTTGCTTACTTAAAAAAGCAGCTTCCGCAGGTGAATGGAGTGAAGTTGCTAATAAATGTGAATAATGAGCTGGAATCTACTGCTTTAAAGAAAAACGTTGCGAAACCAGTAGGGGATCAATACGAAACTTTTGGATTCCCGCGTTTTCAGTTAGACACACATATACAGCAAAATACAGAAGAAATGCAAAAGTTTCGTGAGCAAACGCAGCAAGAAGATCGTGAACGTGTTATACAAGCTATGGAAGAAATGGCAAAGAAGCAAGCTGAAGAAAGTAGCGTTGTGCATGAAGGACCGGTTGTACTCGGATATCTTATTAAGCCGGATGAAGAGATTACACCGATGCGAGAAATTCAAGATGAAGAAAGAAGAAAAACAGTTCAAGGGTATGTCTTCCATGTAGAAACGAAAGAGCTACGTAGTGGCCGTACGTTATTAACTTTAAAAATAACAGACTATACGGATTCAATTATGATCAAAATGTTCTCGCGTGACAAAGAAGATATTCCAATGCTGCAATCCTTGAAAAAAGGAATGTGGGTGAAAGCGCGTGGTTCTGTTCAAAACGATACATTCGTTCGAGATTTAGTAATGATTGCAAATGATATAAATGAAATAACAGGACCGTCTCGTAAAGATAAAGCGCCAGAAGGTGAAAAACGTGTAGAGCTGCATCTTCACACACCGATGAGCCAAATGGACGCTGTTACTCCTGTTTCTAGACTTGTTGCCCAAGCAGGTAAATGGGGACATGAGGCAATCGCTGTTACAGACCATGCTGTTGCGCAGTCTTTCCCAGAGGCATATTCTGCGGGTAAAAAGGCTGGGGTTAAAGTTATATATGGTGTAGAGGCGAATTTAGTTAATGATGGTGTACCGATTGCATATAACGAAGCGCATCGTTTACTTGCAGAGGAAACTTATGTTGTTTTCGACGTTGAGACGACAGGTTTATCAGCTGTATATGATACTGTTATCGAGTTAGCGGCTGTAAAAGTAAAAGGTGGCGAAATTATTGACCGCTTTGAATCTTTCGCAAATCCACATCAACCATTATCTGCGACGATCATTGAATTAACAGGTATTACAGATGATATGTTAACGGATGCACCAGAAGTGGACGAAGTGTTTAAAAAGTTTGAAGCATGGATGGGTGACCATACACTTGTTGCTCATAACGCAAGTTTTGATATGGGCTTTATTAACGTAGGTTTTAAAAAGGCTGGACTAGAAAAAACGAATAATCCTGTTATTGATACGTTAGAACTTGCAAGATTCTTATTCCCGGAAATGAAAAACCATCGATTAAATACGATGTGTAAAAAGCTTGATATTGAATTAACGCAACATCATCGTGCGATTTATGATACAGAAGCAACGGGATACTTACTTGTGAAAATGTTAAAAGATGTGATTGAAAAGGGATTTGAATATCACGATCAATTAAATGATAGCATGGGGCAAGGGGATGCGTATAAGCGTGGACGTCCAAGTCATATGACGTTACTTGCGACATCAGATGTAGGGTTGAAAAATTTATATAAACTTGTTTCCTATTCTCACCTAAATTACTTTTACCGTGTACCACGAGTACCAAGGTCACTATTAAAAAAATATCGTGAAGGAATTTTAGTAGGAACGGCTTGTGATAAAGGTGAAGTATTTGAGGCGATGATGCAAAAAGCTCCTGAAGAGGTAGAAGAAATTGCGCAGTTCTATGATTACATTGAAGTAATGCCTCCAGAGGTGTTACGTCATTTAGTAGAGCGTGAACTTGTTCGAGATGAGGGACAATTAAAAACAATTATTTCTAACTTAGTAAAACTAGGTGAGACGTTAGATAAACCAGTTGTTGCTACAGGAAACGTGCATTATATAGATCCAGAGGATGCAATGTATCGCAAGATTTTAGTCAGTTCGCAGGGCGGAGCCAATCCGTTAAACCGGCATTCATTACCACCTGTACATTTCCGTACAACGGATGAAATGTTAGAGTGTTTTTCATTCTTAGGTGAAGACGTAGCGAAAGAAATTGTTGTAACGAATACACAAAAGATTGCATCATTAATTGGTGATGTTCATCCAGTGAAAGATGATCTATATACACCGAAAATTGAAGGTGCAGATGATGAGACGCGTGATATGAGTTATAAAATGGCGCGTAGCATTTATGGTGAAGAGTTACCTGAAATTGTAGAAGCACGTTTAGAAAAAGAATTAAAAAGTATTATTGGGCATGGATTTGCCGTAATTTATTTAATTTCACATAAGCTTGTGAAAAAATCGTTAGTAGACGGATATTTAGTAGGTTCGCGTGGATCGGTAGGTTCATCATTCGTTGCAACGATGATGGAAATTACAGAAGTAAACCCATTACCACCACACTATGTATGTCCGAAGTGTAAGCAATCAGAATTCTTTAATGATGGTTCTGTAGGTTCTGGTTTTGACTTGCCGGATAAAGAATGTCCTGCATGTAATGTTCCATACGTGAAAGATGGACATGATATTCCGTTCGAAACGTTCCTTGGATTTAAAGGAGATAAGGTACCCGATATCGATCTGAACTTCTCCGGGGAATACCAACCACGTGCCCATAACTATACGAAAGTACTGTTCGGTGAAGATTATGTATACCGTGCGGGTACAATAGGTACAGTTGCGGAAAAAACGGCTTATGGATATGTAAAAGGTTATGCAAATGATCATAATTTAACGATTCGAAATGCAGAGATTGACCGCTTAGTAGCAGGATGTACGGGCGTAAAACGTACAACCGGACAGCATCCAGGTGGTATTATCGTTGTGCCAGATTACATGGATATCTTTGATTTCTCACCAATTCAGTTTCCGGCAGATTCAATAGGGGCTGAGTGGAGAACTACACACTTTGATTTCCACTCCATTCATGATAATTTATTGAAACTTGATATACTAGGACACGATGATCCTACTGTTATTCGTATGTTACAAGATTTAAGTGGTATTGATCCGAAAACAATCCCAACAGACGATCCGGAAGTAATGAAAATTTTCTCAGGCCCGGAATCGTTAGGGGTAACGGAAGAACAAATTAACTGTAAAACAGGTACACTTGGTATACCAGAGTTTGGTACGAAATTCGTAAGGCAGATGTTAGAAGAGACGAAACCTACGACATTCTCTGAGTTAGTCCAAATCTCTGGACTATCACATGGTACAGACGTATGGCTTGGTAATGCAAACGAGTTAATTTATAACGGTACATGTACGCTGAGTGAAGTTATCGGTTGTCGTGATGACATCATGGTATATTTAATCTATCAAGGTTTAGACCCATCATTAGCCTTCAAAATCATGGAGTCAGTTCGTAAAGGTAAAGGTGTACCGGAAGAATGGGAAGATGACATGAAAAGTAATAATGTACCAGGTTGGTATATTGATTCATGTAAGAAAATAAAGTACATGTTCCCTAAAGCCCATGCGGCTGCTTACGTACTTATGGCTGTACGTATTGCATACTTTAAAGTACATTTCGCGCTTCTATTCTATGCGGCATACTTTACAGTTCGTGCAGATGACTTTGATGTAGAGGCGATGGCGAAAGGTTCAGCATCTATACGTGTAAGAATTGATGAAATTGCGCAAAAAGGTTTGGATGCAGCGCCGAAAGAGAAAAGTTTATTAACAGTACTAGAAATGACACTTGAAATGTGTGAGCGTGGATACTCATTCCAAAAGGTTGATTTATACCGTTCGCATGCAACAGAATTTATTATTGATGGGGATACTTTAATTCCTCCATTTAATGCAGTGCCTGGACTTGGTACAAATGCAGCTTTAAGTATTGTAGAAGCACGCAAAAATGGAGATTTCTTATCAAAAGAAGACCTGCAGCAGCGCAGTAAGGTTTCGAAAACAATTATTGAGTATTTAGATAGTCAAGGTTGCTTAGGCGATCTACCTGATCAAAACCAGTTATCACTGTTCTAATAGGTAGGAAAATTCTTTGCAAATCAACATTTGCTATGGTATACTATTAACCGAGATAACCATGTCATGTATATTGTGTAAAAAAAAGAGTGGGGAAACCCACTCTTTCGTGTTACTATCTACGTTTTATTGATGTGGAGAGGTAAGAAATTTCTGTCGTATATACATATTTTGTTACAAGTTTTACTTCTTAAATTTGGTAATACTAAGACAGATATTCCCTGCTTAACGGC
Organism: Bacillus sp. EE-W1; assembly: GCF_009760835.1. Taxonomy (NCBI): domain Bacteria; kingdom Bacillati; phylum Bacillota; class Bacilli; order Caryophanales; family Bacillaceae; genus Bacillus; species Bacillus sp. EE-W1. Next base: position 117,094 of record NZ_WIPE01000074.1, on the reverse strand, counting down.
AGGGGCTTTTATTAGCTAACGAGAAAGAATAAGATGGACCGTTTTTATGGACGGGGTCTTTTCTTGTAAATGGTACATGGCGGCAGGAAGGAGGCTGTTTATGGATAAGAAAGTCACAGAAGTTGTAGAAGCATTTGCGCAGCCAATCGTTGAAGAGTTAAATCTTGAACTTGTAGATGTAGAGTATGTGCAAGAAGGACAAGACTGGTTCTTACGCGTATTCATCGATTCTGAAAAGGGAGTCGACATTGAAGAATGCGGTGCGGTAAGTGAACGTTTAAGCGAAGCTTTAGATAAAGAGGATCCAATTCCTCATCTTTACTTTTTGGATGTATCATCTCCTGGAGCGGAACGCCCATTAAAGAAAGAGAAAGACTTCCAGCAAGCGGTAGGAAAACAAGTGGCAATTAAAACATATGAGCCGATTGATGGTGAAAAAATGTTTGAAGGAAAGCTACTTTCCTACGATGGTACTACAATTACATTATTATTAACAATTAAAACACGTAAAAAAGAAATCCAAATTTCAATGGATAAAGTTGCAAATGCGCGACTTGCTGTTACGTTTTAGTTAGAAGGGGGATCTTCATGAGCACTGAGTTGTTAGATGCCTTGCTCGTATTAGAGTCAGAAAAAGGAATTAGCAAAGATATTATTATTGATGCGATTGAAGCAGCGTTAATCTCTGCTTATAAACGCAATTTTAACCAAGCACAAAACGTTCGTGTGAGCTTTAACCCAGAAGTGGGAACAATTCAAGTTTTAGCACGTAAAGACGTTGTTGATAATGTGTTTGATCCACGTCTTGAAATTTCTGTTGAAGAAGCAAGACAAATTAATCCAAACTATCAAGATGGTGACGTACTAGAGATTGAAGTAACACCAAAAGATTTCGGTCGTATTGCAGCACAAACTGCAAAACAGGTTGTAACACAACGAGTGCGCGAAGCAGAGCGTGGTGTTATTTACTCTGAGTTTAGTGACCGTGAAGAAGATATCATGGTGGGTATCGTACAACGTCAAGATGCTCGTTTCATCTATGTAAGCTTAGGGAAAGTAGAAGCTTTATTACCTGTAAGTGAGCAAATGCCAAACGAACAGTACAAACCACATGATCGTATTCGCGTATTCATTACGAAAGTAGAAAAAACAACGAAAGGACCACAAATTTACGTATCACGTACACATCCTGGTCTTTTAAAACGTTTATTCGAAATGGAAGTTCCTGAAATTTATGATGGAACTGTTGAAATTCGTTCTGTAGCACGCGAAGCAGGCGATCGCTCTAAAATTTCTGTACATGCAGAGAACATTGATGTTGATCCAGTAGGTTCTTGTGTAGGACCGAAAGGACAACGTGTACAACGCATTGTAGACGAACTAAAAGGCGAAAAGATTGACATCGTTCGCTGGTCAAATGATCCAGTAGAATATGTTGCAAATGCTTTAAGCCCATCACAAGTTGTTAAAGTGCTTGTAGATGAAGAAGAAAAAGCAACAACAGTTGTTGTTCCAGACCACCAACTGTCATTAGCTATTGGTAAGCGTGGACAAAATGCACGTCTTGCAGCTAAATTAACAGGTTGGAAAATTGATATTAAGAGTGAGTATGATGCGAAACAACTTGGTATTGTAACAGAAGAAGATAGCGTAATCGCATTCGGATTCGATTCAGTTGAAGACGAAATCGAATAGAGGTGATGAGTATGAGCAATCGAAAAGTTCCGTTACGAAAATGTGTTGCAACGCAAGAAATGAAATCAAAACGAGAGCTCGTTCGCATTGTTCGTTCCAAAGAGGGAGAAGTGTCCATTGATTTAACTGGAAAGAAATCAGGACGAGGTGCTTATTTATCAAAAGATAAAGAAAGTATTCTTCAAGCCCAAAAGAAAAATGTTTTGGAACATCATCTAAAAGCGAAAATCGACGGTTCTCTATACGAAGAGCTTCTTGAGCTTGTTGAGAAGGAGTCGAAATAAGTGTCCGATTGGAAATCGTTTTTAGGACTAGCAAACCGGGCTCGGAAAATTATTTCGGGTGAAGAACTTGTTTTAAAAGAAGTACGAAGTGGCAAAGCAAAACTTGTATTGCTATCTGAAGATGCGTCAGCAAATACTACAAAACGCATCACGGATAAAGCGACGTATTACAACGTACCAATGAGAAAGGTCGAAAATCGACAACAATTAGGGCATGCGATTGGGAGAGACGAGCGAGTCGTTGTAGCTGTGTTAGATGAGGGCTTTGCGAAAAAGCTGCGTAGCATGCTCGATACAAATTACCGGGGGTGAAGGTATGAGTAAAATTCGAGTGCATGAATATGCAAAACAACATAATATCTCAAGTAAAGATCTTATGACAAAACTAAAAGAAATGAATATCGAGGTTTCGAATCATATGACAATGTTAGAAGATGAAGTAGTAAATAAATTAGATAATGCGTATCAAACTGAAAAACCTTCTGTTGCAGATGAGTTTGAAGTAGAAGAAAAAGTTGTTCGTAGTAAAAAGAACAGCAATAAGAAAAAGAAAAAAGGCAAAGGAAATGAAGACAAACGTCAAGATAACTTTGCTGGAAGACAACAAACACAAACTGTAGAAACACCAGATAAAGTTACTTTCTCTGGAAGTCTTACAGTAGGTGAGCTTGCTAAAAAATTAAGCAAAGAGCCATCTGAAATTATTAAGAAGCTCTTTATGCTTGGGATTATGGCAACAATTAACCAAGACTTAGATAAAGATACAATTGAGTTAATTGCTACTGATTATGGTATTGAAGTAGAAGAAGAAGTAGTTGTAAGTGAAACTGAATTTGAAACATTCATCGATGAGCAAGATGATGAAGAGAACTTAAAAGAGCGTCCAGCTGTAGTTACAATTATGGGGCACGTTGACCATGGTAAAACAACTTTACTTGACTCTATCCGTAATTCAAAAGTAACTGCAGGCGAAGCAGGTGGAATTACTCAGCATATTGGTGCATACCAAGTTGAAGTAAATGACAAGAAGATTACATTCTTAGATACGCCTGGTCACGCGGCATTTACAACGATGCGTGCTCGTGGTGCGCAAGTAACGGATATTACAATCCTTGTTGTTGCAGCTGATGACGGTGTTATGCCACAAACAGTTGAAGCAATTAGCCATGCGAAAGCAGCTGGAGTACCAATTATTGTAGCTGTGAATAAAATGGATAAACCAGCGGCAAATCCTGATCGTGTAATGCAAGAATTAACAGAATATGAATTAGTTCCAGAAGCTTGGGGCGGAGATACAATTTTCGTACCAATTTCTGCAATTCAAGGTGAAGGAATTGACAACTTATTAGAAATGATTCTTCTTGTAAGTGAAGTAGAAGAATATAAAGCAAATCCAAACCGCTATGCAACTGGTACTGTAATCGAAGCACAGCTTGATAAAGGTAAAGGAACTATCGCGACATTACTTGTTCAAAACGGTACACTTCGAGTTGGAGATCCAATCGTTGTTGGTACTTCATTCGGACGTGTTCGTGCAATGGTAAGTGATATTGGTCGTCGTGTAAAAGTTGCTGGTCCATCAACTCCTGTTGAAATTACAGGTTTAAACGAAGTACCACAAGCGGGAGATCGTTTCATGGCATTCGCTGATGAGAAGAAAGCTCGTCAAATCGGTGAATCACGTGCACAAGAAGCGTTACTTGCTCAGCGTGGTGAAAAATCTAAATTAAGCCTTGAAGATTTATTCCAACAAATCCAAGAAGGCGATGTAAAAGAAATTAACTTAATTGTGAAAGCAGACGTACAAGGTTCTGTAGAAGCAATGGCAGCGTCACTTCGTAAAATTGATGTTGAAGGTGTTAAAGTTAAAATTATCCATACAGGCGTAGGTGCGATTACAGAATCTGATGTTATTTTAGCTTCTGCATCTAATGCAATTGTAATTGGATTTAACGTACGCCCTGATGTGAATGCGAAGCGTACAGCTGAATTAGAGAATGTTGATGTTCGTTTACACCGTATTATCTATAAAGTAATCGAAGAAATCGAATCAGCAATGCAAGGTATGCTGGATCCAGAATTCGAAGAAAAAGTAATCGGTCAAGCGGAAGTACGCCAAACATTCAAAGTAACAAAAGTTGGAACAATCGCAGGTTGTTACGTAATTGACGGTAAAATTACACGTGATAGTGGCGTGCGTATTATCCGTGATGGCGTAGTAATTTTCGAAGGACAACTTGATACGTTAAAACGTTTCAAAGATGACGTAAAAGAAGTTGCACAAAACTATGAGTGTGGTATTACAATTGAGAGATATAATGATCTTAAAGAAGGGGACATCATTGAAGCGTACATTATGGAAGAAGTGAAGCGATGATTATCGCTTCACTCTCATTCGAGTGTATGATTTACGATGTGCATTCTTTAAAAGAGAAACGAGCAATTTTGCAACGGGTGCTAACTCGTGTGAAGCAGCGTTATAATGTAGCTGTTTCAGAAGTAGGGCATCAAGATGTATGGCAACGTACAGAAATTGCAATTGTTTCTGTATCCTCTAATCGTGTTATTTGTGAAAAAGAAATGAATCGTGTACTCGAGTACATCGATTCATTTCCTGAAATTGAACGTACAATAACACAATTGGAATGGTATTGAATGAGGTGAAGAGTTATGAAATTACGTGCAAACCGTGTAGGCGAGCAAATGAAAAAAGAATTAGGCGACATCATCAGTCGTAAAATTAAAGATCCACGTGTTGGATTTGTTACAGTAACAGATGTACAAGTGAGTGGAGATTTACAAATTGCTACAGTATATATTTCTGTTTTAGGTGATGAGGAACAGAAAGAAAGTACATTAAAAGGTTTAGCGAAGGCAAAAGGTTTCATTCGTTCAGAAATTGGCCAGCGTATTCGTCTTCGTAAAACACCGGAAATTTCCTTTGAGTTTGATGAGTCTATCGGATATGGTCATCGAATTGATACACTTTTACATCAAATTAATAAAGACGGTAAACGTGAAGAATAATGGATAGACATTTGTCTATCCATTTTTTCAATGCAAAATTAATTTTGGATAATTACTATGAAAGAATTATGATGAGGTGAACATATATGGAAGGTGTAGTATTATTACATAAGCCAAAAGGCATGACATCACATGATTGTGTATTTAAATTAAGAAAGATATTGCGTGAGAAACGAATTGGTCATACAGGAACATTAGATCCAGATGTAACAGGAGTATTACCTATTTGTGTAGGACGAGCAACGAAGATTGCACAATTTTTAACAAGTGAGACGAAAACATATGAAGGTGAAGTAACACTTGGATTTTCAACGACAACTGAAGATGCTTCTGGTGAAGTTGTTGAAAGGAAAAATGTAGATCGTGTTATTACTCGTAAGGAAGTAGAAGGGGCTCTTGCTGCATTAACAGGTACGATTGAACAAATGCCTCCGATGTTTTCAGCTGTAAAAGTTAACGGAAAAAAATTATATGAATATGCAAGAGCAGGACAAGAAGTTGAACGTCCAGTTCGTACAATTACAATTCATGAATTTGTATTACTAGATGACCGTGAAGTGTTTGAGGGAGAAAATATTTCATTCCGTTTCCGTGTAACGTGTAGTAAAGGGACATATGTAAGAACGTTAGCAGTAATGATTGGTGAAAAACTTGGTTTCCCATCACATATGTCTCACCTTGTAAGAACAGCTTCTGGTGAGTTTTTATTAGAAGATTGCATATCATTTGAAGAAATTGAAGAAAACGTGCAAAATGGAACAGTAGAGTCTATCTTCATTTCAATTGATGAAGCATTAAGTAAGTTTCCGAAAATGGTTGTAGATGAAAAGCAAGCAGAGAAAATAAAGAATGGTATGTTCTTAAAAAATGAATTGCAAATAACGGCGCCATTTATAACAGTGTTTGATACAAATAATCGTTGCCTTGCAATTTATGAGCACCATCCAAAACACCCTGGTATGCTAAAGCCGATGAAAGTACTTGTGAATAATCAAGAACTAAAGCTATAATGAATTATTGGAAGGATTATTACAGAAAAAGGTGAATTCAAGCGTGAAACTTATTCATTTAACTCATCCACATGAACAAAATAAATTAGAATTACCACCTACTGTAATGGCATTAGGATTTTTTGATGGCATTCATTTAGGACATCAATGTGTGATTCGAACTGCGAAACAAATAGCTGATGAACGAGGATATAAAAGTGCAGTTATGACATTTTATCCGCACCCATCTGTTGTTTTAGGAAAAAAGGAAGCGCATGCGGAGTATATTACACCAATGTGTGATAAAGAAAAAATAGTCGAAAACTTAGGGATCGATATATTATATGTTATTAAATTTGATGAATCGTTTGCAGGCTTATTGCCACAACAATTTGTAGATGATTATATTATTGGTTTGAATGTAAAGCATGTAGTAGCAGGGTTTGATTATTCATATGGACGTTTAGGAAAAGGAAAGATGGAGACTTTACCATTTCATGCAAGAGGGGAGTTTACACAGACTGTGATTGAAAAAGTTGAATTTCAAGAAGAGAAAGTAAGTTCTACAGCATTACGAAAGTTAATTCGAAATGGCGAAATGGAACAAATTCCATCTATTTTAGGTAGAGCATATACAGTAGGGGGAACAGTTGTACACGGTGATAAGCGTGGACGTCAAATTGGTTTTCCCACAGCTAATATAGGTTTAAGTGATGAGTATCTATTACCACCTGTAGGTGTTTATGCAGTGAGATTAAAAGTTCACGATGAATGGTACGATGGTGTATGTAATATTGGATATAAACCAACTTTTAAAGAAGATGAGCGTCAATTATCTATTGAAGTGCACTTATTTGAATTTAACAAAGACATATATGATCAAAATGTTACAGTAGAGTGGCATATGCGTATAAGAGAAGAAAAGAAATTCAATGGCATCGATGAGTTAGTTGAACAAATTGCAAAAGATAAGAAAATAGCACAAGAATATTTTGCGAACGAAAAGAATATACTTGCTTTTTCAAATGAAAAGTAGTATTCTATGTTATGTACTTTATGACAACCATTGCTTGGCATTGCGACTCACCGACGCTTGCTAGGTAATTGGGGGTTTAATTAATAGGAGGTGAAATAGGATGGCTTTAACACAAGAGCGTAAAAATGAAATCATTGCACAATTTAGAACTCATGAGACTGATACTGGTTCTCCAGAGGTTCAAATTGCTGTCCTAACGGAGCAAATTAACACTCTAAACGAGCACTTACGTACTCACAAGAAAGATCATCATTCACGTCGTGGTCTATTAAAGATGGTTGGTAAACGTCGTAACTTACTAACTTACCTTCGTAATAGCGATATCACACGTTACCGTGAATTAATCACAAAGCTTGGCTTACGTCGATAGTCAAAGAAGCGGGAATATTCCCGCTTTTTTGTTAGGTAAAAATATATCTTCTACCCTTTATAGCTTACTTCATTTTCGGTAATACTAGAGGTAGAATATTGTGATATACTATCCATTTACATAGAAGAATTGAATACTTTAAATTGAGAGGGGTACTTAAATGAGTCAAGAAAAGCAAGTCTTCTCGATAGATTTAGCTGGTCGCCAGCTAACAGTTGAAACAAGTCAGCTTGCGAAGCAAGCGAACGGAGCAGTATTAGTAAGATATGGCGATACAGCGGTTCTATCTACAGCAACTGCATCAAAAGAACCAAAAAATGTAGATTTCTTCCCACTTACAGTAAATTATGAAGAGCGTTTATATGCAGTCGGAAAAATTCCTGGCGGTTTCATTAAACGTGAAGGTCGTCCGAGTGAAAAAGCAATTTTGGCAAGTCGTTTAATCGACCGTCCAATTCGTCCGCTTTTCGCAGATGGTTTCCGTAACGAAGTACAAGTTGTCAGCATAGTAATGAGTGTTGATCAAGATTGTTCTTCTGAAATGGCAGCTATGCTAGGTTCTTCATTAGCGTTATCGATTTCAGATATTCCATTTGAAGGCCCAATCGCGGGTGCAACAGTTGGTCGTATTAACGGCGAATTCGTTATTAATCCAACAGTAGAACAGCAAGAACAAAGTGATATTCACCTTGTTGTAGCTGGTACGAAAGATGCAATTAACATGGTTGAAGCAGGAGCAGATCAAGTGCCTGAAGAAACAATGTTAGAAGCAATTATGTTTGGACATGACGAAATTAAACGTCTAATTGCATTCCAAGAAGAGATTGTACAAGCTGTAGGTAAAGAGAAATCAGAAGTGAAACTTTATGAAGTTGACGCTGATCTTAATCAAGCTGTACGTGAAATGTCTGAGAAGGATATGCATTCTGCAATTCAAGTACATGAGAAACATGCACGTGAAGATGCAATTAACGAAGTGAAAAAGCGTGTAATTGAGCATTACGAAGCGCAGGAAGCTGACGCTGATACATTAGGACAAGTAAGTGAGATTTTATATAAAATTGTAAAAGAAGAAGTACGTCGTCTTATTACAGTTGAAAAAATCCGCCCAGATGGCCGTAAAGGTGACGAAATCCGTCCATTAGCATCAGAGGTTGGTATTTTATCTCGTACACACGGTTCTGGTTTATTCACACGTGGACAAACACAAGCATTAAGTATTTGTACATTAGGTGCATTAGGCGATGTACAAATTTTAGATGGTCTTGGTGTAGAAGAATCAAAACGTTTTATGCACCATTACAATTTCCCATCATTTAGTGTTGGTGAAACAAGACCGATGCGTGGACCAGGTCGTCGTGAAATTGGTCACGGTGCACTAGGAGAACGTGCTCTTGAGCCTGTAATTCCATCTGAAAAAGATTTCCCATATACAGTGCGTCTTGTATCTGAAGTTTTAGAATCAAATGGTTCTACTTCACAAGCAAGTATTTGTGGTAGTACTTTAGCAATGATGGATGCTGGTGTTCCGCTTAAAGCTCCAGTTGCAGGTATTGCAATGGGTCTAGTTAAAACTGGTGAGCATTACACAATTTTATCTGATATTCAAGGTATGGAAGATCATTTAGGTGATATGGACTTTAAAGTAGCAGGTACAGCAAAAGGTGTAACTGCACTGCAAATGGACATTAAAATAGATGGTCTATCTCGTGAAATTTTAGAAGAGGCATTACAACAAGCGAAAGTTGGTCGTGTGCACATTCTAAATCATATGTTATCTGTTATTGCAGAGCCACGTACTGAATTATCAGCTTATGCTCCAAAGATTATTACAATGACAATTAACCCAGATAAAATCCGTGACGTTATTGGGCCGAGCGGTAAACAAATCAATAAAATTATTGAAGAAACTGGCGTTAAAATTGACATCGAGCAAGATGGTACAGTATTCATTTCTTCAATAAATCAAGAAATGAATGACAAAGCTAAGAAAATTATCGAAGATATCGTTCGCGAAGTACAAGTAGGTGAAATCTACGAAGGAAAAGTGAAACGTGTTGAGAAATTCGGTGCTTTCGTTGAATTATTCAGCGGTAAAGACGGATTAGTTCACATTTCTGAACTTGCACTTGAGCGTGTAGGTAAAGTAGAAGACGTTGTGAAAATCGGTGATGTAATTACAGTTAAAGTTATCGAGATTGACAAGCAAGGTCGCGTGAATCTATCTAGAAAAGTATTGCTAAAAGAAGAGCAAGAAAAAGAAGCTGCTAAAGAAGAAAACAAACAAGAGCAGCAATAAGTAAAAGCCAGTTAAACTGGCTTTTTTTGTTATATAAAAAATATGATTTACATATATTTTTATGTCAGTATAGGTATAGTTTTCATTATAACGCTCAAATTAACAAAGATAAGAAGAAAAAAGGTTTTTATATAGTTAATGGGAGGGTTTATATGAAAGCTCGTGTATTGGCATACATATGTATATTCTTTTTATATGTCAGTGTAGGCTCTTATTCCGTTTTTGCACAGGATAACTTATATGAAGAAATTCAAAAACATGCAAAACAATATGAGATTGCACCTCAAAATGCGATGATTGATAAGATATGGAAATCAACACCAGGATATAATGGAAGACAAGTTGATATCGAAGCATCCTATAATAATATGAAGAAACTAAAGAAATTTGATCAAAGAAATCTTGAATTCAAGGAAGTATCACCGAGTGTCCACTTAGAAGATTTATCACCAGCCCCAATTTATAGGGGACATCCAAATAAAAAGATGGTGGGATTAACAATAAATGTGGCGTGGGGAAACGAGTATTTGCCTCGTATATTAGAAATATTGAAAAAACATGATGTGAAAGCGACTTTCTTTTTAGAAGGACGTTGGGTGAAGGAAAATTTGCGATTTGCCAAAATGATTGTTGATGCAAATCAAGAAGTCGGAAATCATTCTTACACACACCCTAATATGAAAACGCTATCTTCTGATGAAATCCGAGATCAGTTACAAAAAACAAATCGAATGATCGAAGCAGCTACGAATCAAAAGGTAAGATGGTTTGCTCCGCCGAGTGGAAGTTTTCGGGATGAAGTCGTGAAAATTGCAGATGATTTCCAAATGGGAACGATTATGTGGACTGTAGATACAATTGATTGGAAGCGACCTGAGCCAGAGGTACTATTGCAGAGAGTGATGAGAAAAATACATCCAGGTGCTATCGTATTAATGCATCCAACGTCATCTACAGCAGAAGCATTAGATACAATGATTACAAAATTGAAGGAACAAGGATATAAAGTAGGGAATATAACAGAATTACTGGATGAAAAACGTGTGGATTAAATACATTTGCATGACATTCATCCTTAAACTTGTTATCATTAAATAATAGCACTTATTTAGAGAAACTGGCAGTAGGAGGAAAGTTTTTGATTAAAAAATATACTTGTAAAAATGGTGTAAGAATTGTTATGGAGAATATACCAACTGTAAGATCGGTTGCGATTGGTATTTGGATCCATGCGGGATCAAGAAATGAAAATGAAAAAAATAACGGGGTTTCCCACTTTTTAGAGCATATGTTCTTTAAAGGAACAGAAACACGTAGTGCACGCGAAATTGCAGAATCATTTGATAGCATTGGTGGGCAAGTGAATGCTTTTACTTCAAAAGAATACACTTGTTATTATGCAAAAGTGCTAGATGAGCATGCTAAATATGCTTTAGATGTATTAGCAGATATGTTCTTTAATTCAACATTTGATGAGGAAGAACTGAAAAAAGAGAAGAATGTCGTATGTGAAGAAATTAAAATGTACGAAGATGCTCCAGATGATATTGTGCATGATATGTTAACGAAAGCAACATATGAAACGCATCCGCTTGGATATCCTATTTTAGGAACAGAAGAAACGCTTGATACGTTTACAGGTGATACGCTACGCCAATATATCAAGGATCATTACACACCTGAAAATGTCGTTGTTTCAGTTGCAGGAAATATTGATGAAGCCTTTTTACAAACAGTAGAGCAATATTTCGGTAGTTATGAAGGAACAACAAATCGTGAACAAGTACATAGCCCAATTTTCCATTTTAATAAGGTAGCACGTAAAAAGGAAACAGAACAAGCTCATTTATGTTTAGGATATAAAGGCTTACAAATGGGACACGAAGATATTTATAACTTAATTGTATTAAATAACGTTTTAGGCGGTAGTATGAGTAGCCGTTTATTCCAAGAAGTACGTGAGCAACGCGGGTTAGCCTATTCAGTATTTTCTTACCATTCTTCTTATGAAGATACAGGTATGTTAACGCTGTATGGTGGAACAGGTAGCCAACAATTAGATACACTGTATGAAACAATGCAAGAAACATTAGAAACATTGAAAAATACAGGTATTACAGAAAAAGAGCTTATTAATAGTAAAGAGCAATTAAAAGGAAACTTAATGTTAAGTTTAGAAAGTACGAATAGCCGTATGAGCCGTAATGGTAAAAATGAATTGCTACTTCGTAAGCATCGTTCACTTGATGAGATTATTGAAAGTGTAAACACAGTAACAAAAGAAAATGTTGATGAGTTAATTCGTAACATGTTTACAGATGAATTCTCTGCAGCATTAATTAGTCCAGATGGAAAACTTCCAAAAGGAATAAAACTATAATTGCTTTATATGAAGTATGTAAAAATAACCGTATCTCTTTTAAATGAGATACGGTTATTTTTTTTGGATATACAGAATAGGTACTAATTATAGATAACTTAAATTCATAATTCGGTAGGGGGAGAGTGTATGCGATTAAGTGAATTAAGTGGCAAAGAGATTGTAAATTTAGAAAGAGCAGAAAAAATGGGAGTTTTAGGTTATGTTGATTTAGAGATTGATGAGAAGGATGGCCAAATACAGGCTCTTATCATACCGGCTGGGAAATGGGGAGGTTTTAAAAAGGAACCACAAGAAGTAAGAGTCACGTGGAGCCAAATTAAGAAAGTAGGGCACGATATGATCCTTTGTGATATTACGGATCATTCAAATTCGAAGTGAAAGGTGGCCATTTTGGTCATCTTTTTTTGTTCATTCTCCTCTGAGTAAAAGCTCACATGAATCGAGCGTTTACCGGAAATCAATTTCCCGTATAATGTCCTCTCATATGTCGAATGTTGAGATGGAAGTCTAACTGCATACAAATAGCGGGATAAATCATACGTGCTTTTGTTTTTCAATCACCTAAAACTCGTACATTACATATGATGTGGAGGAAAAAGAAAAAGTAGGCACTTTTCTTATAAATGACAGAAAAAGAAGGTGAATTAGGGAATGTTGACTGAGATGCATATTGCTGTCATAGGAGGAGATGCAAGACAGCTAGAAGTAATTCGCAAGCTAGTTGAATTGGATGCGAAACTTTCATTGATAGGGTTTGATCAGTTAGATCATGGCTTCACAGGGGCAGCAAAAGAAAGTATACAAAATTTAGATTTCACTTCTGTAGATGCAATTATTTTGCCAGTTGCAGGTACAAATGCCAAGGGAGAAGTAGATACTATTTTTTCAAACGAAAAAGTTTCTATAACGAAAGAACAAATTGAAAATACACCAGAACACTTTACTATATATTCAGGTATTGGTACGCCTTACTTGGAAAATCTCGTATCTACTACAAACCGCAAACTTGTTAAATTATTTGATCGTGATGATGTGGCAATCTACAATTCTATACCAACTGTAGAAGGTACATTAATGATGGTAATTCAACATACCGACTATACAATTCATGGTTCCAATGTAATGGTTTTAGGATTTGGTAGAACAGGGATGAGTGTTGCCAGAGCATTTCAATCATTAGGAGCCCATGTCAAAGTTGGAGCAAGACGATCGGAACATATTGCACGTATTACAGAAATGATGTTTTCTCCTTTTCATATGCAAAATATTGAGAAAGAAGTAGGAAATATCGATATTGTCATTAATACAATTCCGCATCTCGTCGTGACAGCGAATGTTATTTCGAAAATGCCGGCTCATACGTTAGTAATTGATTTAGCTTCTAAACCAGGCGGTACCGACTTTAGATATGCGGAAAAAAGAGGAGTCAAAGCGCTGTTAGCACCTGGATTACCAGGTATTGTTGCTCCAAAAACAGCAGGACAAATTTTAGCGAACGTTCTTTCTCAGTTACTAGCAGAAGACGTAATAGCAAGAAAGGAGAATGGGGAATGAATTTAAAAGGGAAAAGAATAGGGTTTGGTTTTACTGGTTCACATTGTACGTACGAAGAAGTAATGCCTCATTTAGAAAAATTAATTGCTGAGGGAGCAGAAGTACGCCCCGTTGTTTCTTACACTGTTCAATCAACAAACACGAGATTTGGAGAAGGAGCAGAGTGGATTAAAAAGATTGAAGAAGTAACAGGATTTAAAGCAATTAATTCAATCGTTGGCGCAGAACCACTAGGACCTAAAATTCCACTAGATTGTATGGTAATTGCACCACTAACAGGAAATTCTATGAGTAAATTTGCAAATGCAATGACAGACTCTCCAGTACTAATGGCAGCGAAAGCGACGTTAAGAAATGGCAAGCCTGTCGTATTGGCTGTTTCGACGAATGATGCTTTAGGGCTGAATGGAGTAAACCTCATGCGCCTAATGGCAACAAAAAACATCTACTTCGTCCCATTCGGTCAAGATGCACCAGAGAAAAAACCAAACTCAATGGTAGCTCGCATGGAGCTGCTGGAAGATACAGTATTAGAAGCGCTGCAAGGGAAGCAATTGCAGCCGGTTGTCGTAGAAAAATTCAGATATATGAATTAAAAAACGAAAAAAAACGGACAATTTTTGATGAAACCATCATTCTTACTGTAGAATATGATAAAATTAACGTTATTAAGATTAGAAGGGGTATTGTATACTCCTTCTAATTCTAAGTTATAGAAGGATTGGTATCTAGAAAGGGGCATAGTGATGGAAAAGCAAAAAACTTTTCATGTCGCTGTAGTTGGAGCAACCGGCGCAGTTGGTGAACAAATGTTAAATACTTTAGAGAAACGAGAATTTCCAATCGGGAAGTTAACGTTACTTTCATCTAAACGATCTGCAGGTAAGAAACTTGTATTTAAAGGCGAAGAATTTACAGTTCAAGAGGCAACTCCTGAAAGTTTTGAAGGAGTAGATATCGCACTATTTAGTGCTGGTGGATCTGTATCAAAACAATTAGCGCCAGAAGCAGCAAAGCGCGGTGCGATTGTTGTTGATAATACAAGTGCATTCCGTATGACAGAAAACGTGCCACTTGTTGTACCTGAAGTAAATGAAAACGACTTAAAAGAACATAATGGTATTATTGCAAATCCAAACTGTTCTACAATTCAAATGGTAGTAGCTCTTGAGCCAGTTCGTCAGCAATATGGTTTAAAACGAGTAATCGTTTCCACATATCAAGCTGTATCAGGTGCTGGTGCGGCAGCGATTGAAGAACTTCATGAACAATCACAAGCAATCTTAAATGGTGAAGAAGTGAAGGCGAATGTTTTACCTGTATCAGGTGATAAGAAACATTTCCAAATTGCTTTCAACGCGATTCCACAGATTGATAAATTCCAAGATAATGGATTTACGTTTGAAGAAATGAAAATGATTAATGAAACGAAAAAAATTATGCATATGCCTGAATTAGAAGTAGCGGCAACATGTGTACGTTTACCAGTTGTATCAGGTCACTCTGAGTCTGTTTACATCGAAGTAGAAAAAGAAGGTGTAACAGTAGAAGAATTCAAGAGCTTACTTGCAAATGCGGAAGGTATCGTTCTGCAAGATAATCCAGAAGAGCAGTTATATCCAATGCCAGCTACTGCAGTAGGTAAAAACGAAGTATTCGTTGGAAGAATCCGTAAAGATTTAAATAACGATAAAGGATTCCATCTTTGGGTCGTATCTGATAACTTATTAAAAGGCGCTGCATGGAATTCTGTTCAAATTGCAGAGCGCTTAGTAAAATTACAATTAGTGTAAACGGCTAAGAGAAGGTGCAAAATATGAAAATTATTGTTCAAAAATTTGGTGGCACATCCGTACGTGATGAAAATGGACGTAAGCATGCGCTTCATCATATAAAAAAATCGCTAGATGCGGGTTATAAAGTAGTTACTGTCGTATCTGCTATGGGCCGTAAAGGTGAACCATATGCAACTGATACTTTGTTAAGTCTTGTAAATCAAGAGGAATCTCGTATTTCTAATCGTGAGCAAGATTTATTATTATCATGCGGAGAATTAATCTCAGCAATCGTCTTCTCTAACATGTTAAATGAGAACGGTATAAAAGCAGCGGCATTAAATGGTGCACAAGCTGGTTTTGTAACAAATGATGATTTTACAAATGCTAAGATTATTGAAATGAACTGCGATCGTATACATGAAGAGCTAGAAAATCTAGATGTAATCGTCGTTACAGGATTCCAAGGACAAACGAAAAAAGGTGATACGACAACACTTGGACGCGGAGGTAGCGATACTTCAGCTTCTGCATTAGGTGTTGCGCTTCATGCTGAATTTATTGATATCTTTACAGATGTAGAAGGTGTTATGACTGCGGATCCTCGCATTGTAAAAGATGCACGTCATCTTCAAACGGTAACATACAATGAAATTTGTAACATGGCATATCAAGGTGCAAAAGTCGTTCATCCACGTGCAGTTGAAATTGCGATGCATGCCAAAGTACCACTTCGTGTACGTTCTACGTATTCTGATAGTGAAGGTACGCTTATTTCAGCATCGGACGGTGCGACAAAAGGCCGTGATGTAGAAGAACGTCCTGTTACAGGTATCGCTCATGTATCAAATGTGACGCAAATTAAAGTGCTTGCAAAAGAAACAGCATATGATTTGCAACAGCATGTGTTTAAAGAAATGGCGAATGAAGGAATCAGTGTCGATTTAATTAACATTTCACCTACTGGGGTAGCTTATACGGTGAGTGATAATGTATCAAGTCGTGCAGTTGAATTATTAAAAAACCTTGGATATGAGCCAATTGTGACAGAGCATTGTGCAAAAGTATCTATTGTAGGAGCTGGAATGGCAGGGTACCCAGGGGTTACTGCGAAAATCGTTACAGCTTTAGCGGAAAAAGGTATTCAAATTTTGCAATCGGCAGATAGTCATACGACAATTTGGGTTCTTGTAAAAGAAACTGATTTAGTGGAGGCTGTAAATGCATTACATAGTGCGTTTGAGCTTTCAAAAGAAAAGCAACTGGAACAATAAGGAGTGAGACCATGATAGATTTTGGGACAATTGCAACCGCGATGGTAACTCCGTTTGATAAAAACGGAAATATCGATTTTGCGAAGACAACGAAATTGGTAAATTATTTAATAGATAACGGTACAACAGCAATCGTGGTAGGAGGAACGACAGGAGAATCTCCTACATTAACTTCAGAAGAAAAAGTAGCGTTATATCGCCATGTCGTATCTGTTGTCGATAAAAGGGTGCCCGTAATCGCTGGAACAGGTAGTAATAATACGCATGCTTCTATTGACTTAACTAAAAAGGCAACAGAGGTTGGTGTTGATGCAGTAATGCTAGTAGCACCGTATTATAACAAACCGAGTCAAGAAGGAATGTATCAGCACTTTAAAGCAATTGCTGAAAGCACGCCGCTTCCGGTTATGCTATATAACGTTCCAGGACGATCTATTGTACAAATCTCCGTTGATACAGTTGTTCGTTTATCAGAAATAGAAAACATTGTTGCGATTAAAGATGCAGGCGGCGATGTGTTAACAATGACAGAAATCATTGAAAAAACAGCGGACGACTTTGCAGTATACAGCGGTGATGATGGTTTAACGTTACCAGCTATGGCAGTTGGAGCGAAAGGTATCGTTTCTGTAGCATCTCATGTGATTGGAAATGAAATGCAAGAAATGATTGCAGCATTCCAAGCAGGAGAATTTAAAAAGGCGCAAAAATTACATCAATTACTTGTAAGAGTAACGGATTCATTATTTATGGCGCCAAGCCCAACGCCAGTAAAAACAGCGTTACAAATGGTTGGGTTAGATGTAGGTTCTGTACGTTTACCACTTCTTCCATTAACAGAAGAAGAAAGAGTAACGTTACAATCTGTTATGCAATCTATCCCTCGTTAATAAAAAATGACCTAGTGTAGAACTAGGTCATTTTTTTATGGTATGAAAATCTTTGCCGCTCTTTTTTACCTACCATAATACTCCACGTGTTTGATCGCTTTTTCATTATGTATTGCAACATGTACAAGAAAATAATTGTACCCCTTTAAATGAATCAAAAAAACATAGTTATTATAGAATAAACATTTGTATAAACGTAATAAACTATCGATTCTGTTTTTCAGAGGAATTGTCTCAAATGTGACGTGATTCATAAAAAAGCTTCATTTTATAAGTGTTTTTGTTCGATTCTAGAAAAATAAGTCTTGAAAATCCATATAATGAAATAAATTTAGCGTATTTATGCCTATTTCTTCAAAATAATATGGAGTATAAAATCGGAGTAAATATAAAGGAAATACGTTCGATACTTTTGTTGTAATTCCGTTCTTTTACTTTCTCTTTCGCACGATTTAACTTGTGTTCTATTTCTTGTATCAGGTATAATATGGCTAAGTAGCTTAGTACGGGTATGCTTAGCAAAATTGGTAAAAATTATAATTTGATTACATTTTCATATCATATCGAATAAGATATTTGATTTATATAATGAAAGAGAGGTGAAACCTGGTTTAAAAAATAAACAAGGACATGATATCGCATAACGGTAAGGACATTCGTCTTGGACGGTGAATATATGGTGGTTGTAGAGTTTCCCCTGGTGTCTCTGCAATTTTAGTGAAATCAGTGTTTGAAAGATTTTTAAACCAGGCAACAACATGAAGAGAAAAGAGAATGAGTCTGTTAAAGTATTTGCTCTTGGTGGAGTAGGTGAAATCGGGAAAAACATGTACTGTGTTGAAATTGATTCTGAAATCTTTATTGTAGATGCAGGATTAATGTTCCCAGGAGATGAAATGTTTGGAATTGATATCGTTATTCCTGATATTACATATTTAGTGGAAAACCAAGAGCGAGTAAAAGGTTTATTTATTACTCACGGTCATGAAGATCATATTGGTGGAATTGTTTACGTACTTCGTAAATTATCAATTCCAGTGTATGCAACGAAATTAACAGTAGGACTTATACAAGAAAAACTTGGCGAAGCGGGTATGTTAGGCCGTGTAGACTTAAAAACAATCGATTCAAATTCAACAGTAGAGTTTAATACTACAACGGTGTCATTCTTTGGAACGACACATAGTATTCCAGATTCTGTTGGTGTTTGTTTCCATACATCAAAAGGTGCTATCGTATACACGGGAGACTTTAAATTCGATCAAACTCCAATTGGAAATAGTGGAGCAGACCTTGGAAAAATGGCACAAATCGGAAATGAAGGCGTACTGTGCTTATTATCTGATAGTACAAATGCTGAGCGTCCAGGCTATACAGGTTCTGAAAAAGAAGTTGGTGTAGAAATTTCTAAAGTGTTCTACGGCGCAGAAGGACGTATTATCGTTGCTTCATTTGCATCGAATGTACATCGTATTCAACAAGTATTTGATGCAGCTGCTGAAACAGGACGAAAAGTAGCGGTTGTAGGACGTAGTATGGTGAAAGTGGTAGATATCGCAAGACGTCTTGGTTATTTAGATGTTCCAGAAGGTATGGTTATTTCACTACAAGAAGTAGACAATTTCCCAGAGAAAAAGGTAGCTATTTTAACGACAGGTAGCCAAGGTGAACCGATGGCAGCCCTTTCTAGAATGGCGAAGCAAGCTCATAAACAAATTTCAATTCGTAAAGGCGATACGGTTATTATTGCGGCTTCTCCAATTCCGGGTAATGAAATATCTGTATCGAAAATTATTGACTTGTTATTTAGAGCTGGAGCTGATGTTATTTATTACGGTGAAAGAAAAGTTCACGTTTCAGGTCACGGCAGCCAAGAAGAATTAAAGTTAATGTTAAATTTAATGAAACCGAAATATTTTGTACCCGTACATGGTGAGTTCCGTATGCAAAAAGCACATGCATATTTAGCTGAAGATGTAGGTATTGCAAGAGAGAATATCTTTATCGTAGAAAAAGGTGATGTGATTGCTTTTGGTGACGATGACGCAAACTTAGTTGGCAAAGTACAAGCTGGTAATGTGTTAATTGATGGATTAGGTGTAGGTGACGTTGGTAATATCGTTCTTCGAGATAGAAAAATGTTATCTCAAGATGGAATATTAGTAGTTGTTGTAACACTTGGTAAAGATGAAAAGAAAATTATCTCTGGTCCAGAAATCATTTCACGTGGTTTTGTGTATGTTCGTGAATCAGAAGCGTTAATTGACCGCTCTACAGAGATTGTACGTATGATTGTTGAGCAATCGATTAAAGAGTATTCAATTGAATGGTCTATGTTAAAACAAAATATTCGTGAATTATTAGGGCAGTTCTTGTACGAAGAGACAAAGAGAAAACCTATGATTTTACCGATTATTATGGAAGTATAAAAAAGATCACCTTTACAGGTGATCTTTTTTTCTTTTTAAACTCTATCGAATGAAATTTATAACTTAAGAAATAATAGTTATATACGAGTGAAAGGGGATGCGATATGACAGAACGTGATCGTTATACAAATGAAGGGAAAGAGGCTGAGCCGAAAGAAACTGGAAAAGAAGCTTCGATAGTGGAAAAAATTCAACAGCTAGGGCAAACGAATGTACCACAAATGAATGAATCAAGTATTCATTGTTTAACAATCATCGGGCAGGTGGAAGGTCATGTTCAGTTGCCGCCGCAAAATAAAACAACAAAATATGAGCATATTATTCCGCAAATTGTTGCGATAGAACAAAATCCGAAAATTGAAGGTTTGCTTTTAATATTAAACACGGTCGGAGGTGACGTTGAAGCAGGGTTAGCAATTTCTGAGATGGTAGCTTCGCTTTCAAAGCCAACGGTATCACTTGTTCTGGGCGGAGGGCATTCTATCGGTGTACCAATCGCCGTCTCTACGGATTACTCATTTATTGCGGAAACTGCGACGATGACAATTCATCCCATTCGTCTAACAGGTCTTGTTATAGGTGTGCCGCAAACATTTGAGTATTTAGATAAAATGCAAGAAAGAGTCATTCGATTTGTGACGAAGCATTCGAAAGTAACCGAAGATCGTTTTAAAGAACTTATGTTTGCGAAAGGGAATTTGACGCGAGATATTGGGACGAATGTAATTGGTGGCGATGCAGTGAAATATGGTCTTATAGATGATGTCGGTGGTATTGGGAATGCGATTCGAAAACTGAATGAATTAATAGATGCTCGCATGGATGATAGTGCAGAAGGGACAATGTTACAATGATTTTATACACAATTATGCCAGAGCAACTTGTATATCCAGCTGATTATTCGCAATGTGAAAGCCAAAAAGTTGTAAATATAAACGGTGTTGAATTAATGGTTTCTGAAGAAGAACATGGGTGTTATTCTATTGTACGTGTGTTAAGTACGGATCCGCTACACTACTTAGAGTTTGAGCCCGGCCAGAAAATAACCTTTTAGCAAAAAGAAGGATTTTGTTTAGAAGCTATGGTATAATATAAAAAACAAGACGGTTGAGCAGCCATGAGAGGGCTGCTTTCTTCTGTTTATTTAACAATTTACAAGAAGTGTAAAAATAGAAGATATAAGACCTGAAAAAATAGAGAAAACAGACATATAAGTAGTGCTTTTTTAAGGAAGCCCTACTTACATGTAGAACACGAGGTGAAGAAATGGCAAAACAAAAGCAAAGAGGGACGAAGGCAAAAGCAAGACGCACGATAAAGCCAACTTTGTATTATGAAATCGTCGGTTTAACTCTTTTTGCACTTTCAATCATTACGATTTTACAGCTAGGTGTTGTAGGGAAATCGTTTGTGTTATTTTTTCGCTTCTTCTTTGGTGAGTGGTACATAATTGGTGTGTTAGGTGTAATAGCTTTATCGGTTTCGTTTGTTATCAAACGTGGATGGCCGAACCTTTTAAATAAACGGTTAATTGGTTTTTATTTAATAGTATTGGCGATATTAATGTTTAGTCATATTACATTATTTAACCTTCTTACGAAAGATGGAGCAGTGCAAAATACTTCTGTTATTGTGAGTACGAAAGATAACTTCTTTCTTGAAATGAAAAAGGGGCCAGATAGCGTTCATTTAGGCGGTGGTATGTTTGGTGCGCTTATGTTCGCGACGTGTTACTTTTTATTTGATGAAGTAGGAGCTTATATCATTGGTATTATTTTAGTGATTCTCGGCATACTTTGTATAACAAATAAGCATATTGGAGAAGTACTTGCACCTGTAGGAAGGATCCTTAGAAGTCAATTTGAAGTAATGCAAGGGGATTATAAAGATTGGAGATCCAAAAGGACGGCTGAACAAACAGAAAAGAAAAAAACAACGAGAAGCACAAGGAGCAAACGTGCTGCAGAACAAGAAGAGATTATTGAGCCGATGGAAGAAATCTCAATTGATCCTCCAATTATTTCGAATTTCACTGAGAATTATCCTGTAAATGAAGAAGAGAATAAACGAATTAGCGAAGAACAGGGAGCAGAGTTAATAACTTCACCGTCTATTGAAGAGGCTCCGTCTGTTGAAGAATCTAAGAAAAAGCGTGGAGAAAAGATTGTAGAATCTTTAGAGGCGGAAACAAGTGCCCCGCCAATGCAATTTTCAAATGTAGAAAATAAAGATTACAAGCTTCCTGCACTTGATATATTGAAATTTCCTAAGAATAAACAAGTTACAAATGAAAATGCAGAAATTTATGAGAATGCTCGTAAATTAGAACGTACATTCCAAAGTTTTGGAGTGAAAGCGAAAGTAACAAAAGTACATAGAGGTCCTGCAGTTACAAAATATGAAGTGTATCCTGATATGGGAGTAAAGGTAAGCAAAATCGTTAGTTTAAGTGATGATTTAGCACTTGCTTTAGCTGCGAAAGACATTCGTATTGAAGCACCTATTCCCGGGAAATCAGCTGTAGGGATTGAAGTTCCGAACTCAGAAGTATCTATGGTAACGCTAAGAGAAGTTCTTGATTCTAAGGCTAATAATCATCCGGAAGAGAAGTTGTTAATTGGTCTTGGACGAGATATTACAGGTGAAGCTGTATTAGCCCGTTTAAATAAAATGCCCCATTTACTGGTAGCTGGTGCGACAGGTAGCGGGAAAAGTGTATGTATTAATGGTATTATTGTTAGTATTTTAATGCGTGCAAAACCACATGAAGTAAAATTAATGATGATTGATCCGAAAATGGTAGAGTTAAATGTATATAACGGTGTTCCGCATTTATTAACACCAGTTGTAACTGATCCGAAAAAAGCATCACAAGCTTTGAAAAAAGTCGTGAGTGAAATGGAACGACGTTATGAATTATTTGCTCATAGTGGCACGCGTAACATTGAAGGATATAATGATCATATTAAAGAACATAATAGTCAATCAGAAGCGAAACAACCGGAATTACCTTATATTGTAGTAATAGTGGACGAGTTAGCCGATTTAATGATGGTTGCTTCATCAGATGTAGAGGATGCGATTATGCGTTTAGCACAAATGGCTCGTGCGGCTGGTATTCATTTAATTATTGCGACGCAGCGTCCATCGGTTGATGTTATTACGGGAGTTATTAAAGCGAATATTCCATCACGTATTGCATTCGCGGTATCTTCTCAAACGGACTCTCGTACAATTCTTGACGGTGGTGGTGCAGAGAAACTGCTAGGTCGTGGAGATATGCTGTTTATACCAATTGGTGCATCGAAGCCTGTACGTGTACAAGGTGCATTTTTATCCGATGATGAAGTTGAGAGAGTTGTAGAGTATGTTATTGGTCAGCAAAAAGCGCAATATCAAGAAGATATGATTCCACAAGATGTTCCTGATACGAAGCAGGAAGTAGAAGATGAATTATATGATGAAGCAGTTCAGCTTGTAGTGGAAATGCAAACAGCATCTGTTTCTATGTTGCAACGTAGGTTTAGAGTAGGTTATACGCGAGCTGCCCGTTTAATTGATGCAATGGAAATGAATGGTGTAGTAGGTCCGTATGAAGGTAGTAAACCACGAGAAGTACTCATTAATGATGTACAAGAAAAAAGTTCATAAAAAAAGCCTAATTGTTTTTACAATTAGGCTTTTTTATATGCTATTTTTGTTATATACTATATTCAGCGATAAAGAAAGGGCTTACATCTAAAGCGATTCTTTAGAATACGAATACTTTGATTATGTTTTTAATGAATGTTCGATATTTAATGTAGAAAAATGTTAAATTTTGTTGACACGTATGGGAGCAAGTGGTAAGATTACTTCGAAAAGAATCACTGCCTCATATAATCTTGGAGATAAGGTCCATAAGTTTCTACCCGGCAACCATGAATTGCTGGACTATGAGGGGAAAAGTGTGTAACAAAGGATGTAAGAGATCTTTGTGCCGAACTTTTTCTCGAAATGAGGAATGTTTATGGTGCGAAGTTTTTTTTATGCAGTAAAGAGTGAAAATTTCATCTTGAAAAATTATTAATATTTATTCGACAATTAAGCTTATTTTTAGTATTTAGCAATTTTTATTATGTTGTAAGTTGAAAAAAGAGAAAAGAAGTCTTACATCAGAGGTCGAATAATTGAAATGCGGGGGAGTCTTATGTCAGTAAAATCCGATAGTCGTCACCTATATTTACGGGTGATTGATCACATCAAAGAAAAAATTAAAGATGGAGCTTACAAAGAAAGACAGAAGTTACCATCAGAGTTTGATTTAGCGAAAGAACTTGGTGTAAGTAGGGCGACTTTAAGGGAAGCACTGCGTATTTTAGAAGAAGAAAATGTTGTCATTCGTAGACATGGTGTAGGAACATTTGTAAATGCAAAGCCGTTATTTTCTTCTGGGATTGAACAACTTTCTAGTATTACAGATATGATTTCTAGTGTGGGGAAAACACCAGGAACTATCTTTTTATCATCATCTACAACAAGTTTAACAGAAGAAGAAAAAGAGAAGTTTAATAGTGAAGACGGTTTTAATGCCGTAATGATTGAGCGTGTGCGTACAGCAGATGGGGAACCTGTTGTATATTGTATCGATAAACTTGCAAAAGAAATCTTGCCAGATTTATCGGGATACAACGAAGAATCGTTACTTACAGTGATACATAACAATACGCACAAACGTATCACATACGCAGTTGCTCACATTGAGCCAATTGGCTATCATCCGAAAATCTCACCGATTTTAGAATGTGAACCGGAAACGGCACTGCTAGTTTTAAAACAAATGCACTATGATCAAAATGATGAGCCAATCTTATATTCTATCAATTACTTTAGAGCTGATAAGTTTAGCTTCCACGTATTAAGAAAACGTATGTAGGTAAGTTCCATTTTAGGGAGGTGACAGCAAGAAGTTAGGGACAGCAGCGTAAGAATAAAGAGATATATATAATTTTAGGAGGGGTTTCTAGTATGAAGAAAAAAACAGGTCTTTTATTATCATTAACATTAGCAGCAAGCGCGATTTTAGGTGCATGTGGTAACTCGGATAAGGCGAGCAGTGACAAGAAAGAAGATAAAGAATTCAAAGTTGGTATGGTAACGGATGTTGGGGGTGTTGATGATAAATCATTCAACCAATCTTCTTGGGAAGGTTTGAAAAAGTTTGGTAAAGATAATGGATTAAAGGAAAAGACAAATTATCGTTACCTACAGTCTGAAAAAGAAGCAGATTATATTCCAAACTTAAAGAAATTTTCAAAAGATAAGTATGATTTATCTTTCGGAATCGGTTATAAATTAGAAGGTGCAATTAAAGAAGTAGCAAAAGAAGCTCCAAAACAACAATTCGCAATTGTGGATACTGTTGTAGATGCACCGAACGTAACAAGTATCACATTTAAAGATCATGAAGGTTCATTCCTTGTAGGTGCGGTAGCGGCTATGTCAACAAAATCTAATAAAGTAGGATTTGTTGGTGGAATGAAGAGTGATTTAATTAGTAAATTTGAAAATGGATTTAAAGCGGGTGCAAAGGCAGTAAATCCAAATATTGAAATCGTATCTGAATATGCGGAAGCATTTGATAAACCGGAAAAAGGTACAGTTCTTGCATCAGCAATGTATGGACAGGGTGTAGATGTAATTTATCATGCTGCTGGTGGTACAGGTAACGGCGTGTTCACTGAAGCGAAAAACCGTAAGAAAAAAGGTGAAAATGTTTGGGTAATCGGTGTGGACCGTGACCAAAACCAAGAAGGTATGCCTGAAAACGTAACATTAACTTCAATGGTAAAACGTGTAGATATCGCTGTTGAAAAAGTAGCACAAGAAGCGAAAGATGGTAAATTAAAAGGCGGTAAAATAGAAGCGTTTGGCTTAAAAGATGACGGTGTTGGTATTGCAAAAACAACTGACAACGTGAAAAAAGTTAACCCTGAAATTTTAACAAAAGTAGAAGAGTTTGAAAAGAAAATTACAGATGGTGAAATTAAAGTACCAGCTACAGATAAAGAGTATAAAGAATATGAAGCTTCTCTAAAAAAATAAATAGAGAAATAGCAAAGGTTAGTTCATAGAACTAACCTTTGTATGTATAAAACTTCCAAATTGCTTAATAAGTTAATAGTGTAATAGGGGAATGTTCCCTGTTAAAAGGAGGAACGAAATGGAATACGTAATTGAGATGAATAACATTACGAAAGTATTCCCAGGCATTGTAGCGAATGATGATATTACGCTGCAAGTAAAGCAAGGAGAAATACATGCTTTACTTGGAGAAAATGGTGCAGGGAAATCCACATTGATGAATGTACTATTTGGTTTGTATCAACCAGAACAAGGTGAAATTAAAATTAAAGGAAAGTCTGTAAACATTACCAATCCGAATGTGGCAAATGACCTTGGTATTGGAATGGTTCATCAGCACTTTATGCTTGTTCATAATTTTACAGTTACAGAGAATATTATTCTCGGAAATGAACCGAAGAAAAACGGGAAAATTGCTGTTGAGGAAGCTGCTAAAGAAATTCAAAAACTGTCTGAACAATACGGATTAGCTGTAGATCCATATGCGAAAATACAGGATATTTCAGTTGGTATGCAGCAGCGTGTTGAGATTTTAAAAACACTTTACCGTGGGGCAGAAATTTTAATATTTGATGAACCGACAGCTGTGTTAACACCGCAAGAAATTCATGAGCTAATTCAAATTATGAAAAAGCTTGTACAAGAAGGAAAATCTATTGTTCTTATTACACATAAGTTGAAAGAAATTATGGAAGTTTGCGATCGTTGTACGATTATTCGTAAAGGAAAAGGGATTGGAACGGTTGACGTTGCAAATACGGATGAAAATAAACTTGCAGAATTAATGGTCGGACGTCAAGTGAATTTTAAAACAGAAAAAATAGACGCGAAGCCAAAAGAAGAGGTACTTTCAATTGCAAATCTTGTTGCTCACGATGCACGTCAACTACCTGCTGTAAAAGGCCTTGACTTAACTGTTCGTGCGGGGGAAATTGTTGGAATTGCAGGGATTGATGGAAACGGACAAAGTGAATTGATAGAAGCAATTACTGGTTTACGAAAAGTTGAGTCAGGTTCTATTGCAATTAAAGGAAAAGAAATAACAAATTGGCCTGTTAGAAGGATAACAGAAGAAGGAATTGGTCATATTCCAGAAGATCGTCATAAACACGGCCTTGTTCTTGATTTTTCTGTTAGAGATAATATAGTTCTGCAAACGTACTATAAAAATCCGTTTTCAAAGAAAGGGATTTTAAATTTTAGTAAAATTACAGAAAAAGCAAAGGCACTTATTGAACAGTTTGATGTACGTACACCTAGTGAGCAAACGTTAGCGCGCGCTTTATCTGGGGGGAATCAACAAAAAGCAATTATTGCACGTGAAGTAGACCGTGATCCAGATTTATTAATCGCGGCACAGCCAACACGTGGTTTAGATGTAGGAGCAATTGAATTTATTCATAAGAGATTAATAGAGCAAAGGGATAAAGGAAAAGGTGTATTACTTTTATCTTTAGAGTTAGATGAAATCTTAAATGTTAGTGACCGAATTGCTGTTATTTATGAAGGGAAAATTGTAGCAATTGTTGATGCGAAAGAAACGAATGAACAACAGCTTGGATTGTTAATGGCTGGAGGAACAAAGAAGGAGCAGGTGGGTACAAATGGCTAAAAAACTTTTAACAGAACGAACGATAAATATTTTAGTCCCAGTACTATCCGTTATTTTT
This sequence comes from Bacillus sp. EE-W1, assembly GCF_009760835.1. Classification (NCBI taxonomy): domain Bacteria; kingdom Bacillati; phylum Bacillota; class Bacilli; order Caryophanales; family Bacillaceae; genus Bacillus; species Bacillus sp. EE-W1. The sequence goes on along the minus strand of NZ_WIPE01000074.1, from coordinate 89,296 downwards.
GGCTTACTTGTCGGAGCAATTGTAATGCTAGTTAGTGGCTATGATCCAATTGTTGGTTATAGTGCACTTTGGACAGGAATGTTCGGTAGCCCAAGTGCAATAGGTGAAACGCTTCGTACAATGATCCCGCTTATTCTTGCCGGCTTATCAGTGGCGTTTGCATTTCGTACAGGTTTATTTAATATCGGGGTAGAGGGGCAATTACTAGTTGGTTGGCTTGCAGCAGTTTGGTTCGGTTATGCAGTTTCGCTACCAGCTGTTCTTCACATTCCGTTATCTATTTTATTTGCAGCATTGGTAGGTGGAATTTGGGGTTTCATCCCTGGATATTTAAAGGGGAAATTTCAAGTTAATGAAGTTATTGTAACGATTATGATGAACTACATTGCGTTATACGTAACATATGACATTATTAAGCGTTTCTTGCACGAGGGTAATGATAAAACGTACGACATCAAAGCGAGTGCGTCATTATCTTCAGACTGGCTTGCTGCCATCACTGACGGTTCGCGCCTTCACTGGGGAATTGTTGTAGCAATTTTAATCGCTATTTTAATGTGGTTCTTATTAGATCGAACAACTTTAGGGTATGAATTAAAGTCGGTAGGATTTAATCAACATGCCTCCCAATATGCTGGTATGAAAGTTTCTCGCAATGTAGTATTCTCTATGACAATTGCTGGTGCATTTGCAGGGATTGGTGGTGCGATGGAAGGGTTAGGAACATTCCAAAGTATGACAGCAATGTCTTCGTTTACAGGAGTAGGATTTGACGGGATTGCCGTAGCTTTACTTGGGGGGAATAATCCGTTTGGTATCATCCTTTCAGCTTTATTATTTGGTGGTTTGAAAAGTGCTTCCCCTCAAATGAACTTTGAGGCAGATGTACCATCAGAGCTTATTAATGTGATTATTGCATGTATCATCTTCTTTGTTGCATGTAGTTATGTGTTAAGATGGGCGCTTACACGCATGAGCAAGGAGGGGAAATAAATGAGCTTTTTAGATATATTAGCCATTCTTGTGACGGGTACGTTATATACATCAGCACCTATAATTTTTACAGCACTAGGTGGTGTATTTAGTGAACGATCAGGTGTTGTAAATATTGGATTAGAAGGACTAATGCTATTTGGTGCATTTATTGGAGTTGTTACAAACTTATTAATGGGTGATACATGGGGGACGATGACTCCGTGGATTGCGTTATTATTTGCGGCAATCGGTAGTGGGTTATTTGCATTACTTCATGCGGTAGCATCTATTACATTCCGAGCGGATCAAGTTGTAAGTGGTGTAGCGATTAACTTCTTATCTCTTGGATTAACGGTATTTGCAATTAAGAAGATTTTTGATAAAGGACAGACTGACTTTATTCAGTACCGTATTGAAAAGATTGATATTCCAGGCCTTTCGGATATTCCGGTTTTAGGGAAAATATTCTTCTCTAACGTACCGATAACGTCGTATATTGCTATTATTTTAGCATTCGTTGTTTGGTATGTTATTTATAAAACACCGTTCGGTCTTCGTCTTCGTGCGGTTGGTGAGCATCCAATGGCAGCTGATACGATGGGAATTAACGTATATAAAATGCGCTATATTGGTGTTTGTATCTCAGGTGTGTTTGCTGGAATTGGTGGAGCAATTTTTGCAATGTCAATTTCTAATAACTTCTCAGGGGCAACTATTACTGGACAAGGTTTCTTAGCGTTAGCTGCCATGATCTTTGGGAAGTGGAATCCATTAGGTGCATTAGGTGCAGCGCTATTCTTTGGTTTTGCACAATCGTTAAGTGTAACAGGTGGAACAATTCCTGTATTAGATCAAATTCCGAGTGTTTTATTAACGATATTACCGTATGTATTCACAATATTAGCACTTGTTGGTTTTGTAGGTCGTTCTGAAGCTCCGAAAGCGTTAGGAACGCCGTATGAAAAAGGAAAACGATAAGTATAAAAAAGCTCGCACATTAGTGCGGGCTTTTTTACATAGAATATATGTAATACGGAATTTTACTATGTTCCTTACATATGAAAGTTTTTAGAAAGAGCCTCATGTAAGTATAGTGAGGAAGAAAAGTTGATTTTTCATTTCTAAAAACTGTATATTGAAGAGGAATATTCCTATATACGTAAAGGAGGGCTATAAATGAAACTAATGGAACAACAGTTACATGAGTTAGGTGGTTTGCGAGTACATATTATTCCGACTGATAAATATAAAACAAATACTTTTGTATTTCGTTTTAAAGCACCTTTAAATGAGGAGACGGTGACAGAGCGTGCCCTATTGCCATACGTATTGCAAAGTGCGACAGAAAAGCTTCCTTCTGTAATTCGTCTTCGTCAATATTTAGAAGAATTATACGGATCTTCTTTGGCAGTAGATGTAAGTAAAAAAGGAGAAGACCATATTATCTCTATTTATGTAGACATTGCAAATGAAGTATATTTACATGATGCACCACCGCTATTTGAAAAAGCGCTTTCTATGTTATCGGATATCGTTTTACATCCAGCAACAGAGGGGAATGGTTTTTTACCTTCTATCGTAGAAAGTGAAAAGAGAGCGCTCTTGCAACGAATTGAAGCTACGTACGATGATAAAATGCGCTATGCAAACGAGCGTTTAATTGAAGAAATGTGCAAAGTAGAACCGTATCGTTTAAGTGCACATGGGAAAAAAGAGATTGTTTCTTCTATTACAAATGAAAGTTTGTATCAATATTATCAAAAAGTGTTAGCAGAAGATGAAATGGATCTATACATTATTGGTGATATTTCAGAAAACGCAGTGGATCTTGTAAGTAAGTATTTTTCTATTTCAGCGCGTCCTGCGAGAGAAAGAAATGTACTTCTTCATAAGAGAAATAATGAAGAAAAAGAAGTTGTTGAAAAACAAGAATTAAAACAAAGTAAATTACACATTGGTTATCGTACGTTTATTACGTATAAAGACGAAGATTATTTTGCGCTACAATTGTTCAATGGATTGTTTGGAGGATTTTCTCATTCGAAGTTATTCGTTAACGTTCGTGAAAAAAATAGTTTAGCGTACTATGCGGCATCCCGCTTTGAAAGTCATAAAGGCTTATTGTTTGTCATGTCAGGGATCGAAGCGAAAAATTATGAAAAAGCTGTTGAGATTATTAAAGAACAAATGTTAGCGATGCAAAATGGTGATTTTTCTGAAGAAGAGATGCATCAAACGAAAAGTGTTATTCAAAATCAAATATTAGAGGCGATTGATACACCACGCGGATTTGTGGAGATGCTGTATCATGGTATTATTTCAGATCGTACGCGTCCGGTTGAAGAATGGCTTATAGGCATTGAAAGTGTGACGAAAGAAGAGATTGTGAAAGTTGCTAAAAATATTGAACTAGATACAATTTACTTTTTACAAGGAACGGAGGGAGAATAAATGGAGAAAATTGTTTATGAGCAATTAAAAGAGACACTCTATTATGAAAAACTTCCTAATGGATTAGATGTATATATTTTACCGAAGCAAGGATTTAATAAAACATTTGCAACGTTTACGACAAAATATGGTTCTATGGATAATACATTCGTACCACTAGGTAAAGAAGAAATGGTTCGTGTGCCTGATGGAATTGCTCATTTTCTTGAACATAAATTATTTGAAAAAGAAGATCACGATGCTTTCCAATTGTTTAGTAAACAAGGAGCATCAGCAAATGCTTTCACATCTTTCACAAGAACAGCTTACCTGTTTTCATGTACATCAAATGTAGAACAAAATTTAAATACATTGTTAAACTTCGTACAAGAGCCTTACTTCTCTGAAAAAACAGTTGAAAAAGAGAAGGGGATTATTGGGCAAGAAATTCAAATGTATCAAGATAATCCAGATTGGCGCTTATACTTTGGATTAATTGATAGCTTGTTTGTAAAGCACCCAATTAAAATTGATATTGCAGGGACAATCGAGTCTATTAGTAAAATTACGAAAGACTTATTATATGAATGTTATGAAACATTTTATCATCCGAGCAATATGTTATTGTTCGTTGTGGGGGCAATTGATCCAGAGAAAACAATGGATTTAGTACGTGAAAATCAAGCGAAAAAAGATTATAAAAACCAGCCAGAAATTGTACGTTCATTTGAAGAAGAACCAGATGAGGTAAATGAAAAGAAGAAAATTATTTCCATGCCTGTACAAACACCGAAATGTTTAGTTGGTATTAAAGCGACAAATTTAAAAGAAAAAGGGAAAGCCCTTTTAAAACAAGAAATTGCGCTTACGTTACTTTTAGATTATTTATTTGGGAAAAGCTCCGTTCATTACGAATCTTTATATAATGAAGGTCTTATTGATGATTCGTTCTCGTATGATTATACGGAAGAGAATAACTTCGGTTTTGCAATGGTTGGCGGCGATACGAAGCAACCTGATGAGCTGGAAGAGCGTTTGAAAAGCATTTTACTAAATACAAATTATGATCAATTAGATGAGGTGGCATTAGAACGAGTAAAGAAAAAGAAAATAGGTGGCTTTTTACGCTCGTTGAATTCGCCGGAATATATTGCAAATCAATTTACACGATATGCGTTTAATGAATCTAGTCTGTTTGAGGCATTGACTGTATTAGAAAGTTTAACTGTTCAAGATTTACAAGAAGTAGCCAAATTATTATTATCAGAAGAGAAAATGAGTGTTTGTCAAGTTTTACCGAAAAAATAAAAGATTTCATAATAATACCCTCATCTTATCATTGATAAATTGTAAGATGAGGGTATTATTTATAGGAGAAAGATTTTGTTGAGATAAGAGAGGAATTGTATGAAAAAGTATGCATTAGTAACTGGAGGAAGCGGAGGGATTGGCTCTGCTATTTCAAAACAATTAATTCAAGATGGATATACAGTATATGTTCATTATAATAACGGTGAAGAGAAAGTGAACGAGTTGCAGAAAGAATGGGGTGAAGTGATTCCTGTTCAAGCGAATTTAGCTTCTACTGATGGGGCAGAGCAGTTGTGGGAACAAATTGAACATCCTCTTGATGTTATCGTATATGCAGCTGGGAAGAGTATCTTTGGACTCGTAACAGATGTAACGAACGATGAATTGGATTATATGGTAGAACTTCAAGTGAAGAGTATCTATAAATTATTATCAAGGGCGCTGCCATCTATGATTCAGCGGAGAAGTGGTAATATTGTACTTGTTTCTTCTATATGGGGCCAAATCGGCGCATCATGTGAAGTGCTTTACTCGATGGTAAAAGGTGCACAAAATTCATATGTGAAAGCTTTAGCGAAAGAAGTTTCATTAAGTGGATTAAGGGTTAACGCGGTGGCGCCAGGTGCAATTGAAACGGAAATGTTACAAGTATTTTCAGAAGAGGATAAGAATGAAATTGCTGAAGAGATCCCGTTAGGCAGGTTGGGGCTACCAGAAGAGGTAGCGAAAACAGTGTCATTCCTCGTATCACCAGGAGCATCTTACATAACTGGACAAATTATCGGAGTAAATGGTGGTTGGCATTGCTAAAAATTTCTTACATAAAAAATGAAAAACTGTACAAATTAAGCATGATTCTATTACTAAGTAGTGAGGTGCTTACACATGTCAGTTTTAGATAATTTTGATCAATGGAAGAGCTTTTTAGGAGAACGTTTAGAACAGGCATCAGGAAAAGGTCTTGATGGTGGTGCTGTATCAGATATGGCATTTCGTGTTGGAGATTATTTAGCAAATGAAGTAGAAGCGCGCAACGATCAAGAGAAATTATTGTCTGAGCTTTGGAAAGTTGCTGATGAACAAGAGCAACATACAATCGCAAACTTAATGGTGAAGTTTGTACAGCATAAGTAAAAAATAGAGAGGAGATTCTCCTCTCTATTTTTTTTGTATAATAATTGAACGGGATAGATTATACATTTAGCTTCCCTATTAAGGTGAAATCATATAATATAGTACGTAGGTGTAAAGTAAGCAAGGGGAGTGATCTTGGATGATTGAATGGTATTTTGAATATGAAATACATAAAAACCGACCTGGCTTGCTTGGTGACGTTTCTTCGTTAATCGGTATGCTCGGCATTAATATTGTCACAATTAATGGTGTAGATAATGCACGACGTGGATTACTCCTTATGTGTGATAATCAAGAGCAAATCTCTAGACTTGAATCAATTTTAAATACGATGGATAACATAACGGTAACGAAATATCGTCCGCCAAAGCTAAGAGATAAGCTAGCGGTTAGACATGGTAGGTACATACAACGAGATGCAGATGATAAGAAGACATTTCGATTTGTACGTGATGAATTAGGGTTACTTGTAGACTTTATGGCTGAAATAATGAAAAAAGAAGGTCATAAACTAATCGGGATACGAGGAATGCCTCGTGTCGGAAAAACAGAATCCATTGTTGCTGCAAGTGTTTGTGCAAATAAAAGATGGTTATTTGTATCATCTACTCTTATTAAGCAAACTGTTCGTAGTCAATTGATTGAAGATGAGTATAGCGACGACAATATTTTTATCTTAGATGGAATCGTGTCAACAAAGCGTGCTAACGAAAGGCATTGGCAGCTTGTTCGTGAAATTATGAGATTACCTGCAACGAAAGTTGTGGAACATCCTGACGTATTTGTGAGTCAGTCAGAATACACATTGGATGATTTTGATTATATTATCGAGTTGCGTAACGATTATGATGAAGAAATTCAATATAATTTAGTAGATGAAATTGAGCAAGGTACGCAAAATAATTTCTCTATGTTTGACTTTTAAAGAAATATTGAGGTGTTAGTAGTGACAGAATTAGGACAAAAGCTGAAAGAAGCAAGAGGAACGAAGGGCTTGTCTATGGATCAGCTGCATGAGATTACAAAAATTCAAAAACGCCATTTAGTAGCGATTGAGGAAGGCAATTATGATGTATTGCCCGGAGCTTTTTATGCGCGTGCATTCATTAAACAATACGCAGATGCGGTTGGGTTAAATGGAGAGGAACTGCTTGTAGAATATCAGAGTACGATACCACAATCTGAAAAACGCGACGTTCCACAAGTATCAACAGGACAGAAAACACAAGAAACAATGCAAAAATCTTCATCATGGCCAATTGCAGATCATATGCCGAAAGTTTTAGTTGCGCTATTAGTAATTGCATTTGGAGTGGTAATTTGGTTTGTTTTCCAAGCGTTAACTGGAAAAGGTGATGAGAAAGTTCCGAATGCTCAAAGTGAGAAAATTGAAGTTAAAAAAGCAGAAAACTCTCCGTTAGATACGAAGAAAGATGAAGTGAAAGCGGAAGAGCCGAAAAAAGAGGAACCAAAAAAAGAAGAGCCAAAGAAAGAGGAACAACCAGCACAACCAACGGGACAAGAAGAAGTAAAAGTAGTTGGTACAACTGGTAAAGTATCTACTTTGGAAATTCATAACAATAAAACATTAGAACTGGAAATATCGGGTAAAGGTGCGAGTTATGTAGATGTTAAAGATGATGCGGGGAATGTGATTCTAAACGCTACAGTACAAGAGGGCCAAATAGAAAAACGTGATGTATCAACATTAAAAGAAGTGCGACTTAATATTGGGAATGCAACGAATGTTGAAGTTAAACTGAATGGCCAAGTGGTCGCTTATCCATTGGATCCAGAAAAAGAACTTCACCAAAGATTGGTGATAAAAAACCAAGGGATAGGGCAACCTGCACAATAATAGTCATCGCCTCGATGACTTTTTTCAATGAACAAATGTTTTTGATATGATGGAGGAATAGCTGTGAATTTACCAAATAAAATTACAATATCTAGAATCTTCTTAATTCCAATTTTTATGGTAATTATGTTAGCGCCCTTTGATTGGGGTTCATACACAATTGGTGATGTTGATTTACCAATTCAACATTTAGTAGGGGCACTTATCTTTATTATTGCTTCGGCTACAGATTGGATTGATGGACATTACGCAAGAAAGTATAATCTTGTAACGAATTTAGGGAAGTTTCTTGACCCGTTAGCTGATAAATTACTTGTTTCAGCAGCGCTTATTACATTAGTTGAGATGCAATACGTACCTGCTTGGATCGTTATTGTAATTATCAGCCGTGAGTTTGCAGTAACTGGTTTACGCCTTGTACTTGCTGGAACAGGAGAAGTAGTGGCAGCAAATCAGTTAGGGAAAATTAAGACGTGGACACAAATTATTGCAATTGCGGCGTATTTATTACACGATGTACCTTTAAATTTAATCCATATCCCAGTTGCTGATATTTTCATATGGATTGCATTAATCTTTACTGTTATTTCAGGGTGGGATTATTTCTGGAAAAATAGAGCTGCTTTTGTAAACTCAAAATAGAAGTTTATGGGGGAATTGGGATGAATGCTGAAATTATTGCGGTTGGAACTGAATTATTACTTGGACAAATTGCAAATACAAATGCCCAGTTTTTATCTGAAAAGTTAGCTTCAATCGGAATTAATGTGTACTACCATACTGTAGTTGGAGATAATAACAAGCGATTACAGCAGGCGATTGAAGTTGCGGAAGAACGTGCTGACATACTTATTTTCACAGGTGGATTAGGCCCGACAAAAGATGATTTGACGAAAGAAACGATATCTTCTAGGTTGGGTGAAGAGCTTGTATATGATGAAAAGGCATTAGCATCGATAAGCGAGTACTTTAAGCGTACAGGTCGCGAGTTCACAGAGAATAATAAAAAGCAAGCGCTCGTTTTGAATGGAGCAACTGTATTTGCGAATGATCACGGCATGGCACCTGGTATGGGGCTAAATAAGAACAGGAAAGTTTATATTTTATTACCAGGACCACCGAAAGAGATGAAGCCGATGTATATAAGTTATGTAGAGCCTTTTTTACGTAACTTTACAACAGGAGAAAACATTTATTCTCGTGTGCTTCGCTTTTTCGGGATCGGGGAATCTCAATTAGAAGTGAAAGTTCAAGATTTAATTGATGGACAAACGAACCCGACAATCGCCCCCCTTGCGAATGATGGAGAAGTGACACTACGTTTAACTGCCAAACATCAAAATGCTGATGAAGCTGCGAAACGCATTCAGCATATGGAAGATTTGATTTTAGAAAGAGTAGGAAAATTTTTCTACGGGTATGATCAAGAGTTTCTGCATGATAAGGCGATAGAGTTATTGAAGAAAAAAGGATTAACTTTAGCGTGTGCAGAAAGTTTAACCGGTGGTCTCTTTGGCAATCAAGTAACAGAAAGTGCTGGTGTGTCTTCAGTATTTAAAGGCGGTATCATTTGTTATCATAATGATGTGAAGCAACATGTTTTACATGTACCTGCGGAAGTGTTGTCTACTGATGGTGCAGTTAGTAAAGAATGTGCTCGTTATCTTGCTGAAAATGTTAAGGGCTTATTAAAAGCGGATATCGGAATTAGTTTCACTGGGGTAGCAGGACCGGATGCTTCAGAACATAAAGAGCCGGGAACAGTATTCGTTGGATTGGCGATTAAGGATGAACCAACTGTAGTCTTTCCTCTTATTTTAAGTGGAAGTCGTCAACAAATTAGGGAACGTTCGGTGAAATATGGATTTTATCATTTATATAAAAAGCTAGAAGAGATATAAGTTTCTTCTAGCTTTTTTTATGGTTAAACTCATTTTTATTTAATGGAAAATAAAAAAATCGAATAAATGTTCGATTTTGTTGGCAAATTGAATTGAAAATAGGTATAATAAGATTAGCAATTGAGTTAAGGAGGAATTTTGAATGAGTGATCGTCAAGCGGCGTTAGATATGGCGTTAAAACAAATAGAGAAGCAATTCGGTAAAGGTTCAATTATGAAATTAGGAGAACAAGCGGAGCGTAGAATTTCTACAATTTCAAGTGGTTCTTTAGCACTTGATGTGGCATTAGGGGTAGGCGGATACCCACGTGGCCGTATTATCGAAATTTATGGACCAGAAAGTTCAGGTAAAACAACAGTTTCATTACACGCAATCGCGGAAGTACAGCGTCAAGGTGGACAAGCAGCGTTTATTGATGCGGAGCATGCAATGGATCCTGTATATGCACAAAAATTAGGCGTTAACATAGATGAATTACTATTATCACAACCTGATACAGGGGAGCAAGGACTAGAAATCGCAGAAGCACTTGTACGAAGTGGCGCGGTTGATATTATCGTAATTGACTCTGTAGCAGCTCTTGTACCGAAAGCTGAGATTGAAGGAGACATGGGTGACTCACACGTAGGTCTACAAGCTCGTTTAATGTCTCAAGCACTTCGTAAGCTGTCAGGTGCAATCAATAAATCAAAAACAATCGCAATCTTTATTAACCAAATTCGTGAAAAAGTTGGGGTTATGTTCGGGAACCCAGAAACAACTCCAGGTGGTCGTGCGTTGAAATTCTATTCAACAGTTCGTCTTGAAGTGCGTCGTGCGGAGCAATTAAAGCAAGGTAACGACATCGTTGGTAATAAAACAAAAGTAAAAGTAGTTAAAAATAAAGTGGCACCACCATTCCGTGTTGCTGAAGTTGATATTATGTACGGAGAAGGTATTTCAAGAGAAGGTGAAATCTTAGATATGGCTTCTGAACTTGATATCGTTCAAAAGAGTGGTGCTTGGTACTCTTATAATGAAGAGCGTTTAGGGCAAGGTCGTGAAAATTCGAAGCAATTCTTAAAAGAGAATACGGATTTAAGAGAGGAAATTGCCTTCTTTGTTCGTGACCATCACGGAATTGGTGAAGACTCTGGTGCTGAAGAAACGGAAGATTCAAATCTTCAAGATTAAAAAATAAAAGACACGGTTCCGTGTCTTTTATTTTTAATTATTATGAAAGCGTTGTATATCGTTGGAGATAAAATATTTAATTTGCCTAAAAGGCTATGTATAAAGAGGGATATATGCATGTTTTGTATGCATAAACTGGAATTCACTAAGGTTTTCCAGGATAATATGCTGTCTTCTTTTTAAATTCATATATGAATTAGAGCTGAAGGTAAAGAAAGTAAAAGTAGACAACGCTTGACAATGAAAATTGCGATAGATACAATGAGAATGTATATTTTTTCTTATATACGAAACACTCTTCTCAAGAAGAGAAGTAATATTCGGAGTAAGACTTAAATCTTGCCGAAATAATAATATGACATTTTAATTGTGAAATGAAGAAAGTCCCTTAAAAAAGCGGGACGACGGTCTTTGCTGTATGTTGGTATTCAATGTACATGCCGACAGTCTTTTTTCATTCATAGCAAGGGGAGGTGAAATCATGAGTAGTACAGTTTGGATACTCATCTCCATTTTGCTTGCAACAGTCGGTGCAGTTGTTGGCTTTTTTGTTCGAAAGTCTATTGCTGAAGCGAAGATTAATGGTGCAGCTAACGAAGCGAAACGTATTCTAGACGAAGCGAATCGTGAGGCTGAAGCACTTAAGAAAGAGGCGCTTTTAGAAGCAAAGGATGAAATTCATACACTTCGTACAGAAGCTGAATTAGAAATTCGTGACCGTAGAAGCGAATTACAAAAACAAGAAAATCGTTTAATGCAAAAAGAAGAGAACCTTGATCGTAAAGACGAAACGCTCGATAAACGCGAGCGACAGTTAGAAAAGAAAGAGGAATCTCTTGTAGCGAGACAACAACAGATTGAAGAGTTGGAAAGCAAAGTGGGAGAGTTAGTTCAAAAGCAACAAACAGAATTAGAGCGCATTTCCAATCTGACACGCGAACAAGCGAAAGCAATTATTCTTGGTAAAGTAGAAAGTGAAGTTTCTCATGAAATTGCCGTAATGGTAAAAGAAAGTGAAGTTCGTGCGAAAGAAGAAGCGGATAAGAAAGCAAAAGAGATTTTATCTCTTGCAATGCAAAGGTGTGCAGCTGATCATGTTGCTGAAACAACCGTTTCGGTTGTAAATCTTCCAAATGACGAAATGAAGGGACGTATTATCGGACGTGAAGGTCGAAATATTCGTACGTTAGAAACGTTAACAGGTATTGACCTAATTATCGATGATACACCAGAAGCGGTTATCCTTTCTGGATTCGACCCAATTCGTCGTGAAACAGCTCGTATCGCTCTTGATAAACTAGTACAGGACGGACGTATTCACCCAGCGCGTATTGAAGAGATGGTCGAAAAATCAAGACGTGAAGTGGACGAGTATATTCGCGAAGTCGGAGAGCAAACAACGTTTGAAGTGGGTGTTCACGGATTACATCCAGATTTAATTAAGATTTTAGGTCGTTTAAAATACCGTACAAGTTACGGACAAAACGTCTTAAAACACTCTATGGAAGTTGCATATTTAACTGGACTTATGGCAGCGGAGCTTGGTGAGGATGAAAAACTAGCAAGACGTGCTGGTCTATTACATGATATCGGTAAAGCAATTGATCATGAAGTAGAAGGTAGCCACGTTGAAATTGGTGTCGAACTCGCAACGAAGTATAAAGAGCATCCTGTAGTTATAAACAGTATTGCATCTCACCATGGGGACACAGAACCAACTTCTATCATTGCAGTTTTAGTTGCAGCAGCAGATGCATTATCAGCTGCAAGACCTGGAGCTCGTAGTGAAACACTTGAGAACTATATTCGTCGTCTTGAAAAGTTGGAAGAGATTTCAGAGTCTTATGAAGGCGTAGAAAAATCTTTCGCAATTCAAGCAGGACGAGAAGTTCGTATTCTGGTAAAACCAGATACAATTGATGATTTAGAAGCTCATCGTTTAGCTCGTGATATTCGAAAACGTATTGAGAATGAACTGGATTACCCAGGACATATTAAAGTAACTGTTATTCGTGAAACACGTGCAGTGGAATACGCAAAATAAAGTGGTGAAACACCACTTTATTTTTTTGTGTTGGAATTGGTTAAAATAAAGGGAATTAGTATACAAGTGAAACAAACTTATAATAAATATATTGTAAGGAAATCACTTGAAGCTATAGTAATAAAAAATGTAGTACATAGGAAGGGTAAGACATATGAGAATATTATTTGTTGGGGATGTAGTAGGATCTCCTGGTAGAGGTATGATTCAACAATACGTACCGGCATTAAAGAAGAAATATACACCTACAGTAACCATTATTAATGGAGAAAATGCAGCAGGTGGACGTGGAATTACGGAAAAAATATATCGAAACTTTTTAGAATGCGGGGCACAAGCGGTTACACTTGGAAACCACGCTTGGGATAACCGTGAAGTATTTGAATTTATTGATGACGCAAAATATCTTGCAAGACCAGCTAACTTCCCAGAAGGAACTCCAGGAAAAGGACTTATCTTTGTGAACTGCAATGGAACAGAAGTGGCAGTTATTAACTTACAAGGACGTACATTCCTTCCTCCAATTGATTGTCCATTCCGTAAAGTGGATGAATTAATTAACATTGCAAAAAAACGTACGAATATTATCTTTATTGATTTTCATGCGGAAACTACAAGTGAAAAACAAGCGTTAGGTTGGTATGTAGATGGTCGTGCTACAGCAGTAGTGGGTACACATACACATGTTCCTACAGCAGATAATCGTATTTTACCAAGCGGAACTGCATATATCACAGATGTTGGTATGACAGGTCCTTATGATGGGATTTTAGGTATGGATCGAGAAGCGGTATTGAAGAAGTTTTTAACAAACTTACCAGTACGATTTGAAGTGACAAGTGGTAGAACACAATTAAGTGCAGTGCTAGTTGATGTGGATCCTAATACAGGAAAAGCTAAGAAAATCCAGCGTATCTTAATTAATGATGATCAGCCATTTTTTGAGTAATTTCTGGGTAAGATTTAGAAAAGTTATTATTTTTTAATTTTTTAGAAAAATTACAGAAATTTAGCAGGAATACGCGTCATTCCTCGTGAATATAAGTTAAAGTGAAATAATTGCTAATACTTTTTATAGAAACGAGGAGGAAACGCGGAATGGAAATATTAAAAGTTAAAGCAACGTCGGTCCCTAATTCTGTAGCTGGTGCACTTGCAGGTGTTATTCGCGAACGCGGAACAGCAGAAATTCAAGCCATTGGTGCAGGTGCATTGAACCAAGCGGTAAAGGCAGTAGCAATTGCAAGAGGATTTGTAGCGCCTAGTGGTTTGGACCTGATTTGTATCCCAGCGTTTACGGATATTATGATTGATGGGGAAGAACGTACAGCAATAAAATTAATTGTAGAACCTCGTTAAGCTTAAACAACCTGTTTGCAGTATGCAAACAGGTTGTTTTTATAATGGAGGAATGAAAATGAAAATTTTTGATGCTCATTGTGATGTGCTTCTTCAGTTATGGAGTGCACAAGGGAAAAAGAATTTTAAACATGATCCGCAATTACATATTACATTTGAACAATTAAAGAGAAGAAAAGGAAGTATACAATGTTTTGCTATATATGTGCCAGAAACAGTGGCATATGAAAACCGATTTGAAGTAGCATTACAAATGGTAGATATTTTTTATAATGAAATTTTATCCCTACCAGGTGTGAAGTTTATTCAGACAAAAGATGATATTAACATGTTAAAACAGGACGAGATTGGAGCGATATTAACACTAGAAGGATGCGAAGCAATTGGAAGAGATGCAATGAAATTACGGTTGTTGTATCGCCTAGGGGTACGTTCTTTTGGACTAACATGGAATTATGCCAATCTATTAGCTGACGGTGCGCTAGAGACACGTGGGGCAGGTTTAACGACTTTCGGTAAAGAAGTTGTACAAGAGCTTAATACGTTACATGCATGGACTGATGTGTCTCATCTGAATGAAAGAAGTTTTTGGGATGTTGTAGAAAGTGCAAAAAATCTTATTGCTTCCCACTCAAACTGTATGAAAATTTGTCAGCATCCACGTAATTTAAACGATGAACAACTTAAAGCTCTTATAAAGCGAAATGGCATGATAGGTGTCACTTTTGTACCGCAGTTTCTAACAAATGAAAAACAAGCGAATATAGCAGATATAGTAAAACATATCGAATATATTTGTTCATTAGGTGGAGAGAACAATATAGGATTTGGTTCAGATTTTGATGGGATTTTAGAAACGGTTGTAAATGTATCAGCGTATCGAGATTATGAAAATGTAATGAATGAGCTTTGTAAACACTATGCTGCATCTACTGTAGAGCGATTTTTATATGATAATTTTGTTGAACATATAAGTTTTTGAGATTTTTGTTTTAAAAATCCAGAAAAATTAGAATGAATTCATTTGATATTATTGCTTTTTTTAAGACCTAATACTAGAATGAAAAACAAAATAGCTTTATACTAAAGATTCAGGGAAATCAGAAGAGGCATAATTTGCGTCCGTTGTAGTTTATTTATATAAAAAATGCTAAACTATTACTGTAAAAAAATACACTACAATGAATGCAGCCAAAAGGGGTGTAGGAGATGATTAGTCAACTTTCATGGAAAGTTGGAGGCCAACAAGGTGAAGGAATTGAAAGTACAGGAGAAATCTTCTGTATTGCATTAAACCGATTAGGATATTACCTATACGGTTACCGCCACTTCTCATCACGTATTAAAGGCGGCCATACAAATAATAAAATTCGTGTAAGTACAACAGAAGTACGCGCGATCTCAGATGATTTAGATATTTTAATTGCTTTTGATCAAGAAACAATTGATTTTAACTTCCACGAACTACGTCCAGGTGGAATTGTAGTTGCGGATGCGAAGTTTAATCCAACAATACCTGATAATACAGATGTAAATCTATATGTGATACCGTTTACAGATATTGCTTCAGAATTAGGCACATCATTAATGAAAAACATGGTTGCTGTTGGGGCATCAAGTGCGGTATTAGGATTAGATGAAACAGCTTATTTAGATGTTGTTGAAGAAATCTTTGGTCGTAAAGGAGAGCAAGTTGTTCAAAAGAATATGGACGCAATTAAGCGCGGCTCTCAATATATGAAAGAATTGCTAGGTGAGAAAGTAAACATGATGCAGCTTGAAAAAGCTGATGGTAAGAAACGTATGTTTATGATTGGAAACGATGCAATCGCATTTGGTGCGGTAGCTGGTGGTGCTCGCTTTATGTCTGCATATCCAATTACACCTGCATCTGAAATTATGGAATACTTAATTAAAAAATTGCCGAAAGTTGGCGGGACAGTAATCCAAACTGAGGATGAAATCGCAGCTTGTACAATGGCAATCGGTGCAAACTATGCTGGTGTTCGTACATTAACTGCATCTGCTGGTCCGGGTCTATCTTTAATGATGGAGGCGATTGGTTTAGCGGGTATTACAGAAACGCCATTAGTAATTGTTGATACACAACGTGGTGGTCCAAGTACAGGATTACCAACGAAACAAGAGCAGTCTGATTTAATGGCGATGATTTACGGTACGCACGGTGAGATTCCAAAAATCGTAATGGCGCCAAGTACAGTTGAAGAAGCGTTCTATGATATTGTAGAAGCATTTAACCTAGCTGAAGAATATCAAGTTCCTGTTATTTTCTTAACGGATTTACAGCTTTCTTTAGGAAAACAAACGGTAGAACCGCTTACGTTAGATAAAGTGGAGATTCGTCGCGGTAAGCTTGATTTAGAAGCGGAATTACCAGAACGTGAAAATAAAGCATACTTCAAGCGTTATGAAGTAACAGAAGATGGCGTTTCACCACGTGTTTTACCTGGTATGAAAAATGGTGTTCACCATGTTACAGGTGTAGAACATGATGAAACTGGTAAGCCATCTGAATCAGCAATAAACCGTAAAGATCAAATGGACAAACGTTTCCGTAAAATGGAGAACTTGAAGTTTAATACCCCTGTTTATAAAAATGTTAAGCATGAAGAAGCAGACGTATTACTTGTTGGATTTAACTCAACTCGCGGTGCGATCGAAGAAGCAATGGAGCGCTTAGAACAAGAGGGTATGAAAGTAAACCATGCTCATGTGCGTTTAATTCACCCATTCCCAACAGCTGAAATCGATCCACTTGTGAAAAATGCGAAGCGTGTTGTAGTGGTAGAAAACAACGCAACAGGTCAGCTTGCTAACATTATGAAAATGAATCTTGGTAACGGTGAGAAAATTTCTAGTCTTTTAAAATATGATGGGAACCCATTCTTGCCGAAAGAGATTTACAACGAATGTAAAAAAGGGGTTGTATTAAATGGCAACATTTAAGGACTTTCGTAACAGTGTAAAACCAAACTGGTGCCCAGGTTGCGGAGACTTCTCGGTGCAAGCTGCAATTCAACGTGCGGCAGCTAACGTTGGCTTAAATCCAGATGAACTTGCTGTTATTTCTGGTATCGGCTGTTCAGGTCGTATTTCAGGTTATATTAATTCATATGGTGTGCATAGTATTCATGGTCGTGCCCTTCCAATTGCACAAGGTGTAAAAATGGCAAATCGTGATTTAACAGTTATCGCATCAGGTGGTGACGGTGATGGATTTGCGATTGGTATGGGACATACAATCCATTCTATTCGTCGTAACATCGACATTACGTACATCGTAATGGATAACCAAATTTACGGATTAACAAAAGGGCAAACTTCACCACGTAGTGAAGCTGGATTTAAAACGAAGAGCACACCACAAGGTTCAATTGAGCCATCACTAAATGTTATGGAAATGGCTTTAACAGCTGGTGCGACATTTGTGGCGCAAAGCTTTTCAAGTGATTTAAAAGAATTAACACAAATTATTGAAGCTGGTATTAACCATAAAGGATTTTCATTAATTAACGTATACAGCCCATGTGTTACTTACAATAAAGTAAATACTTACGATTGGTTTAAAGAGAATTTAACAAAACTAAGTACAGTAGAGGGATATGATCCGTCTAATCGCATGATGGCTATGCAAACGTTAATGGAAAATAACGGATTAGTAACAGGTTTAATTTATCAAAATACAGCGCAACCTTCATACCAAGAACTTGTAAAAGGCTATAGTGAGAAACCTTTAGTGCAATCTGATTTAAATATGGATCAGAAAATGTTTGATGAACTTGTTGCTGAATTTATGTAATATAAGAAGAGGAGGTTGCCATGTGGCAACCTTTTTTTATGAGAAAATATAGGATAGTCTTATTTACTTAGAAAATTCAGAATGGTAAAATAATATATAAATCGTTGTATGAAAATGGTGAGTTCATTGCATATGAAATGTAAGATCCAAACAGAGCCTCTTTCTGTTAAAATTGGCGAAACGCTTCATACTATGGTAATGTTTATAAGGATAAAGCAATATGCTTTTGGGTAGGACAAAAAGAAATATTAAAAGGGAATGTCTATTTGTGTGTGGGGAAGACTTCATTCTTATGAATGATTAGATTGATTACTCAAGTTTCAAAGGACAAGTTATCTCTCAAGCTATCTAACCATTTTTGAGGTTAGTCAAAGCGCATTAAAATGGACTATAGAGTGTGTATAGTTAAGGGTGAAAGGAGATTACCGATGAACGAGCAACAACGATTAGCAAGTCAACAAGCAAATTCCTCTACGAAAAAAGAAGAGAAAGATTATAGTAAATACTTTGAAAGTGTATACCAACCACCTTCCTTAAAAGACGCGAAAAAACGAGGGAAAGAAGAAGTTAAAATTGAACGGGATTTTGGCTTACCTGAAGAGTTTCGCAATTTTGGTACAGGAAGAAAGTTCTATATTCGTACATATGGTTGTCAAATGAATGAGCATGATACAGAAGTAATGGCGGGTATTTTCACCGCACTTGGGTATGAACCAACCTTTTCAACTGAAGATGCAGATGTAGTATTATTAAATACTTGTGCCATTCGTGAAAATGCTGAAAATAAAGTGTTCGGTGAACTAGGTCATTTAAAGTCATTAAAACGAAGGAATCCGGACCTTTTAATTGGTGTATGTGGTTGTATGTCGCAAGAAGAATCTGTTGTAAATAAAATTATGCAAAAAAATCAGCATGTAGATATGGTGTTTGGAACGCATAATATTCATAGATTACCGTACATTCTAAAGGATGCAATGTTCTCGAAGGAGACGGTAGTTGAAGTTTGGTCAAAAGAAGGGGATGTAATTGAAAACCTTCCGAAAGTACGCCGTGGCGATATTAAAGCTTGGGTAAATATTATGTATGGCTGTGACAAGTTCTGTACATATTGTATCGTACCGTATACACGTGGAAAAGAGCGAAGCAGACGTCCAGAAGACATTATCCAAGAAATCCGTCATTTAGCTGCGAATGGTTATAAAGAAATTACGTTACTTGGACAGAACGTAAATGCATATGGTAAAGACTTTGAAGATTTTGAATACGGACTTGGCGATTTAATGGACGAACTCCGTAAAGTTGATATTGCCCGTATTCGTTTTACAACGAGTCATCCACGTGATTTCGATGATCACCTAATTGAAGTGCTTGGAAAAGGTGGAAACTTAGTAGAACATATTCACTTACCGGTGCAATCTGGAAGCACAGAGATGTTAAAAA
Source organism: Bacillus sp. EE-W1 (assembly GCF_009760835.1). Classification (NCBI taxonomy): domain Bacteria; kingdom Bacillati; phylum Bacillota; class Bacilli; order Caryophanales; family Bacillaceae; genus Bacillus; species Bacillus sp. EE-W1. The sequence goes on along the minus strand of NZ_WIPE01000074.1, from coordinate 69,850 downwards.
TTATGGCGCGTAAATATTCACGTGAGCATTATTTAGAACTTGTAAGAAAAATTAAAGAAGCAATTCCAAATGCAGTATTCACAACTGATATTATCGTTGGTTTCCCAAATGAAACAAATGAGCAATTTGAAGAAACGATGTCGTTATATCGTGAAGTAGGATTTGATACTGCCTTTACCTTTATTTATTCACCGCGCGAAGGTACACCAGCTGCAAAAATGAAAGATAATGTACCGATGGAAGTGAAAAAAGAACGTCTTCACCGCTTAAATACACTAGTAAATACGTTGGCAATTGAAAAGAATAATCGTTACAAAGGTCAAATTGTAGAAGTGTTAGTTGATGGGGAAAGTAAAAATAATCCAGAAGTACTCGCAGGTTATACTCGTACGAATAAACTTGTAAACTTCGTCGCTTCAAAATCTTTAATTGGTCAGCTTGTGAAAGTAAAAGTAACGGAAGCAAAAACTTGGTCTCTTAACGGGGAATTAGTTGAAGAGCCGATTGAGGTGGAATAATAGATGAAAGTATATTCGAAAGATGAAATTGTTGAACAAGCGAAAGAATTAGCAAAAATGATTTCTGAAACAGAAGAAGTTGATTTCTTTAAGAAAGCAGAGGCGCAAATTCATAAAAATGAAAATGTAAAGCGTGCAATTGATGAAATTAAAGCACTGCAAAAACAAGCAGTAAACTTGCAGCATTACGGGAAATGGGAAGCTTTGAAAAAAGTAGAAGCTGACATTGATGCATTGCAAGATAAGTTGGATAGTATCCCAGTTGTGCAAGAATTTAAATCTTCACAAACATATGTAAATGACTTACTCCAGCTAGTTGCAAGTACGATTTCTAACAACGTAACAGATGAAATATTAATTTCAACTAATGGCGATGTATTGAAGGGTGAAACGGGCGCAGCGGTAGAAAGTAAAAAAGGAAATTGTGGTTGTTAAAGAGATGTCGAATTGACATCTCTTTTTTTAATGGGTTAAACGTAAGTTCTTCTCGAAAAAAGAATGACACATTCCGCTATTGTCACGCATATGATTAAGTGAATAGTGATTGAGGAGGGTTACGAATGTCCGAATTTAGAGAGATTATTACAAAAGCAGTGGTTGGAAAAGGACGTAAGTATACAAAGTCAACGCATACATGTGAATCGAATAATGAGCCAACAAGTATTTTAGGGTGCTGGGTAATTAACCACTCGTACGAAGCAAGAAAGAATGGAAAGCATGTGGAAATTGAAGGTTTCTATGATGTGAACACTTGGTATTCATTTGATGGTAATACAAAGACAGAAGTTGTAACAGAACGTGTGAACTACACTGATGAAGTGAGTATTGGGTATCGTGATAAAAACTTTTCTGGTGATGATTTAGAAATTATTGCTCGTGTCATTCAGCCACCAAATTGTTTAGAAGCTCTTGTATCACCAAATGGTAATAAAATTGTTGTAACTGTAGAACGTGAATTTGTAACAGAAGTAGTTGGGGAAACGAAAATTTGTGTAAGTGTAAATCCTGAAGGTTGCGTAGAATCAGACGAGGATTTCCAAGTCGATGATGATGAGTTTGAAGAATTAGATCCGAACTTTATCGTCGATGCAGAAGAAGAGTAATAGAAAGCTAGGGAGAAGTTCTTCCTAGCTTTTTACTTTACATAAGTGATGCTTGAATGAACATGATTCCTTATGAAATGTGCTATAATGAGGAAAGACTCCTGAAATAGGAGATATGGATGTCCGTGAAGTGTGACATATATGAAAATCGATTACTATGTAAGAATTATGGAGGAAAAGTATGACTCAATATACCCCTATGATACAGCAATATTTAAAGGTTAAGGCAGACTATCAAGATGCCTTTTTATTTTTCCGATTAGGTGATTTTTATGAAATGTTCTTTGAAGATGCGGTTAAAGCAGCTCATGAACTTGAAATTACATTAACGAGCCGAGATGGTGGTAGTAGTGATCGTATACCGATGTGCGGTGTACCACATCATGCAGCTAAAAATTATATTGAACAACTTGTTGAAAAAGGATATAAAGTAGCTGTTTGTGAGCAAGTGGAAGATCCAAAAACAGCTAAAGGTGTAGTACGCCGTGAAGTAGTACAACTAATTACGCCAGGAACGATGATGGAAGGGCGTACTATTGATGAGAAAGAAAATAACTTCTTAGCAGCATTAACACATTTTGAAGATGGATCGTATGCTTTAGCTTGTAATGATTTAACGACTGGACAAAATACAGTAACGTTGTTAACAGGTTCAGTAGAAGATATTTTATTAGAAGTGTATGCAACTGGTTCAAAAGAAATTGTTGTAGATTCTACATTTTCAAAAGATGAATTAAATAAATTAACTGCAACATTAAAAATGACGATTTCGTATGAAGATGCAACAACGATTCCGGAAGGGTTAGAACATCTTGTGAAAAACGTTTCGCAAGCAAAGTTAATTAAAGCAGTTGGACGTTTATTTAACTATGTAATAAGAACGCAAAAACGTTCGTTAGACCATTTACAACCAGTGGAAATTTATTATACGAATCAATTTATGAAAATTGATGTGCATTCAAAGCGAAATTTAGAGCTGACAGAAACACTCCGAACGAAAGAAAAAACAGGATCATTATTATGGCTATTAGATAAAACGAAAACAGCTATGGGTGGTCGTATGTTAAAACAGTGGATGGAACGTCCGCTGATCCAAAAAGAAAAAGTAGAAGAGCGTTTAGAAATGGTTGAAACATTTGTAAATGATTACTTCTTACGTGAAGATTTAAAAGAAAAATTAAAAGAAGTATATGATTTAGAACGTTTAGCAGGGAAAGTTGCATTTGGTAATGTGAATGCACGGGACTTATTACAGTTAAGACGATCTTTACTTCAAGTACCGGCTATTTTAGAAGCGATTAGTTTGTTAGATAATGCTTATGCAGCAAGGTTAATTCAAGGTGCGGATCCATGTGAGAGCTTAACTGAATTACTAGGAAGAAGTATTCAAGAAAACCCACCGCTTTCTATTAAAGATGGAGATATTATTAAAGACGGTTATAATGACAAGCTTGATCAATATCGTTACGTTAGTAAAAACGGGAAAACGTGGATCGCTGAGCTTGAAAAACGAGAGCGTGATATTACAGGAGTTAAATCGTTAAAAATCGGGTACAACCGTATTTTCGGCTACTACATTGAAGTGACGAAGGCGAATCTTGCAGCGCTTCCAGAAGGCCGCTATGAGCGTAAACAAACGCTTGCTAATGCGGAACGTTTCATTACAGATGAATTGAAAGAAAAAGAAACATTAATCTTAGAAGCAGAAGAGAAAATTGTACAATTAGAATATGATTTATTTACAGCGCTTCGTGAAGAAGTAAAAGTATTTATTCCGAGATTACAACATTTAGCGAAAGTAATTAGTGAATTAGACGTACTGCAAAGTTTCGCGACAGTTAGTGAAGAAGAACAGTTTGTAAAACCTGTTTTAACAACTAAGCGCGAAATCTTTATTAAAGATGGTCGTCATCCTGTCGTTGAAAAAGTATTGAACGGGAAATTGTATGTACCGAATGATTGTATTATGCCGGAGAAGATGGATGTCTTTTTAATTACAGGACCGAACATGTCTGGTAAAAGTACGTATATGAGACAATTAGCACTTGTAACTGTTATGTCACAGATTGGTTGTTTCGTACCAGCAACAGAAGCGGTATTACCTGTATTCGATCAAATCTTTACGAGAATTGGTGCAGCGGATGATTTAATTTCGGGTCAAAGTACATTTATGGTCGAAATGTTAGAAGCGAAAAATGCAATTGCAAATGCATCAGAAAGAAGCTTAATTTTATTCGATGAAATTGGACGCGGTACATCTACGTATGATGGTATGGCACTTGCACAAGCAATTATTGAACATATTCATGACCAAATTGGTGCGAAAACGTTATTCTCTACGCATTATCATGAATTGACGGTGCTAGAAGAAAGTTTAGGACAATTGAAGAATGTACACGTTTCAGCTATTGAAGAGAATGGAAAAGTAGTATTCCTTCATAAAATCCAAGATGGAGCAGCTGATAAAAGTTACGGAATTCACGTTGCGCAACTTGCGGAGCTTCCAGATAGCTTAATCGCTCGTGCGAAAGAAGTGTTAGCGCAACTAGAAGGACAAGAAGAAATTATTATTCCAAAGCGTACAGAAGTGAAAGTACAAGAAGTGGCTCCAGAACCAGCTGTTGTAAAAGAAGAACCAGCAGAAATACAAGAGACGAAAGTAGAGACTGAGGAAGAATCGCAATTATCATTCTTTGGTGGAGAACAGTCTTCGAAAAAACAAGACAAGTCAGTTCTAGATGCAAAAGAAACGGCAGTACTTGCGCAAATTAAAAAAATTGATTTACTTGATATGACACCTTTAGAGGCGATGAACGAACTGTATCGCTTGCAGAAAAAGTTAAAGAAAGGATGAGTAAGTAGATGGGGAAAATTCGCAAACTCGATGATCAACTCTCTAACTTAATTGCGGCAGGGGAAGTAGTAGAGCGCCCTGCCTCAGTCGTAAAAGAACTTGTGGAAAATTCTATCGATGCGAATAGTACATCTATTGAAATCCACTTAGAAGAAGCTGGTTTATCAAAAATTCGCATCATTGATAATGGGGATGGCATTGCAGAAGAAGATTGTATCGTCGCTTTTGAACGACATGCGACGAGCAAAATTAAAGATGAAAACGACCTGTTTCGCATTAGAACACTCGGTTTCCGCGGTGAGGCATTGCCGAGTATTGCCTCAGTTAGTGAATTAGAATTAATCACTAGCACAGGTGATGCGCCTGGTACACACCTTATGATTAAAGGTGGAGACATTATAAAGCAGGAGAAAACAGCGAGCCGAAAAGGAACAGATATTACAGTACAAAACTTATTCTTTAATACACCAGCGCGTCTTAAATATATGAAAACCATTCATACAGAGCTTGGGAATATTACAGATATCGTGTATCGTATTGCAATGTCACATCCAGAAGTATCATTAAAGCTGTTTCATAATGAAAAGAAATTGCTTCATACATCAGGAAATGGTGATGTAAGACAAGTACTTGCATCAATTTATAGCATTCAAGTTGCGAAGAAGCTTGTTCCAATTGAAGCTGAATCTTTAGATTTTACAATTAAAGGCTATGTCACATTACCAGAAGTAACGAGAGCATCTCGAAATTATATGTCAACGATCGTAAATGGTCGTTACGTTCGAAATTTCGTATTAATGAAAGCCATTCAGCAAGGATACCATACATTACTGCCAGTCGGACGATATCCAATCGGCTTCTTATCGATTGAAATGGATCCAATGCTTGTTGACGTTAACGTACATCCAGCGAAATTAGAAGTTCGTTTTAGTAAAGAACAAGAATTACTAAAGCTTATCGAAGAAACATTGCAATCGGCATTCAAAAAAATACAGCTCATTCCAGATGCAGGTGTAACAACGAAGAAAAAAGAAAAAGATGAAAGTGTGCAAGAACAGTTCCAGTTTGAGCATGCGAAGCCGAAAGAGCCATCTATGCCAGACATTGTTTTACCGACTGGCATGGATGAAAAACAAGAAGAACAACTGGCTGTGAAACAGCCAGCACAACTGTGGCAACCGCCGAAACAAGAATGGCAACCACCACAGTCGCTCGTAAGGGAAGAACAAAGTTGGCAGCCATCTACTAAACCGATAATGGAAGAACCAATTCAAAAAGAGAAATCGTGGAACAGTAACGATGAAGACTTTGAATTAGAGGAATTGGAAGAAGAAGTTCAGGAAATAGAAGAGATTGAAATGAACGGTAATGACTTACCACCGCTTTATCCAATTGGACAAATGCACGGAACATATATTTTCGCTCAAAATGATAAAGGCTTATATATGATTGACCAACATGCCGCGCAGGAACGTATTAATTATGAATACTTCCGGGATAAGGTAGGAAGGGTAGCGCAAGAAGTACAAGAACTACTTGTACCATACCGTATTGACCTATCTCTTACTGAATTTTTACGTGTCGAAGAGCAACTAGAAGAACTGAAAAAAGTTGGACTATTCTTGGAGCAATTCGGCCATCAATCCTTTATCGTCCGCTCGCATCCAACGTGGTTCCCAAAAGGTCAAGAAACAGAAATTATCGACGAAATGATGGAACAAGTTGTCAAACTAAAAAAAGTGGATATTAAAAAGTTACGTGAAGAAGCAGCCATCATGATGAGCTGTAAAGCATCCATTAAAGCAAATCAATATTTAACGAACGATCAAATATTTGCTTTACTGGAAGAACTACGTACAACAACAAACCCATACACATGCCCGCACGGAAGACCGATTCTTGTGCATCATTCTACTTATGAGTTGGAGAAGATGTTTAAGAGGGTTATGTAGGGATACTGTTCATAGAGAAAAAATGGTTTCTTGTTATTTTAATAAAATATAGAGTGAAATAAAAAGGAGCGATAGTAATAAGTCGCTCCTTTTTAATATAATTCTTTTCCAACTATATTTTTAAAAAACATTTATAAACTAGAGATAACCAGATAAGCTCAACCTATTTGTACTTTATATGTGCTTTCTCATTTTTTGTAAGGGAAGAGTTTTTAATTTACAGACTTATCGGAATTATGTAAAGTGTAGATAAAACCATAAAATGGGGTGTTCTTTATGTGTACTAGTTTGACATTACAGACAAAAAACGGTCAGCACCTTTTTGCAAGAACGATGGACTTCACATTAGATATGAATCAAGAAGTAATAATTATTCCTCGACATTACCAGTGGAATAATATAACTGGTGAAATTATTAATACGAAACATGCTACGGTTGGAATGGGTATTAATCATCAAGGAAGGATCATTATGGCGGACGGAGTAAATGAAGCAGGTATGACATGTGCAACACTCTATTTTCCAGGATTCGCTACTTATAGTCAAAGCATAGATGACAACAATACAAATTTGGCTCCATTTGATTTTGTGACTTGGAGTCTGACACAATTCAATTCTGTCAAAGAGTTAAAGAAATCTGTAGATAGCCTTACCTTTTTGGATATACCATTACCGGATTTAGGACTTACGCCACCGCTACATTGGATTTTAGCGGATAAATGGGGAGATTGCATTGTACTGGAGCCGACAAATGAAGGGTTAAAAATGTATGATAACCCACTAGGAGTGATGACGAATAGTCCGGAGTTTAATTGGCATTTGCAAAATTTAAGACAATATATTGGCCTTAAATCGCAGCCATTCGCGCCAACTGAGTGGAGTAACTTACCATTAAGTGCTTTTGGTCAGGGCTCAGGTTCAATGGGACTTCCAGGGGATTTCACCCCGCCATCAAGGTTTGTGCGAGCAGCATATGGCAAACAAAACATTCAAGGTATAGATAGTGAAGAAGAGGGAGTATCGGCCCTATTTCATATTTTATCAAATTGCGAGGTTCCTAAAGGCGGAGTAATAACAGAAGAAGGTGCATTAGATAATACCATATATACAAGCGTAATGTGTATGGAGTCCGGAACATATTATTATCATACCTACGATTGTAGACAAATTATAGCCATTCATTTATTTCATGAAAATTTAGATACAGATGAGATTAAAGCTTATCCGTTCCAACGGAAACAAAAAATATTTTATGAAAACTAAGTAGCTTTGAAACAACTTTTAGTAAATTTTTAAATATATATAATAGAGCAATAATGGCCAATATAATTGTTGGGTGCTTCTTTAACTTTGTGATTTATCATAAATTTACTCCTTTCTTCAATTACGCCAACGAGTAAATTTATGCTGGTAGGAGCATTGGCTAAGAAATTTATTTTTAATTAAACTAGTTTTTATTTTTTCTAGAGGGGCCATTAAAGTGCTACTAGGTAAAATAAATATGGGCGTACTTTATTTATAAATAGTAAAGAACAAAAAAGGGTATGGAAACTATCCATACCCTTTTTTGTTCTTTTATTATCTATGTATAAAAAAGCGCTGTATATCAGCACTTTTTAAAAGTACATGAGTTGTATAAGAAAAATTTATTTATTACCTATAACTATGCAAGGTCTAATATAGATTCTTATATATTTAGTGCTATAAGGGCCTATAAGGTTATTTGTTTTTATTATTATTAATTTTTTCCGTATATAACACCTGTTCTTTATAGTGTTTTTTAATTGGGAAAGTATGTGTACCAGAGCCGTTTTTGAAAGTTTTATTGATGGGGTTTTTTAGCGGGATTGTTGTAGTTTCAGTAAATTCATATGGGTAGTTTATTTTAGATTTATCTTCAAACATGAAAATGCCTCCTTTTAGGATTTCCTGAATTCTTTACTATAACATGATATGCATATAGATTTTTTTGGGACTAGTTATTTATAGAGGTTAATGGAATTAAATTACGTAACTACTGAAATATTTCAAAGGAAAACAATGTGAGAAATATATGATAATGCTTCTTTTATTTATTAGGGAAGGGAATAATGCATATATATTCGTTATAAATTGTTTTTATAATATGGGTTTATATAGACTTTTCCTGATAATATAATGCGGGAGATTATAGTGTTATTAGGTTATTAGGAACATTTAATGCTGTTTCATAACTGAAAGGAAATTGAAAAAAAACTGAAACTTTTCTCATAAAAATTCAATCTAACTTGAAAAATGAAAGGAAAATGAAATTTTCCAAAAGATATTCTTTGTTAAGATAAAAAGCATACATACAAAAAGTATTGACATATCTTAAAAATGTATTTTCAAGATATAGTGGGGGAAAAGATGAGAGTAGAAAAACAATTAATAAAAAAGATGTATTATGAAACATTCCTAATGGAGAATGAAACAAAACCACCTATTGATGTACTTGGAGAAGCTTATGTAAACGAAGAAAGAAATGAGATTTCTGATGGATCTTACATTCGTTTTGCACAAGGTGAATTTTATTATCGCCATCAAGATTTTGAAGCGGCTATTTTTAAATGGGAAAAAGTTAGTAATGAATTAGCACCATGGGCACAAAAAAATATTGCCGATGCTTATTTCGAGCTTAATCAATTACCAGTTGCTGAAAATGTTTATACGTCCATTACTACTGATAATATAATATTGATGACGGAGATTAGATTACAATTACTTTCTCTTTACATAGAGCAAAATAATTTTGACTCTGCTTTCGCTGTTATTAAAGAAGCAGTTTCTTTAAATCCGGATTATCCAAATGTCACAAAAATTGCCCGTTCCTTTTATGAGGAGCAGCAAGATTTTGATAGTGCAGTAGAGCTTGCTGTGAATGAGTTAATTCGAACAGAATCTTATCCGTGGTTTGAGGTTTTAAAAGGATATATCGATAAAAGATTTACTAAACATATTTCACCAGATTATTTTTATGAAGTATTAGTTACGTTAAATAATGTAGATCAAGTACAATTTACGCAAATGGTTTCATCACTTTGGAATAGTTATAAAAACGAACAAAATTACTTATCATGGCTTAACACAATAAATGAATTTTTCTTACATATTGAAATACATTCGTCCGATATATGGGACAAAATTTCTTCTCTTTACGAAGGAACGTACTTTGAATTAATTCGAGGTCAATATATCCTTAAACAATTGCACGATATCATTCCAAACTTGTTAACAAATTGGTTAAAGGTTGTTAATCCATCTTATGCTGTATTTCCATCTGCAGCTGTATTGGCATGGGATGAGATTTTCCCTTCCGAAATAGATTCAGCAAATATAAAACATGCTGAAAACCTGTTGTTATATTCTATTAATCATGTGGATGGCTTAGAGTATAGTTTGCATCTTTTTGAATCTATTACAGAGTGGGCACAAAAACATAATATAGAAATGGGTCACCGATTTAGATGGTTAGTTGGCGAGCTCGCAGATTTAAGTACAAATCGCATTTTAGTAACGGGAACTTCAGGAAACGGAAAAACTACATTTATTAACTCTATAATAGGAGAAAATATATTAGAAAAATCAATTTCAAATGTAGTAGTTTTAAAAAATGATGCGCATACAGAAATTAACGCCATAACAGACTTAGCAATTACAACAACTGAAGATGTCTCGGATTACCATAATATGATGTCTCAGCACCATCAAACATGTAGAGATAGAGCATGTGTTGAATTTAAATTACCATGCAGATTTTTAAGTGAAAATAAACTTACATTTGTAGTTACACCTGGATTTAATAGGAATAACGATACTAGAGATGAGGTATTCGAATATTTAAATTCTGTAGACGAATTACTATTCGTATTGAATGCGGATTCACCTTTTACTGACAAAGAACGTGATATTCTATTAAGCATTCAAGAACATACACCAAATTTACAAATTCATTTCTTATTAAATAAAATCGATAACATTTACAGTGATGCAGAAGTGAAAAGAGTATTACATGATACGCAAGCGAGAATAAACACATATTTCCCGCATGCGAGAATTTTCCCTTACTCTTCGTTATATACAAGTAGTCAACAATTAAATGATTTAACTGAGTTTATTCATTTTAACTTTAATCATAAAAATGTCGATGCAGAACGTACGGAAAAGCTATTGTTTTTCATTCGAAAAACAATTACATATCTATTGGATAAACGCGTTGAGAAAGAAAACAATTTAGTGGATTCTATTCATTGGAATGAAGATATGCTAGTGAAACTAAATGGTAGCAGTAATAATCTTACTACTTTTGAGAAGGAAAAAATTCATTTCATTACACAGTCATATCGTACAATGAAAACGGAAATTACGAATGAACTTACTGAAAATATTCCGAAGATATTACAGAGTTGTTCAGATTTAATTAGTGAAGAAAGCGATTTCGGGCACATTGATACGGAACTAAATAAAGCGATGAATGAAAGAGTACATAAATATTTAGAACAAACTGTATTACCTAATTTTGCTCTTTCTATGAAAAATTGGATTGCGATTTCTAATAATGAGCTCCTTCAAAGTCAATCGTACTTAGAAGAACTTAGTGAAGGACTTAATTCTTTATTTGGAGAAAATCGAATACAGTTAGAATGTGATTTTAAAGTGCTTGATGACTGGCGCAGAGATACTGACAGAATGACGACTAGAATACAAATGGATGAAGTAAATATTTTACGTCGCTTTACGCCAGCACAATTTATACTGAAAAGTGCCGGTAAATTATTTGGAGTTCTTCCTAAAAACAAAGGTATGCTATATAACAAATACAAACAGTATGTAGAAAATGAAGATTATACTGAGGTAACGGCTTCTATTATGAAGAAATTTTTCTTGCAATTTGAGCTATTTGAAAACACGCAAGAGCGGGATATTAACATATTCTTTAGGAATCCATTTAACTCCTTGAAACAAGCTGTAGAAAATACTCATTTAGAAATACAAGAAAAACAAGAGATGTTACATAAGATGAAATCACAACCTGAAGTTTATCATGATTCTATCATGCTCTTTGAATTGAGATTACGTCAATGTGAAGTAATTTTAAATATAGGTGATGATCATACCTATACAGATGTAACTTTAGAAACAAGCGTAGAATAAAAGTAAAATATACGAGGTTTTTATATGACATTGCATCATATGTTATACGATAGTAAAAGGGAGCAACTTATTACAGTTGCTCCCTTTCATATTTAGATTATTTTTCAGTCTCTTTAATTTTAGTTTGTACTTCGCCAGTTTTAATTTTATTACTTTCTGAGAAACGTAATAAATCGCCTTCAATAATTTTGTCAGACATTCGTAATTCATTTTGTGCACGGTTAATGAGTGCTCGTGCTTCTTTTTTTGGTAAATCTACAATTTCACCTGTTATGCGGTCATAGAAAGTGTTGTTTGTGTATGCATACTTGTTTGTAATAAAGCTACCATCACGTAAAACAACAAAACCGGTATATTCATCTGAAAACATATCATGACCAAAACGAATATCGTTCGTAGTATCAATCCCAAGTAAGTTTAGAATAGTAGGTTTTATATCGATTTGTCCCGTAGGTTTTGAAATCGTTTGACCTTCTGTTTGGCCAGGCATATGAATATATAAAGGTGTGCGTTGTAAATTTAAAGTATCAAATTCTGTTATTTGATCTTTTTCTAAAAACTGTGCCATTGCACGATTGTGTTTTTCAGAAATACCATAATGATCACCATACAACACAATAATAGAATCATCATACATTCCCTCGGCTTTTAAACGCTCAATAAATTTTTTAATTGATTCGTCTAAGTAACGTGCTGTTACGATATAACGATCAAATACACCATTACCAGAGTTGTATGGTTCAATGAATTTTGTATCTTCATCATAAGTAAATGGATAATGGTTCGTTAAAGTAAGGAAACGAGCGTAAAATGGTTGGTCAACAGTTTTTAATATATCTACTGATTGATCAAAGTATTCGATATCTTTTAATCCCCAATTTAAATTTGTTTCGGGCGTAATTTTGTAATCAAGTTCATTATAGTAACGATCATAACCGAGAGCAGAGTACATAATGTTACGATTCCAAAATGTTGCGTTATTCGCATGGAATACAGAAGTGAAATAACCTTGCTGACGTAAAATCTCTGGAGTCGCAGTATAATCATTGTTACCGTGCGTGAAAAATACAGCTCCTCGATTTAATGGATACAGCGACGTATCGATTAGAAATTCAGAATCGGACGTTTTTCCTTGCCCAGTTTGGTGGAAAAAGTTATCGAAGTAATAGCTTTCATTGATGAATTCATTCAAGAATGGTGTAACTTCTTGACCGTTAACTGATGCGCCTATTAAAAAGGTTTGCAGGGATTCAAGAGTGACAACAATTACGTTTTTTCCTTTCGCTGCACCAAACATGTTAGGGTTTGGCTCACTTTGGTTTGCCTTTACGTAGTTTTCAGTTTCTTGTAATTTACTACTATCAGCAAGTGCTTTTTGTGATCCTGCTTTTACTTGCAGTGTTAAATCATATATTTGATGAGTGTATAGTCCTAAATTTTTAACAAGCATGACTCGGTCGAATGATCTCGTTAATAGTTCAGGGCGCTCTTTTTCTGCAAGGTGTAGATTCGCAAAAAATACACCTTGCAGAAAAAGAGAAAATATACGAAGCGTGCCGGATGAGTTACACGTCCGGTTTGGAAGACTAGTGCCTTCTTCTTTAACAAAATAAAGAAGAAAATAATGTCTACGAATGCGAGAATAATTTTGTAGTTCAATATTTCTATAATACTGCCGCCTAATTGGCCAAAGTTTGATGTTTGTCCAAGTACTGGTAACGTAACGAAATCACTATAAAAATCATAGAACATTACATTCCCAACAAGTACGATTGTTAATAAGAGATTAATACATAGAGCTATATAATTTCGCTTTTCACCGGTTGCAAATAATGCTAATCCGACAAAAGCTAATGATGCAGCGAGAGGGCTAATAAACAAAATAAGCTCTTGTGTAGAAGACTCAATTTTTAAATCAAAACTGAATCTTGTAATAAGATATGTTTTTAACCATACTGCTAACGCAATTATTAAAACAAAGCTTATATTTTGCATTTGTAAATTAATTTTATTCTTCATTTTTACACCTTCTTTATACGATTTATTTAACTTGTGTTATATATTATATTTTCATAACTATTAGAGTGTAATGAACCATTTAATGGTTTCTAAAGGTAACAATATGAAGTATTCATATACGTACAATAGGGAATTTTAAAGCGCAAATCTATTTTTGGAAATAGAACAGAAATAGTCATAGTTGTAGTAAAAAATACTTATAGACATCCTAACATATTAAACACTATGATGATGTTACAAAATATCGAACAAATGAAAGTGGAAATGAATAGAGGCTTTTAAAACTGTTGACATTCAATTTGTTAGAATTGAATGTCGATAGTTTTACCATACATAGTTATGTTAAATATGTATCTCGTAAAATCCCGATTTTTGGTGGGATAATCATTAGCGGGGGAAGGACAAGGTACATAAATAAAGCGTTATGGAAGTTAAAATATTTGATTGCTATCTTCATGAAAGAAATTAAATATGAGATAAATATTTTCCAACATACAACCCACTTGCAGCAGCTTGAGATAATGAATGAGTGACGCCTGAACAATCTCCAACTAAAAATAGTCCATGCACACTTGTTTCAAAATGGTTATTGATTTTTATCGTAGGAGCATAGAATTTTCCGTCAATTCCATATAATAAAGTATCTTTATCGATCGGTTCTTGGATGAATTGTTCTAAACGTAATAAAAATTCTTTAAGCCCTTCAATATATAATGGAGGAATTTCTGTATGCAAATCGCCATAATCTCCTTGTAGTGTAGGCTGTATACGGTTATGTTTCATGCCTTTCTCTGTTGTAGGTTGTTTATTTAGTAAGTCCTCTAAGCGCTGTATAACAATTCGATCTCGTCCTTGGTTAATGCTTTTAATAATTGAACTTGCGTATACATTTGCTTCTTTGAGAGTTGAAAAATAGCGTGGGATAAATAAAGTGAAATTTAAGTTAGGTGTGCCAGTTCCTTCCTCTCGAAAATTTTGACCGTCAGGCATAACTAAACCTTCTTCGTACTTTCTAATGATGCGTCCTTTCGGATTCATACAGTACGTAGTTGCTGTGAATTGTTCATGCTCATAAGAAAGTTTTGTCTCAAATGTATCTTTTAATATAGAACGTAATTGGTGTTCTTTCATCTCTACTCTAATACCTAAATCTACACGAGTTTGTTCCTGAGAAATATTTAGAGAAGTGCACATTTCTTTTAACCAATCCGCTCCGGAACGCCCAGTTGCAAACACTAGTTGCTTAGATTGAACTATTCCTTCATTTGTCTCTATTGTAAAATGATCTTTCTGTTTCATAATATGTTGTACATCTATATGAAATTGAATATTTATTTTCGTAAGTAAAAATTCATAGAGCTGCTGAAAAATGTCACTTGAAAGGGTAGTACCAAGATGTCTTACTTCTGTTGTTAGCATTTGTAAACCACACGTTTCAGCTCTCTTATTGAGATTTGGATTTTCTGTAGAGTATTTTGAAACAGAACTTCCTCCGAACTGACATAGAATTTCATCTACTTCAGCCATGAGTTGAATAAAGCTTTCTTTACCGACTTTTTGCTCAAGTTCTCCGCCAAATCCGTTTGTATAATTAAATTTCCCTTCAGATTTTCCTAAACCACCAAATCCGAAATATTTATCACATGTAGTACAAGTACACACTTTTCCTTCGTCTAAAGGACAATGGCGATCTTCTAGCGTTTTACCTTTATCAAGAATTAAAACCTTTTTGTTACTTTTAGTCAGTGAATAAGCCATAAAAATGCTACTTACTCCAGCACCGATAATTGTAACATCATACATATTTTTTCACCTGCTAACGAATAGTTTGTTTTTATTTTTCTAGTGTATAACAATTTTATGAAGTTAAGAAATAGCTTTTATTAATAAAAAGGGAGTTTTTGAACTCGATGCTTCTTTAATTTTTCGGAGTGATGAAGTAAATATAAATGTCTTTATTTAAAAGAAGAAATAGTTTTCAAAGATCACTATGTCATATGATAAATAAATTCTTACATATAAAAAAACAGACCTTTTAAGTGAGAAGGTCTGTTTTTTATATGTTATTTAGCGAAGACGTGGTTACCAATTACTGCTACTGTTTGACGTGTCGTAATCCATTTGTCTGTTGATGTTTTTGGATTGTAAAAATAAAGCCAATCAGAATGTATGCCATTTGTGGAGATAGCTTCTTCTACTGCCATTTTTGCTTCTGGGCTTGCAGGCTGATTAATTCTTCCATCTGTAACAGGAGTAAAGGCATATCCGTATTTAATAGGTTCATAAATAACGCTTGTTATTGTATTTGGAAAACCTTTTGCATTTACACGATTTAGTATAACTTTTGCTACAGCTACTTTACCTTTATAAGATTCGCCACCTGCTTCAGCGGTAACTAAGCGTGCCATTAAGTCTTTTTCTTTTTCTGAAATGCTTGAGTTAATTTTTAAATGTTGTCCTGTATAAAGCTTGTTTCCGGCTGTATTGTTAATTTGTTTTATAGATTGAACGGTAACGTTGTAACGCTTTGCTATCGTTTCTAATGAATCTCCCTGTTGTACTTGATAAATAATTTGTCTAGAAATGTTCGCAGGTTTGGGTTTGGCATTTTGACGAACGGTGATTTCATTTGAATTCATGGACCCTGGAATATTTAACTGCTCACCAATAAAGGTTTGATCGTTTCCTTTATTGTTAGCCTGTTTAATGGATTGTATTGAAACCCCATATTGTTTACTAATGCCCCAAAGTGTATCATTCTTTTTTACTGTATGAATGGTAGATGCTTCAGCTGTACTTTGATGACATACGAATGTAATTGCAGCTGCAGATATAGGGATTATATGTTTTATTTTTAATAATTTCATTGTAAATCCTCCTAGCAAAAATAAGGTAAAATTGTTAAGTAATATAGTTCAGAATGTCTATACATAATATTTTGATATAAGTATATTAGCACGTATAAAATAAATAATCATCATAAGTTTCTTATTTATGTAGTGTAGAGTCCGAATATGAAATATTGCATATGAAAATACATTGAAGTTCATATTGCTGATTACTATAATCTATTTAGTAGAAAGGGAATATGTTATATAAGTAAAATCATTATAGATTAATATAATGATTACATATTATTAATAGGAGGAGTGATGTAATGAATATATTTAAAAGAATATCTGTTTCAGCTGTAATTATTTCAATATTTTTAGGAATAGGGGACACGGTCAATAGTGTAAAGGCTGATTCTGTAGAACAGCAGAGTAAATTAGGGATAGAACAAGAAACAGATAAGCAAATCATTGTAAAATTCAGAGCGGATTTGAAATTGCCATATGAAGATGGTATTGAAAAACAAATACAATCTCAAACGAACGATAAAGTACTAGAAGATTTTTTTGCAGAATATCCAGCTGTAACATTTAATCGTTTATTCACATCTGTAAGCCCGGAACAAATACAAAACCTTGAAGTGAAAGCACCCAATAATATATCTACAAGTTTATTAAAATACTATATTCTTCAAACTCAAAATGGTGAGCAGGAAGAAGAACTAGTAGATAAGTTAAAGACATCTTCTTTAATAGAAGATGTGTATGTGAAGAAACAAGAAAAAATAACGCCACCGGAAGTACAACCATTAAGTGTATCTTTTAATCCTAATAACAATCCTAGATATAAAAAACAAGGTTACCTTGATGCGGCACCATACGGTATTAATGCGCCCTTCGCCTGGGGAGTTCAAGGCGGTAATGGAAATGGTATAACTTTTGTTGATATGGAATATGGATGGCTATTAAATCATGAGGATTTAGTACATCAAAATATTAAATTAATGTCTGGAAGAAATATAGATCAGCATGTTGGACATGGAACGTCAGTACTAGGAATTGTATCCTCTGAAGATAATGCAGTGGGGAATATTGGGATTGCGCCAAAAGCGAAAGCGAAAGTGATTTCTCAAATAAGAGATAACGGGCAGTATAATACAGCTGATGCAATATTAAGTGCTGTAAATCAGTTAGAAGCTGGGGATGTTTTATTATTAGAGGCACAAGCTTCCTTTGATGGATATGGTGATAAATATTTACCTGTTGAAATACAACCAGATATCTTTGATGCGATTCGTGCTGGTACAGATAAAGGTGTTGTCATTATAGAAGCTGGAGCAAATGGATGGAATGATTTAGATCAATTTAAAGATAGAAATGGTAAACAAGTCTTAAATCGTAATAGTAAAGATTTTAAAGATTCAGGTGCAATTATGGTAGGAGCGGGCTCTTCATCTTTCCCTCATGAGCGTATGTGGTTTTCAAATTATGGAAGTCGGATTGATGTGTACGGGTGGGGAGAAAATGTAGATACAACTACAGCCGAGCAAAGTCGAAGTGCTGTAAATCTTTATACTTCAAGCTTTAGTGGAACATCTAGTGCTTCACCCATTATCGCAGGAGCAGCGACTTTAGTACAAAGTATTGCTAAAGAAAATTTAGGACAACCGTATAGACCAAGTGAATTAAGAACGATATTAAGTAACCGTAACACTGGAACGAAATCTAAAGATCCATCTTCAGATAAAATTGGTGTTTTACCAGATTTGAAGTCTATACTAGTAGATTTAGGGTATGAACGAAGAGAACTGAACGGTGGGAATGAGTTACAAGTAACAGAAAATGAACCAAATAATGAACGTAGACAGGCAAATAAAGTTAACTTTCATACACCAATAAAAGGAACACTACATAATCGTGATAAGGTAGATGTATTTACTTTCCAAATTGACTCACCAGAAAATATTAATATTTCTCTACTAAATGAACAAAACATTGGAATGACATGGGTACTTCATCATGAATCAGATTTAAACAACTATGTAGCATATGGTGAAAATGAAGGGAATGTAGTTAAAGGAACTTATAATGCAAAGCCAGGTAAATATTATTTATATGTTTATAAGTATGAGAATAAAGATGGTTCATATATATTGAATATAAAATAAACGAAAGGAACTTCAGATGAAGTTCCTTTAAATTTTTCTAATTCAGTATATGTGAATGATTTTTTAACTTTACTTCTATGCAATATTTCATATTGATGAAATGTTATTTATTTTTTACTCACCAGATTATATTATATTCAATAAGTTTGATATAAAACAGAAAAGGGAGGAATAATAATGAGCAATAAGAAGTTTATTTTGAAATTATTCATATGTAGTATGATATTTATCACATCTGTATTTGCTTTACACGATAAGCAAGTCGTTGCAGCTAGCTCTGTTATTGAACTTGAAAATTGGTCAAAATGGATGCAACCTATACCTGATAACATCCCGTTAGCACGAATTTCAATTCCAGGAACACATGATAGTGGTACGTTTAAATTACAAAATCCAATAAAGCAAGTATGGGGAATGACGCAAGAGTATGATTTTCGTTATCAAATGGATCATGGAGCTCGCATTTTTGATATAAGAGGCCGTTTAACAGATGATAATACGATAGTTCTTCATCATGGGCCATTATATCTTTATGTAACACTGCATGAATTCATAAACGAAGCGAAACAATTTTTAAAAGATAACCCAAGTGAAACAATTATTATGTCTTTAAAAAAAGAGTATGAGGATATGAAAGGGGCAGAAGGTTCATTTAGTAATACGTTTGAAAAAAATTATTTTGTTGATCCTATCTTTTTAAAAACAGAAGGAAATATAAAACTTGGAGATGCTCGAGGGAAAATTGTACTACTAAAAAGATATAGTGGTAGTAATGAATCTGGAGGATATAATAATTTTTATTGGCCAGATAATGAGACGTTTACGACAACTGTAAATCAAAATGTAAATGTAACAGTACAAGATAAATATAAAGTGAGTTATGATGTGAAAGTAAAATCTATTAAAGATACGATCAAGGAAACGATGAACAATAGTGAGGATTTAAATCATCTATATGTTAATTTTACAAGCTTGTCTTCTGGTGGTACAGCATGGAATAGCCCATATTATTATGCCTCTTATATAAATCCCGAAATTGCGGCATATATTAAACAAGAGAATCCAAAAAGAGTTGGTTGGGTGATCCAAGATTATGTTAGTGATAAGTGGTCACCGATTCTCTATCAAGAAGTTATAAGAACTAATAAGTCACTTTAATTTTCACCATAATTTCATAGAAACAATGTAACGCTATTAAAAGTCTTGTGGAATTCCCATAAGACTTTTTAGTATTGGATATTATGAGAATCAAAGTTCTTTGAATAGGTTTATATAGTTAATATAATAATTTAATGCAGTTATAAAATCGACACAAAAAAATGTCGATAAATGTCGAATATTATTGTAATATAAAACATATAAGTATAATATACAGATGAGGTGGAATTGTTGTCTTTTATTAAAAATAGTAAAATTGGAACGAAATTAAATGTGTTAGTCATTATATCGAGTTTGGCTTGTATCATGTTATCTTCTCTAGGGTTTTTAGGGCTTCAAAAAGGTGAAAATACATCTTCTAGTATGTATGACGAAAGGCTATTACCAATTGAATGGATAGGAACTGTAGAATCAAATTTTTACCATGTTAATATGAATTTTATGGAGATTATGATATCGAAAGATGAAAAAAGAATGAAAGAACTAATAACAGAAATGGATAAGACTAGGAAAGAAAATGATGAGTTATTAAAACAATTTGAAACTAGAATTAGTTCTCATAAAGAAAAGGGCTTGTATAATGCATTTCAAAGTCAATTCAAAGATTTAAGAATACAAATGAAGAAAGCACAGGATTTGGGACTGACTAATAATGAAGAAGCTTATAGCTATTATTTAAAAGAAATTGAGCCTAATATGGGAAAAACAATTCAGTCTATCCGTGAACTTATTTTATATAATAATACCGCGGCTGAACAACTACAAAAAGAGAATATCAATAGTGTGAAAAATACAATAATAACATTTGTAATTATTTCATGTGTTGGAATCATAATAATTATTTTTATTGGTTTTATAATAAAAAATACTATAAAAAAACCAATTGTATTATTACAAAAAGATATGGAACGAGTATCTGCTGGAGATTTAACAATTCGAACTTCTTATAAATCCGAGAACGAATTAGGCCATATTGTACAATCCTTTAATAGTATGTTAGATAACTTGCAACAATTAGTCGGTCAGGTGAAGGTTACAGCAAAAGAAGTGATTATTTCAACTGAAAATATGTTACAAGAGACAAAAACGGCAGCACATATATCAAACGAGGTTGTTCGAACTACTTCTGAAATAAATAAAGAAATAGAGGGACAGGTGACTAGTATTCAAGAAAGTTCAACTGCGATGGAAGAAATTGCAACTGGAGTTCAAACAGTAGCTGAATCTTCAGCGATGGTTGCTGAAGTTGCTGTTGCAACAATAGACCAAGCAAATTCTGGTAGTGAAGTTATAAAACAATCTATTCGTCAAATGAATAGTGTGAATGAAGTTGTCGAAGAAACTTCTAAGGTCATTGATAGACTTGTTACACGTACACAACAAATTGAAGAAGCGCTAGATATTATTACTAATATTGCAGAACAAACGAATTTACTGGCCTTAAATGCTGCAATTGAGGCGGCACGCGCCGGAGAAAATGGAAAAGGATTTGCAGTAGTTGCAGCTGAAGTAAGAGGTCTGGCTGAGAAATCTAAAACGTCTGTAAATGATATAAATAATTTATTACATTTTATACATCAAGATACACAGGATACAGTTCATGTAATGAAAAAAGGTCAACAACAGGCTAGTGGTGGTAAAGAAGCAGCATATAAGGCAGAACTCGCATTTTCATCTATTATGCAAGATATTAATAGAATAACGTCCCAAATTCAAGAAGTGTCTGCTGCCACAGAAGAAATGTCTGCTGGGACAGAAGAAGTGAATGCCTCTTTATCAATAGTCTCTGAAACTGCAACACAAGTCTCGCAAGAAACGAATCGAACGGTACAATCAATTCAAGCACAAGCCACATTGATTCAAGAAGTAACGACGAAATCTAATGAAATGAAAAAGAAAGTCGAAAATTTAGAAATGCTAATTTCACAATTCATTATTGAAGAATAAGTTTGTTAACATTTATCAGTAGTATAAACTTTAAGATACTCAATATAGTGCTGCGTTGTACAATTTGAAAAAGGACCTTTATAGGTTCTTTTTTTGTAAATGGTGTGAATGCTATGTTTAGTTATAGTGAAAAACAGAAATTTGTTATATAATAATCATTTAAATTTGTACCTACAAATTTTATATGTAATAATGAATTTGATTTATTCTAATGAAATGGAGGTATATACTATGAAGTTTCCACATGATTTTTTATTCGGAGCTGCTTCAGCTTCTTATCAAGTAGAAGGTGCATGGAATGAGGATGGAAAAGGTGTTACGAATTGGGATGAGTTTTCAAAAATTCCTGGCAAAACATACAATGGAACAAATGGTGATGTAGCGGTTGATCATTATCATCGATATAAGGAAGATGTTCGTTTAATGGCTGAGATGGGATTGGAATCGTATCGTTTTTCGATTTCTTGGGCGAGAATATTGCCGAATGGAGATGGAGAGGTAAATGAAAAAGGCATTAAATTTTATAACAATTTAATTGATGAATGTTTAAAGTACGGGATTGTACCGTTTGTCACTTTATATCATTGGGATCTACCATTACCGTTAGAAAAGGATGGTGGGTGGACGAATAAACGAACAGCAGATGCTTTTGTAAAGTATGCCGAAATTTGCTTTAAAGCATTTGGTGATAGAGTGAAACATTGGATTACTTTTAATGAAACAGTAATGTTTTGTGGATTAGGCTATTTAAAAGGTGCACATCCACCAGGGATAAAAAATGATGTTCCAAAGTATTTTCAAGCGACTCATTATGTATTTTATGCACATGCGAAAACAGTTGCGGTGTACAAGCAGCTGAAACAATATGGGGAGATTGGGATTACACATGTTTTCTTACCTGCTTATAGTGTGGATGATGAAAAAGAAAATATACTAGCAGCAAATCATGCGAATGAATATGAAACGTATTGGTATTATGATCCAGTTTTAAAAGGTGAGTATCCACCTTATGTTGTTCAACAATTAAAGGAAAAAGGGTGGACTCCTAATTGGACGGTTGAAGAATTAGAAATCATTAAACAAAATGCCGAAAAGAATGATTTTATTGGCTTGAATTATTATCAACCAATACGAGTAGAAAGATACGATATGGATATAAAGAGCGATGAGCATTCTCGAGAAAACTCAACACTTGCTCCAGGTAATCCTTCTTTTGATGGTTTTTATCGCACAGTAAAAATGGATGATAAAACATATACAAAATGGGGATGGGAAATATCTCCCGAAGGTTTCTTAGATGGATTGCATATGTTGAAAGAGCGTTACGGTGACATAAAGATGTATGTAACGGAAAATGGACTTGGTGATGAAGATCCAATCATTGAAGGAGAAGTTGTAGATGTTCCGAGAATTAAATTTATTGAAGAGCATTTAAAAGTAATAAAGCGTGCAATTGAAGAGGGAATCAATTTAAAAGGTTATTATGCATGGTCAGTGATTGATTTATTAAGTTGGTTAAATGGGTATAAAAAGCAATATGGCTTTATTTTTGTCGATCATAATGATAACTTAAAACGTAAGAAAAAACTTTCGTTTCATTGGTATAAACATGTGATCGAAACGAGAGGAGAAGAGTTATAACAGATAAAAGAGTATTTTAGGAGAAAGTGTATGAGTGCAAAGTATAAACAAATTGCAGATGTGTTAGAGCAAAACATTAGAGATGGGCTTTTTAATGAAACGAAAAAACTACCTACAGAAGAAGCTTTGATGAATCGGTTTGAAGTAAGCCGTAATACGATACGTAAAGTAATTAGTCAGCTTGTAAATAGAGGTTATATTTTTCAAGTGCAAGGTAGTGGTATGTTTTTACGTGAAACTTCTGTAACAGATTACATTAATTTAGGAAGTTTACGTGGATTAACGAAAAATCTCGTTTCGCAAAATATTGAAACGAAAGTGTTAGAGCTTGAAGTAATAGATGCGGACGAAGATATAGCAAAGCGGATGCAATGCGAAGCTGGAACTAGGATATATTTTTTGAAGCGTTTAAGAATTGTAGATGGTAAACCATTCTCTATTGAAGTAAGTTATTTCAAAAAGGATATTATTCCATATTTGAATAAAGAAATAGCATTAAGCTCTGTATACAGTTATTTCATTGAAGATTTACGATTAAATATTGGCTTTGCCGATAAATTTATTAGTTGTGAAAAAGTAAATAAAGAAAACGCGCAGCTGTTAGAATTAAATGAAGGTGATCCGGCGCTTCTTATTGAAAATACAGTATGTCTTGTAAACGGGACAATTTTCGAGTTATCTCAATCGATGTTTCATTATGAAAAGACTAAACTTTTAAATCGAATTAATTTCAAATAAAAATAGAAAATAATTTATCGTGTGAAAAGCAACTGAGTCCAAAGTGATCAGTTGCTTTTTATTTTTTAAAGTGGATGAGCAAAAAAACACAAAAGTGGTTGGTCCGTTTTTTGTAAACATCTATTATGATAAGAGAAGAAAGGTAGTATGTTATTAAAGTTTTAAAGAGGAAGTTCTTTATTAAAATAGATTGTCTTTAGAGAGGTGAAAATACAATGATTTTTGCAATTTCACTAGTGGTTATTATTGTAATTGGATCCCTGTTTGGGACCGTGTTAGTTGCACGAAATGTGGAGGAGAATTACGGCAAGTCTACAAAGAGAAATGTGAAAAACTTATCAACTATTTATATTCTTCTTCTTTTCGTACTACTTGTTGGGGTAACGTGGTATGCGGTAGTGATTTAATAGTTTTGAAAGAAAAAAGTTAATATTGTATATGATGGAGGAGTATGATTTTGATAAAAAATGAACGCCACGTTTTAATTGTTTTTCCGCATCCAGATGATGAGTCATATTGCGTGGCAGGTACAATTTTAGCTTATGCGCAGCGAAATGTTCCTCTTACTTATGTTTGCTTAACGTTAGGTGAAATGGGGAGAACGATGGGGAATCCTCCTTTTGCAACACGTGAATCATTAAATGTTATAAGAGAGACGGAACTAAAGAGGGCTACAAATATTTTAGGGATTAAAGATTTACGTATGATGGGATATCGTGATAAAACTCTTGAATTTGAAACTCCCGGAGAGTTAAGACGTGTATTACAAAAATGTGTAGAAGAAGTGAATCCTTCGCTAGTTATTTCTTTTTATCCGGGATATGCGGTTCATCCAGATCATGATGCAACAGGAGAAGCGGTAGCAGAGGCGTTAGCTAATATTCCGGAATATAAAAGGCCAACATTTTATGCGGTAGCTTTTTCGAAGAATCATGAAGCGGAAATAGGTCCTCCGCATTTTAAAAACGAAGTGAAAGAATATGTTCCCAAAAAATTAGAGGCATTGCAAGCACATGCATCACAATTTGCGACGAAAGTAACGGAACTAAAAAGAGAGTATGAAGAAGGTGTACCGGAAACAGTAGAGTGGTTAGAAAAGGAACCATTTTGGATATATTCATTCAAAGATAAGAGTAAGTGACGTTATAGCTGAAGGTGATGAATATGTATTTTGAATATAAGAATCGGAAAATTTCTTACAATATAGAAGGATCGGGCCCTGTTATATTGTTATTACACGGTCTTGGTGGGAACGCAAACAATTGGTTATATCAAAGGCAATATTTCAAAGAGAATTGGACGGTGATTTCTCTTGATTTACCGGGGCATGGGAAATCGGAAGGGCTGGAAATTCTTTTTAAAGAATATGCAAATGTATTGTATGAGTTATGCAGTTATTTAAAGATACAAAAAGTAGTTATGTGTGGTCTTTCAAAAGGAGCTAGAGTCGGTATCGATTTTGCTATTCAATATCCAGGCTTTGTTTCTAGTTTAATTGTTGTAAATGCATTTCCCTATTTGGAGCCTGAAGATCGAAAAGAACGAATTGAAGTATATGATTTACTTAGCTTACACGATAATGGAAAAACATGGGCGGATACATTATTGAAGGCGATGGGAGTAGCAGATAATGAAGTAATTGTTAGGGGATTTTATCAATCTTTACAGTCTATTAATTCGGTGCATATTCAAAGATTATTTGCTGAATTAGTAGATTATGATCAAAGACTGTTTCTTTCAAATATTTCATGTCCTACTTTAATTATAAGAGGGGAAAATGATGATTTCGTTCCCGAGAAATATGTAAGAGAGTTTGAAAGACGTTTGAAAAATACAACTTTTATTGAGTTTAAAAATAGTGGACACTTACCTTATTTAGAACAGCCGACTAGCTTTAATATGACGGTAGAAAGATTTTTAAATCATGTAATTAATTAATACTATTATTAAAGTTAATACTGTTATTAGGGAATCAAGGATAGTTCGTTTTGAGAGGGGGCAACAAGGTGGAATGGAAACCAAATCGTGCAGATAAGACGCCTGTATATAAACAAATAGCGGATTATATGGAAAGGGGTATTTCTTCAGGTGAGTTTCCTTCTGACAGCAAGTTACCTTCTGAGCGTACGTTAGCGAAAGAATTACAGGTGAACCGGAGTACAATAGTAGCTGCGTATGAAGAATTAAAATCACTTGGAGTAGTAGAACGGCAAAAGGGAAGCGGAACAAGGGTCAATACAGATATATGGGGTGTCTCACATAAACGAATACCGAACTGGGGTAGGTACGTGGAGGATGGATCGTTCTTACCTAACGTACCACTCGTTCAACAAATTAGAACGGAAACACAAAAAGACGACTTAATTAATTTAGCGAGTGGTGAATTGTCACCAGAATTGATTCCGAGCGATAGATTCCGAACGATTTTGTCGGAGAAAACATTTATGGAAAACCTCGGTTATGACCATCCGCTTGGAAATGAAATGTTGAGAAAAACAATTGCAGCACATGTTCAGCAATATAAACAAATTGAAGCAGATTCGAATTCTATCCTTATTACATCTGGCGCACAACAGGCACTTAACCTTATCGTGCAATGCTTATTAAAACCAGGAGACGCGATTGCAATTGAAGATCCGTCGTATTGTTTTTCATTGCCGATGTTTAAATCTGCTGGCTTAAAAATATTCCATCTACCTGTTGATCAGCATGGAATGAATCCAGATGACTTAATTGATTTGCATAAAAAGCATCGTATTCGCATGGTATTTTTGAATCCAGATTATCAAAATCCAACGGGAACTGTGTTGTCATTAGCAAGGCGTAAAAAGGTTTTAGAGCTGTCTTCTGAATTTGGTATACCGATTGTAGAAGATGATCCGTATAGTTTAACTTCATTTAATGGAGAAGTGAATCCTACATTAAAGTCAATGGATCAAAACGGGAATGTTCTTTATATAAGTTCATTATCAAAAATTGTTGCATCAGGATTACGTATTGGCTGGGTAATTGGCCCTACGCGTGTAATAGAACGTTTAGCGGATGCAAAACAGCAAGTTGATTTTGGCCATAGTGTATTTACGCAGTGGGTGGCAAATCAATTTTTAGAATCAGAAGATTTTCATGCACATATTACAATGCTTCGTGAGCAATTGAAAGACAGAAGAGATGTGTTAATTAGAAAGCTTGAAGAAATATTAGGGGACCAGGTTGAATTTTTTGTTCCAGAGGGTGGAATACATTTATGGTGCAAAGTGCAAGGAACATTTGATGAATATCATTTATTAGGCGAATCTATACGAAATGGTGTAGCGTTTGTCCCGGGAAGTGTTTTAGGTACTAAAAATGAATATATTCGTTTTACTTTTGGGAGAGTAGATGTCGAACAAATTCAACTGGGAATTACGAGGTTTGCGGAAACGTTAAATGAGATCTCATAATAGTGATGCGTAATATTGAAATGAGGGAAAGAAATGAAGTACGTGGCGCTTTTACTGCAAGTAGGCGTGCTATATGTATTTAGCTTAGTTGGTACGTGGATTCAGGAAGTATTCCATTTATCAATGCCAGGAAGTTTAATTGGGATGTTAATGCTGTTTCTGCTCCTTTCTACTCGTATTTTACCATTAAAGTGGTTTGAGGAAGGTGCGGAAAAGTTACTCGTATTTTTACCGTTATTTCTAATTCCTTCGACAACAGGGCTGATGGAATTCGGGTCTTTTCTTTTCGGTAAGGGGAGTATTATATTCCTGTTAGTAGTTGCAAGTACGGTAGTAACTTTAATTGTTTCAGGATATATAAGTCAATTATTAGTAACATCAAAAAAATAAAATCGACAAGGTGCACGATGCAAATGGTCTTAATTATTATTACTGTAGTAATGTATGTATTGGCGACAAAGTTATATAAAAAAATTCCGTTTCCATTTACGTTACCGGTGTT
This sequence comes from Bacillus sp. EE-W1, assembly GCF_009760835.1. Lineage (NCBI taxonomy): Bacteria > Bacillati > Bacillota > Bacilli > Caryophanales > Bacillaceae > Bacillus > Bacillus sp. EE-W1. The sequence continues at coordinate 41,807 of NZ_WIPE01000074.1, read as the reverse complement.
AACAGTTACAGCGAGTATGATTTGCTTATTTTTAATTTTTGATATTTCTCATCATGAATATAGGGAAAATGGGGGAGATATTCTTTCCGGCTTATTAAGTCCTGCAATTGTAGCGTTAGCGATACCTTTATTTAAAGAGCGAAACATACTTATGAAAAACTTTTTGTCGATACTTATCGGTGTAGCGGTAGGTATAGTGGTTTTAACGAGTATGAATGTAGTGATTGGCGGGATGTTAAATATAGATAAGGAACTCATATTAACAACACTGCCGCAATTAGCGACGATGCCTATTGCTATTTCATTAGCGGATCAAATTGGCGGTATTCCATCTATGACTTCTAGTTTTGTAGTTGTTGCAGGGATAACAGGTGCTATTATCGGACCAACAGTACTTAAGTTTTTCCGAATAACAAGTACGATTGGAAAAGGAGTGGGGATGGGCTGCGCATCACATATTATCGGTGTGAGCCGTCTCGTGAAGGAAGGCGAAAAAGAAGCGACAATCGGTTCGGTAACGATGATTGTAACGGGAATACTCATTAGTATATTCATACCGTATGGAACGAAATTTATATTTTAAAATGTAATGGAGATGAGAAAATGACAACATGGTTTATAGTTACTTTATTTATTTTTGGCGCTGTTAAAGTGCTAGTTTCTAGTATGCCAACTTCTGTTGTAGAATCAATTATTAGTAGATTTGAATTGCATCAAAAACTTGAGGAAGAGAATACCTCTATATCGATAGATGGAAAGAATATAGAGGGAGAAATGAAACGACAAGTTATTCATGAATTTAATGAAGCTTTATTTTTAGATAAACATTATTTCCCGCCACATGGAGAAGGAACACCACTTGTTATTGATACGAAGAAAGGGAATAAAGAGATTAGATTTTCTCTATATAGCCATGAGGAACATGTTGATGTAATCAAGCAATATAAGAAGAAAATCGTTGCTTATCGTTTACGTTCAAAAAGTCTTCAAACTCTTGCACCATTAGCAATAACCGAAGATTATGCTTAAGAAGAGATCGATTATGGTCTCTTCATTTTTGTATGAAATGATATACTTTCCAAATAAAAGAAAAGAAAATCATATAGCCAAATAAAGAATATGTATGATTCCAATCCAAGCTATGAATAAAGAAACCGAATCTTTCAGCAACTTGTTCAAAAATGCTGGCAAAAATACCTATTGAAATAATAAGTAGAATTCTAGAAATTGTAGATAATGTTTTGGAAATTTGTATAAAAACAGCTGTTAAAATCGGTAGTACAAACAAAGTAAAGCCAATGTTAACTGAAAATATGGATGAGAATGGTCTAACGGGAAAGGAATACATTTGGTTCGCAACAAAGAAAGCATCTAAGCAAGTTCCGATAATAGAAGAGAGTAAGATTGTAACTGCTAATGCTAGAAAATCATTCTTCTTCTCGAAGGAGGACGTTTTTCTTTGCAAGAATTGCCAACTCAATTGTTTCGAGTGTTTTACAGTAGTCTTCTGTAATTTGTCCATTTATATTTTCCTCCTTATCTACTAAGTAATTTACAACTTGCCAGTCCGTAAACCAATCTTCATTGTCAACTTCTTCATGCTTCATATCTCGCCATGCATAGATGAGTGCAGGACTGTATATACGATAAGCGCCACTACGCAACTGGCATTTCTTTATTCGACGCTTATAAAACTCACGGGAAAAAGATTCATTGACACTTGAAAATAAATGAGGCCAGTAATCTTTTCTTGATCCTGTATGCGGATGGTGCTGGGCCCAGCTTATTATTTGAGATAAAACATGTGTGTCTCGAAATAATAATGAATACAACCTTTTTCCAATTAAGATTCGTTCGTGTAAGGAAGTGAAATGTTTCATTGTATCACCAAATAGTAATACTTTGAGTTTCTTATCATTTTCGTAGAATGGGAAAAGAATATGATTAAATTGAAAGAAATCAAAGAGTTTAAATCCAATACTATTAAGTACAGTCTTTTTAAATTGTATATTTTGAATCACTCTTTTTTCTAAGTAGTGTTGCTCATTAATAATAGTTGCAATGGCTAATGTTTTTTTGTTACCTGTTTTCCAAAAATCGTTCCACATCGTTTCCATAAATGTAGAAACATTTAGGTGAGGGAGAAGGTGAAATAGCTTTTGTGCTCTTTTCACACTTTGTTCATAAAGCAGAAATTGAGGATATACATCTTGGAAAATAAGCCAATTCCCTCTTTCTAAAAAAGAAAAAAATGTGATTTGATCTTTCTCTGATAAAATTTTCGTATATAAATCGCCCTTTAAATCAGTCATATTCCAACCGCCGTTACGTGATACCATATGTCCAAGTAGTGCCCAATGTATTTCTGGATATTGAGTGTAAAATTGGTAGTATGCTCGTGTTCTTGTCACATTATTTTTATTTAGCTGTTCAGTTTGTATTTTTATGTTGTTGATGATGAGTTGCTCTTCTTTCGTTAATTTATACATCGAGCCAGAATGTATGAGTTTGCTTTTTTGTTTTAATTCATTTTTTACATCAAATAGGGAGAGAGGCAGTGCTTTGGAAGGTCCGTTATATGTATGATTTGAATTGCTTCGGTACATTCCGTTACCTCCATTTTTCATAAATTTAAACATGATTATTGGCTATGAATCGTTCTATTTATTTTATTACGAGTATAAGAAATAAATGAGCGGTGTTTTTTATAAGGGTTTAGTTATCATGCAAAAAGTATAAAAAATCTTACTGTTGTGAGGTGAAATAAAAAACAGAAACTATTTTTAATAGTTTCTGTTTTTTTATTTTGTCAATTAAATGTAACAAACGACAATTATGATTTAAATCAATTGAAAATAATTCAATAAATTTTATAAATACAATTTTAATTGAAATGTGTGGTAGGAGGAAAAGAAATGCTAAATAAAATAATTTTAATTACTGGTGGTACAGGTTCGTGGGGACAGGAACTTATAAAACAATTATTAGAAAAATCACCGAAAGAAATTAGAGTTTTTTCAAGAAATGAAACGGTTCAGTTTGAAATGCAGCAACAGTTTATAAATGATGATAGATTAAAATTTATTATTGGAGATATTCGTGATAAAGATCAACTAGTCTATGCATGCCAAGGTGTCCATTATGTATTCCATCTTGCAGCTTTAAAACATGTTCCAGTATGTGAGTATTATCCTTATGAAGCTATAAAAACAAATATACATGGTACACAAAATGTAATTGAAGCATCTATACAGATGCAAGTTGAGAAAGTTATATATGTTTCAACGGATAAAGCGGCCGATCCATCAAATACGTATGGGATGACAAAAGCAATTGGTGAGAAGTTAATGGTGCATGCGAATATGCAAACGAAGAAAACAAAATTCATTTGTGTTCGTGGTGGAAATGTTTTGGGGACGAGCGGAAGTGTGGTACCACTCTTTAAAAAACAAATTAAAAAATCTTTACAAGTAGGGATTACCGATGCAAATATGACTAGATTTTTCTTAACGATTGAAGATGCTGTTGGATTGTTATTTAAAGCCGTATATCAAGGTAGAGGTGGGGAAATCTTTGTTATGAAAATGCCGGCATGTAAAATAACAGATTTAGCAGAAGTTTTAATTGAAGATTCGAAAAAGGAAAACGTGAAGGTAAAAGAAGTAGGGATAAGACCGGGTGAAAAATTAAGTGAAATGCTTTTATCTGAGGTAGAGAGTAAAACAAGTATAAGTTTTGATCAAAATTATTTTGTGGTACTACCGACTATTCCTATAGAAGGACTGCAAGAATATTATGCTAGCTATCCGCTTGTGGATGTGAAGAGTTTTAGTTCTCAACAAGACTTACTTACAAAACACGAGGTGAAACAAATGTTATTAAAAGGAGGGTTTTTACGATGAAAAAAAATGCGAGTCTTTTAATAACTGGTGCAAATGGTTTCACAGGACGCCATGCTTGCCAATATTTTTTAGAGCAGGGCTTTCATGTAATTCCTATGTTTCAAAATCGTGCACATAGAGAAATAATTGGGAATGGTATTACTTGTAATTTAACTAATAAGAGCGAAGTAATGAAGGTAATGAAACAAATAAAGCCAGATTATGTATTGCATTTAGCAGGAAAGAATTCGGTCATAGAGTCTTGGACAGCTGCTCTTGAATATGTAGAGGTTAATGTAATAGGGACGTTATATTTATTAGAAGCAATTAAGCAAGAAGTACCTCACTGTAGAACATTGGTTATAGGATCTGCTTTGCAAGCAGATAGTATGAGCAATATAAAAATTTCAAATCCATATAGTTTAAGTAAAACGATGCAAGTCATTATTGCAGAGGCGTGGAGTGAATTAATGAATTCAAATATTATCATTGCAAAGCCCTCGAATTTAATTGGTCCAGGAGTATCGAATGGTATTTGTTCTATTCTTGCAAAAAAAATGATAACTATAGAGTCGAATAAAAGTGAAGCAATTATTGAAGTAAACAGTTTGAAAGATAGTAGGGATTTTCTAGATGTACGTGATGCGGTTAAAGCGTATCATGTGTTATTGCGCGATGGAATAAATGGAAAACAATATAATATTGGATCAGGGATAAAACGGTCTTTATTAGATGTAATAGAACAATACAAAGAATTAACACAGCTGAGTTTTTCCATAAAAGAAGCAGAGCATAGTGGAAGCGAATCAAATGAGAGTTTAGTAATAGAGGATATAAAAAGGTTAGGTTGGGTCCCAGAAATTCAATTCCATCAATCATTAAAAGATGTACTCGAGTATGCGAAGTGTAGTGAAATCTGCATTCAATGAAAAATGAAAAGGGTGTAAGAAATATATGAATGGCTATAAAACAATGGATAATCAAAATACGCTATTTCTTTTAATTGTTGATACGCTGGACTGGAAAGATGAGGAAGAGCATGTTTTGTGTATCTATGAGGCGATAAATAAATGTCAAGCCTATGTGGAAGGTAAAAAGGGTGATAGGAAAAATCCAGTAATAGGTACAGGAACTAGGCCTGTAATTCAAGTCTTTGCTCAGTATGAATGTAGTGAGTATGGAAATGATTTTTATGATCTTATTAAAGATTTTTTGCAAGATATAGGGTTTGAGCTAAATGTTTATATAAATAATAGTAAGTTTACTTACATTTAATAGATTAGTATAAAACAAGATTTTTAATGATAAAGGTGGATATAAATTATGAATAAAAAGATTCTCTTTACTGGGGGCGGTACAGCCGGACACGTAATGATTAATATGGTATTGATTCCTAAATTTATGGAAAAAGGATGGGGAATTGAGTATATTGGATCTCAAAATGGAATTGAAAAACTATTAGTTCAAAATGTGAAATACAATAGTATTTCAACGGGGAAGCTTAGGAGATATTGGGATTGGGAGAACTTTAAAGATCCTTTTAAAATAATAAAAGGTTGCATACAAAGTTATAAATTGATGAAACGAATAAAACCAGATGTTGTTTTTTCGGCAGGAGGATTTGTGTCCGTTCCTGTAGTAATAGGAGCGTGGATGAATAAAGTACCTGTAATAATACGTGAACCAGATAGTACGTTAGGATTAGCAAATAAAATAGCATTACCTTTTACTACAAAACTATGCACAACATTTCCTCAGACAGGAGAAAATGTAAGTAATGAGAAGAAGGTTTATGTAGGACCAATTGTAAGGGAAGAAATTGAGAGGGGCAATGTATTGCGGGGAAGAAGCTATTGTAAATTTCAGCAAGATAAACCAGTATTGTTAATTATGGGTGGGAGTCAAGGTGCTCAATGGATAAATGATATGGTAAGGGGAAGTTTGGAAAAATTACTATTAAATTTTAATATTGTTCATATGTGCGGTAAAGGGAAGGTGGATTCATCTATTGGTATGGAAGGTTATATGCAATTTGAGTATATAGGGGACGAGTTGCCGCATATACTAAATATGGCGAGTGTTGTAGTTTCTAGAGCAGGTTCTACTGCTATTTCTGAATTGCTATTTTTGAAGAAACCGATGTTGCTTATCCCGTTAACTAATAGTTCTAGTAGGGGAGATCAAGTTTTAAATGCTGAATATTTTTCTCGGCAAGGATATGCGGAAGTTATAATCCAGGACAGAATAAGTACGAATGTATTCATACATGCAGTAAATAAGTTGTATACAAATAAGGAGAGATATATTCAAAACATGAATGGATATAAGAAAACAAATGATGAGGGGATTCATCAATTAATAAATATAATAAATGAAGTGGTGAAGGAATAGAAATTTAAATAAAAAAACAAAAGGAAAGAAGATATCTTCTTTCCTTTTTACTATAGTTGTTCAAATTCATTATTACTTATCCATATTAGCAATATACTATAGGTGAATACCGATTTCTAATAGCTCAGTAAATGCATGAGTATGGATAGGTTTACTATAATAGTAACCTTGAATAAACTGACATTTATTTTTTTGAAGGAAATTCACATGTTCTTTCGTTTCTACACCTTCTGCAATGACAGACATTTCTAATGTATGTGCTAATGTGATAATCGTTTTAATAATTTCCATTCCATCTTCACACGTTTCAGACATTGTAATAAATTCTCTTGGGATTTTTAACGTATCTATTGGATATAAAGGTAAATACGCTAGTGAAGAATAACCTGTACCAAAGTCGTCGATTGAAATGTGAACTCCTAAACCCTTTAGTGTGCGGAGCTTTATCAATGTTTCTCGCTCATCCATCATTGCAATGCGCTCTGTTAATTCAAGGTCGAGAGAACTTGCCGGTAAGCCTGTAGTTGCTAATGTAGAAGAAATAGACTTTACAAAATCTTCTTGTTCAAATTCTTTAGCAGATAAGTTTACACCAATTTTTAAATGAGAATATCCGAGTGTGTGCCAACGTTTCATTTGCTCACAAGCCTGCTGCAATGTCCATTTTCCTATTGGAATAATTTGTAGTGTTTCTTCAGCAATCGGAATAAATTCATATGGAGAAATAACGCCTAATTCAGGATGATTCCACCTGATTAGAGCTTCTGCACCGATAATTTTATTAGATTCACTATCAACTTGAGGTTGATACAAAAGGAACAATTCTTCATTTTGTATTGCGTTTGGTAAATCTTTTTCTAATCGTAATCGTCTTTCAATTTTTTTAGCGATTACATCGTCATAAATAGAGACAGAGTTAAGCTCTTTTGCCTTTGCATCATACATTGCAACATTAGCGTTTTTCAAAAGTGTAGCGGTATCGATTCCGGAATGTGGATAAATAGCGATGCCGATACTAAGTGATAAAGTTAATGTATGCTCATGTATGACAAACGGTTTTTCCATGCATTCAAATAACTGGTTGCATAAATCGAATAAGGAATCTTCGTCAGTATAGTTTTCAATTAAGATTGTAAATTCATCGCCACCGATTCTTGACAGATGAGTATGTGATGGAAGACATGATTGGAATCGCTTCGCTACTTCTTCTAATATGTGATTTCCTGCCGAATGTCCAAGTGTATCGTTAATTGCTTTAAAGCGATCTAAATCTAAGTATAATAATGCGAACTCACTGTCTGTTGTTTTAGCATTTTTTATAACTCTTTTTAATTTCTTATGGAAAAAGGCACGGTTCCCAATTTTCGTTACCGTATCATGGAATGCTAAATACTTTATTTCTTCTTGTTGCTTTTTTAGTGCGGTAATATCTTTTACCATAATATAACTTCCTGAAATTTGTCCGTCTATTATAATAGGGACGATGGTAACGTATAAAAAATAAGTAAAACCATCTTTATATTTAGAACTTAGTTGTAAGTATGCCGATTCTTGTTGTTTCACCTTTTCTAATGCAGATGTTAGTTTATGTTTGTCTTCATCTAAAATAATCGAAAAACAAGTTTCACCGAGTAACTCATCTGTTGGTGCTCCAAGTAGTATACTTCCGGCTTGATTTACATTTAAGAATACGCCATGTAAATCAATTGTAAAAATAGGATCAGGGTGATATTCATATAACGATTTAAACTTTTGTTGTTTTTGAGATAGAGCCTCTGATTTATGAACTAAATCAGAAGTCCGTAAAGTCACCTTTTCTTCTAGTTGTGCATTGAATGCCTGTAAACGTTTTGTTAGGGAATTGTTTTGCATACGTACAATAGAATGACGAATGAGTACGAAAATAAAAGTAATACAATTTCCTGTAATGAGAGTTGAGGATGATGTTTGTTCTTTTAATGTAAACCCGATTAGTATTGCAACAGCAAGATAGGGAAATACAACTAAAGCCTTTTTTCCTATTATAGGGTTAACAATGAAATAATTTTTATGGCTATTACGATCTGCTGAAATAGATCCAGCTATTGCAATAAATAATATAGGTATTCTATATAAAAGACGTAATAATGTTATCGTTTCAGTTGCTAAATGGTTATTTAAGTAAAAATAAATATAGTTAAAAGTTGCAGAACTTATCAATACAAAAATAAAGATATAAATCTTCCGTTTAGAATTAAAAATTGTCGGACGGAAAAAGAGACTAACGCCTAGTAGAAGAAACAATAAATCTGCAATTGGATATAGAAATGAAAGGAAAACATCGCCTAGTGAAAGAGAGAATATATTTAAATTTGGTTGATTAAATAAATACCACTCTAATGTGAATATGGAAGTAAGTACTATACATATATCACAAATAAAGAACGTTTTTTCCCATTTATCGCATTCTTTTAAAATTTTATAACTGAAAGCGATAAGACAAAAGAGTAGAAAAAACATGTAAAATACATCAGAAATAGTAAAACGATGTATTGGAATTTCGAAGAAACTATCTTGATATGTATATACTATTTTACCTAATAAAAAACTCCCAATTGCTATCGTGATACATATCCAAAACGGATTTGAACTGACTTTTTTAGAATATATAGAATAAATTAGTGATACAAATGTAATGGCTTCAACAATAAGTGAAGCGAAGCGTACATCCGAATTTGAAAAATGAGTAGGGAACAGATAAAAAAATATAAAATAGATTGAATAGCATATTAATGTTCCGATTAATATACATAGTTGTAAATTTTTATTTAATTCCAATAAAATCACCTTCTTTAATTATGCACTATATTCGTAATATCTATACATAATAATATTACTTAAAAATTGTATCAGATTTCCTTGTAAAAATCTTGTTTATAAGGAAAGTATTGAAGAGTTTAATACTTCTTAAAATTAAAAAAACATTGCGTTTGATAGTATGTATTGCATCAAGATTTTAAATAGAAATTGTATATTTAGTCATCCTTTGAATTGTAAAGGTTTTTTAGTGATTTGCAAGCGGAGATGCAAAATTGCATATAAAATGATGAGAATCCTCTTTCTAGCTGATCTTTTGATTGTTATAGGCTATTTTAAGTAAGATTTTCATTTTTAATCTGAAAATTAACATTTGTAAAAATGTTACAAAAGGATATAAAATAAGAACGTGTATTCTTACAGAGTGGATAGTATTTTCACTAAATAGGGAGGACTTTTTATGTTATGGCGAATTAAAGATGCGGAAATATACTATGAAATTGTTGGAGAGGGTAAGCCAGTCATTATTATACATGGCTGTGCGCCGGATCATAGGTTAATGATGAAATGTATGGAATCAGTATTTCAAAAATATGAAGGTTATCAACGAATATATATTGATTTACCTGGAATGGGAAAGTCGAACGCTCCAGATTGGGTAAATAGTTCAGATCATATATTAGAAGTGTTAACTATATTTATTGAAGAAATCATTCCAAAGAAAGATTTTTTACTAGTAGGAGAGTCTTTCGGCGGATATTTAGCTAGAGGGATACTTTCAAAAATGTTTGAGAGAGTCAATGGATTATTATTAATATGTCCTGTGGTTGTTGCACTGCAAAAAGAAAGACGTTTACCGGATAAACAGATAATTGTACAAGATAAGGAGTTTTTAAATACGTTAACTTCTACCGAAAGAAAAGAATTTAGCGAGTTAGCAGTGGTAGCAAATGAATATACATATAAGCGATTTAAAGAAGAAATTAAGCCGGGGTTAGATGTTGCTAATTATGAATTTATTGAAAGATTGCAAAAAAAATATTCTCTTACTATGGAGTTTCACCGAAAGAAATATGAGAAACCCGTTCTTTTATTAGCAGGAAGACAAGATATATCGGTAGGTTATCGAGATATTATAGAAATTATTGAAGATTATCCAAGAGCAACATTAGCGGTGCTTGATATGGCGGGACATAATTTGCAAATTGAACAGCCTGAACTATTCGAGAGTTTAGTAGGAGAATGGATTACACGAACAAAACAACAAAATTTATAAAAAACGAATGAATATTTTCAAGGAGGAAGTATGAATACATATATTTATATGGTTAGGCACGGTGAATCATCAAAATTAGAAGGGAGTGAAAGAACACGTGGTTTAACTGAAAAGGGAAGTTTAGACGCTCATAGAATAACAGACATATTAAAAACAGAGGGAATCGATACTTTCATTTCAAGTCCATATAAGAGGGCTGTGTTAACGATAGAAAAAACAGCCAATTTCTATGAAAAAGAAATATTAATATATGAAAACCTTAAAGAGTGTATGTTTTCCAGTGGGGATCAAGTTATATTAGATAGAGAGGTATATCCGCTTGTAAAGAAGATGTTCTCTGATCCGGATTTTGCACTAACAGAAGGAGAGTCATATAAGGATTGTCAGAGACGGGTAGTGAAAGTGTTAAAGGAAATATTAATGGATTTTCAAGGACAAAAAATTGTAATTGGCACACATGGGCTTGTAATGACACTCATGATGAATTATTTTGATAAGCAATACGGGTTTGAATTTCTAATACATACATCAAAGCCTGACATATATAAGCTGGAATTTAATGATGAACAATTATTGAATGTAAAAAAATTATGGATAGGAGAATGAAACTGAATATATGGAGTGTGTTTTAATTCGTACTTATAAAATATACTTTTTTTATAGAAAGCATTTTTATCAACTATTTTTAGAATCTTAAATCAATAAGTAATTATTCAATTTCTGAATAATATAAATGGAAGTTGGGTTAAGGAAACAATTTAAAATGTGACAAAACTCCAAACGTTGGATTTCTATTCAATTGGAAAAAAAGATGTAGAATTTTGTCTTACGGTCCCCGTTTACTTTTCATTTCATTACATATAGGCTTTGTGGTGTAAAGGGGAAAATCACCTTTATACAAAATTTATAAGGAGGACAATGTGATGAAAAAGATTAAAAAGTTTGCGGGAGTAGCTTTAGCAGGTACGGTTGGATTAAGTGGACTACTGTTTTTAGAACCAAGTGTAAGCGCTGCGGAAACAAAGCAGGTGAAAGAAGGAAATTTCAATGCGATTGATGTAACGATGAATCAAAGTGAATTTTATGTATTGAGTGGTAGAAGTATTGATATTCTTTCTGGAGATAAAGAAGCAATTCAGTTAAATAATTACACAATTCGTTTTAGTAAACCAGGGAAGTATGTAATTAAAGTAAATGGTTGTATTTATGACGATGTATATACTTTTATTGTAAATGAGTAGTATATATTCTGAAATTGTGAGATGAAAAAAGAAACACCCTATTTGCGGTGAGAATCGTAAATAGGGTGAATACTTTGTATTAAGTTGTAGTTTAAATATGTTCATTAACTTTCTCTTTGTTATGTAAAGTATGTAAGAGGGTTTGAAACATCTTAAATGATTGCTGAAAGATTGGACTTTGAATAAAGGTGTAAAGAAAAGTTACGATGAAAACAGGACCTCCTAGCATAAATCCAATAACTAGTACAACACATTCTACTATGATTCTAGCACGGCTAATAGATAGCCCTGTTTTGTCGGAAATAGTAAGCATGAATCCATCTCGAGGGCCAGCACCAATCCCAGCCGCAACATACATCCCTCCCCCAATACCTGTAATTGCAATCCCAGCAAATAAAATGAGTAAGTTTATCCATAAATAATCACTAGCGTTTGGAAGAATGTTTGATTGTAAGAAAAAGTCCATAATGGGACCGATAAGTAGTGCATTTAAAAATGTGCCCACATTTATATATTTTCGATCTACTAATAAAGAAATGAGAACGAGACATAATCCACATATGACACTCCACGTACCAATGGTCCATCCAAATCTTTGGTAGAGAGCCATATTTAAAACTTCCCAAGGATGTAAACCGAGAAATTTCACTTTGACTGCAAGAGCATTTCCAAGGCCAAAAAAAATTAACCCTAAGAAAAAAAGAAAATAGCGAAAGAGAGTTAGCCTCATCTTTAATACCTCCTATATTTTATAATTATGTATATTACATGTAAGATTTTTAATGTACAAATATTAAGACTTTTTAGTTGTTATTTAAAATTGCTAAAATACAAATGAAATATATATTCGCAGTCAAAAAAGTTAAAATATTTCGTTTTAAGGATTATAATAGAGAGAGAAACATAAAAGGGAGTGAATGAGTTTGCAACAAGAACTTATTGAAAGATTTACGAGATATGTAAAGATTGATACACAATCGAATGAAGAAAGTCATACAGTACCAACAACATCTGGACAAATTGAGTTTGGTAAGTTATTAGTGGAAGAGTTAAAAGAGATTGGCTTAACAGAAGTAACAATGGATGATAATGGGTATGTAATGGCAACACTTCCTGCTAATACGAATAAGGATGTTCCAGTAATCGGCTTTTTAGCACATTTAGATACGGCAACAGACTTTACAGGGAAAAACGTAAAACCACAAATTCATGAAAATTTTGATGGCAATGCAATTACGTTAAATGAAGAGCTAAATGTTGTGTTAACGCCAGAACAGTTTCCAGAATTACCATCATATAAAGGACATACGATTATTACAACGGATGGTACGACACTTCTAGGAGCAGATGATAAAGCTGGTCTAACTGAAATTATGGTTGCAATGAACTATTTAATACATAATCCGCAAATTAAACATGGGAAAATAAGAGTAGCATTTACGCCGGATGAAGAAATTGGTCGTGGGCCAGCGCATTTTGATGTAGAAGCATTTGGTGCATCATGTGCTTATACGATGGATGGAGGTCCATTAGGTGGTTTAGAGTATGAAAGCTTTAATGCTGCAGGTGCTAAGTTAACGTTTAACGGAACGAATACACATCCCGGAACAGCGAAAAATAAAATGCGTAATGCAACTAAACTTGCTATGGAGTTTAATGGGCACTTACCAGTAGAAGAGGCACCAGAATATACAGAAGGCTATGAAGGATTCTATCATTTACTTTCATTAAATGGTGATGTTGAGCAAAGTAAAGCGTATTATATTATTCGAGATTTTGATCGTGAAAATTTTGAGGCGCGTAAACATAACGTTGAAAATATTGTGAAGCAAATGCAAGAGAAGTATGGACAAAATGCAGTCGTTTTAGAAATGAATGATCAATACTATAACATGCTTGAAAAAATCGAACCAGTGAGAGAAATTGTTGATATTGCATATGAAGCGATGAAAAGTTTAAATATCGAACCAAACATTCACCCGATTCGTGGTGGAACAGATGGATCACAATTATCGTATATGGGATTACCAACGCCGAATATTTTCACAGGTGGTGAAAACTATCACGGTAAATTTGAATATGTTTCGGTGGATACGATGGAAAAAGCTGTTCAAGTTATTGTGGAAATCGCAAGACGCTTCGAAGAACAAGCTTAAAAAAAACCAAGTAGTGCGGATGCGCTACTTGGTTTTTTAGTATAATACTCGCCACAAATAAAAAGTTGCGTAAGACTCCCAGTTGGTCCAATTTGCCGCAAAATCTTTTATTTCCTGTTTAGTCGGTTTACTTTCAGAACCTGTTATATATTTAATTGCATTGTGCAAGCCAACATCGTCAATGGGAAAAGCGGAAGGAAATCGTAAGCAGCGCATTAAAACATAGTTGGCAGTCCACGGTCCTATACCATGTATAGCAGTTAATTGTTTTTCAGCTTGTTGCACATCTTGTATTTGCAGTAAAGATTCTTTTGATAATTTTCCTTCTGTAATAAGCTTTGCAATACCTATTACATATTCGCATTTTCTAGTCGTCATTTTTAAGTTTTTGAGATCCTCTACATGTAAATTGGCAATCGTTTCAGGAGAAGGGAATATCCAATGTTTACTATCGTTCCATTCTACATAATTTCCAAAGTGTTCGACTAATCTTCTTTTTAGTGTATAAGCATATGTGAGATTAATTTGCTGACCGATAATTCCCCAGGAAAGTGCTTCAAATAAGTCTGGAATACCTAAAGTACGAAGCCCATAATATTGTTCAATTGGTCCTTGAAGGAGTACATCATGTTTAGCTAATGTATAAAAGGGAGCTAAATCAGTAGTTAAATCAAACCACTCTTTTACATAGTGAGCTACAGCTTCGCATATCGATTCTTCAGACGTATATGATTCTTCTAAAAAACGTATTTGAATATTATCATCCGAGTTCATACTAATTTCAACTAAAGGATGTACATCCTGAACAGGGATAACTTTATAAATTTTGTTATCTTCAATGTGGAACATACATTCATTGTTAGAACGTGATAGATAGCGTAAATTTTCTTGGAAACTAAATTCTGTTGGAACTGCTAAAGTTAATGTGCTAGTATATTTTGCTGTCATATGCATTCTACCGGAGACTTTTCTAATGTAAGCAACACTTTCTTCATTTCTAATCCACCTCTAAAACCGGTTAGTTTACCATTCTTTCCAATAACACGATGGCAAGGAATTGTAATGAGAAGAGGGTTGGCAGCAATAGCAGTAGCAACGGCACGCACAGCAGTAGGTTTTTGCATTCTTTCGGCAATTTCTGAATAAGAATATGTCTCCCCATAAGGAATTTCACGTACCGTATTCCAAACAGATAATTGAAAATCAGTTCCGTAAGCATCGATAGGGAATGTAAAAGTTTCTCGTTTACTTTCTAAATACTCGATAACTTCTTTCGTATATGATTGTAGGTAATCTGGATTACATGCCAATATATGTTGTGGCAATTTCTTTCTAGCCCATATATTTAGTTCTTCAAATTTTTCATCTTGTGATCCAATGAAGCATAGTCCATTTTCAGTTGCAGCAATATGAAACTGCCAATTTTCATGTGTAAGTAGCGTCCAATATATAAATTTATTTTTGGAGGAATTCATTATTTTATCCTTCTTTCATTTCGTTCTTTTTTCGATATTCAGTAGGAGTGAATCCGGTTTTCTTTTTAAATAAAGTTGCGAAATACTCTGGGTTTTCTATCCCGACAGCAGTACTAATTTCTTTAATGGATTGATTTGTGTGTAAAAGGTGTTCTGCCGCTTTAACAATCCTAAACTGCTGTATATATTCTATTGGACTTATTCCTGTTACTTTTTTGAAAGTGCGTTGCAAATGAAATGGGCTACCATGACATATTTCAGCAAGTATGTTGAGAGTTAATAATTCGTCAAAGTGCTTTTTGATATAATCTTTAATTTGTTCTACCCACTCTTCATTAGGTAAAGTGAGCCCATTTGGTTTACAACGTTTGCAAGGGCGGAATTTTTCGCTTAATGCTTGCTCTGCATGATGAAAAATTCGTACATTGTTTCTATTCGGTATTCTTGATTTGCATGACGGTCGGCAAAAGATTCCGGTTGATTTCACAGCATAAAAGAATTTACTATCATAGGAAGAATCATTATGAATAATTGCTTGCCAATGCTCATTTGTTAACGTAATCCCTTCATTGTGCAAAGAACATCACCTCTGAAATTAGTATAACCTGAATAAAGTGCGTATGTATGTATTCACAAATGTAAGAGCAAGATTACAAAGGTGAAAATATGATTGTTTTTCTATTTTGTGATAGCATGAAATTTGAAAGTGAACATCAAGAGGAGGACTATAGGTGAAGTTAATTTCGTGGAATGTAAATGGTTTGCGAGCAGTTATCGCAAAAGGTGGATTTTTAGAATATCTTGAGGAATCAAATGCTGATATATTTTGTTTACAAGAGATTAAATTACAAGATGGGCAAATTGATTTGAATCCAGAGGGATATTATACATACTGGAATTATGCTGTGAAAAAAGGTTATTCAGGAACGGCTATTTTTTCGAAAAAAGAACCGCTATCTGTAACATACGGTTTAGGAATTGAAGAGCATGATCAAGAAGGACGAGTTATTACTTTAGAATTCGAAGATTTTTACATGATAACGTTATATACACCAAACTCAAAACGAGGATTAGAACGATTAGATTACAGAATGAAATGGGAAGATGATTTCAGGGCTTATATTAAGCAATTAGATGAAAAAAAGCCCGTTGTTTTTTGCGGTGATTTAAACGTTGCTCACAAAGAAATCGATTTAAAAAATCCAAAAAGTAATCGTAAAAACCCTGGATTCTCTGATGAGGAACGAGAGAAATTCATATGTATTTTAGAAGAAGGATTTATTGATACGTATCGTTATCTGTATCCTGATCAGGAAGGTGCATATTCGTGGTGGTCGTATCGTATGGGAGCGAGAGCAAAAAATATTGGATGGCGTTTAGATTATTTTGTTGTTTCGGAAAGAATGAAAGACAAAATAACAGAGGCGAAAATTAATAGTGAAGTGATGGGATCAGACCATTGCCCAGTTGAATTACATATAAATTTCTAAAAAAAGAAGTATCTTCCTAAGATTAGGCGGATACTTCTTTTTTATTCAGTTTGTTAAAATTTTTCAAATCTTTCTTGAAATAATTGCATATTAAATATATACTTAGTAACGATAATCATTATCAATGAAAAGTGTTATCAATAGATGAGGTGTAAAAGAATTATAGTTTAGGGGAAGTGAACGAGAATGAGTTCTGGATAGAATTATTAATCTAATGAAATATATATGTGAGACAAGTTTCATATAGTTAAATTTTATTGAGAATATAGTTTGAGAATTCGAGAGGAGTTATATAAAGATGAACAAGAAGTTATTTACTTTAGGGATGGTTACAGTTTTAAGTGTAGGACTAGCAGCATGCAATAGTACGGATAAAACTTCAGGAGAACAAAAGCAACAGACAAAAGCTACGGAAACGAAAAAAGACGAAAAAAGAAAAATTACATATTTAGGTAAAGAATATACAGTACCAGCAAAAGTAGATAAAATTGCGACAGCTAGTTTAGAGTCAATGGAAGATGCAGCGGTACTTGGTATTAAGCCAGTAGGTGCCATTACTGTTGGTGGTAAATTACCGAAGTATCTTGAGAAAGATTTAGAGGGTGCGAAATCTGTTGGCGAGAAAATGCAACCAAATTTTGAAACATTACTACAATTAAAGCCAGACGTTATTACATCAAGTACGAAATTCCCAGCAGAAACAGCTGAAAAGTTTACGAAAGTAGCTCCTACATTCCCGGTATCACACGTTTCAACAAATTGGGAAGATAACTTAAAGTTAATGGGAGAATTAACTGGTAAAAAAGATAAAGCAGAAAAAATTATTAAAGATTACAATTCAGACGCTGAAAAGGCAAAAGCAAAACTAGGAGATAAGTTAAAAGACAAAAAAGTACTTGTCATTAGACTAAGAGCAAACGAATTATTCCTATATCCAGAAGGAGTATACTTCAACCCTGTCATTTATAAAGATCTTGGATTAACTGCTCCAGAACAATTGAAAACTGTAAAAGCACAAGAGAAAATTTCATTTGAAAAACTTGCTGAACTTAATCCGGATTATATTTTCTTACAATATGAGACAACTGAAAATAAAAATCCGAAAGTGCTAGAAGAAATTGAAAGTAATCCAATTTGGCAAAGTATGAATGCTGCGAAGGAAAAGAAAGTATTTGTAAACGTTGTAGACCCAATGGCACAAGGTGGTACTGCTTGGAGTAAAACAGCATTCTTAAAAGAAGCAGTGAAAAATTTATCTAAATAATACAATAAGTAAGGTGCGTTGAATGATATGCAGAAAACAAATGCAGTACCAGTGACTATATTATGTATAGCACCCATACTCATCTTATTTACAGTTATATTTTCTATTTTGTATGGGGCGAAGAGTATTGATGCTGAAATAGTGTGGAACGCATTATTTCATTTTGATTCAAGCGATGTAAATCATAATATTATTATTACTTCACGTTTACCAAGGGTAGTTGCAGCTCTTTTAGTTGGAGCATTTCTAGCCATATCAGGAGCACTTATGCAGGGGATGACAAGAAACTATCTTGCATCCCCTTCTATTATGGGTGTGACGGATGGGGCAGCCTTTGTTATTACACTTTGTATGATTTTTCTTCCGGGAATGTCATCAATTGGTATGGTTTTATGTTCAATGATTGGTTCTGCACTAGGAGCCGGTATCGTGTTTGGTTTTGGCTCGCTCCTTCAAAATGGCTTATCACCAGTTAGGTTAGCGATTATCGGAACAGTTATTGGAACATTTTTAAGTAGTGTATCGGCCGCGATGGCATCATATTTCCAAATCTCTCAAAATGTTAGTTTTTGGTTTAATGCAAAGTTAGACCAAGTGGATCCTAATATCATTAAAATCACGATACCGTTTGGGATAATCGGAATAATTTTAGCGTTGTTAATATCAAAATCTATTACCATTCTTTCTTTAGGAGAAGAAGTTTCTATTAATCTAGGGCAGCGTACAAAACTAGTTAAAGCGATGGCAATTTTATCAGTTATCTTTTTAACAGGAACAGCAGTTGCTTTAGTAGGAAAAGTTGGTTTTGTAGGTTTAATTATTCCGCACATTACTCGCTTTATAATTGGGGTAGATTATAAGTGGATTTTGCCATGTGCAGGCGTTATTGGTGGAGTTTTCTTAGCGTTATGTGATGTTTTAAGTAGATTTGTAAACTATCCATTTGAAACACCTATTGGGGTCGTTACCTCCTTAATTGGAATTCCTTTCTTCCTTTATTTAATTCGTACAAGAGGAGGAGAGAGACATGCTTAAAAGTTCAAGTCAACGTTTTGGAATGACGATGGGGATTATTATATTTTTAATACTATGTGCTATTTATATTAGTTTAACGAATGGTACGTTTGATATTACAATTACAGATGTATTTAAAACACTCTTTAGAATAGATCCAGTACCAGACCATGATTTAGTTATTTTTGAGTTTCGTCTTCCTCGTATCGTAATTGCTGGGCTAGTAGGATTAGGCCTAGGCGTTGCAGGTGCTGTTATTCAAGGGATTACGAGAAATGGATTGGCAGACCCAGGTATTTTAGGAGTGAATGCTGGGGCCGGCACAGCAATCGTTATTTTTATGTTTTTCTTTCAAGGGCAATTAAAGAGCACAGACTGGATGTCTATTATGATGATGCCAATGTTTGGTTTAGTCGGCGGATTAGGTGCAGCTATCATCATTTATCTGTTTTCATGGAAAAACGGTAAGCTAGACTCCCAACGTCTTTTATTAACAGGGATTGCGATTGGGTCAGGATTTGGAGCATTTTCTATGTACTTATCACTCAAAATGAAGTCAACTGATTTCGAGATGGCTGCAGTTTGGGTGTCAGGAAGTATATATAGTGCAAACTGGAAGTATATTATTGCTATGTTGCCGTGGCTTATCATATTAATTCCGCTTATACAAAAGAAAGCTTATTTATTAGATTTATTTCAATTGGAAGAAACGAGTATTACAAGTTTAGGTGTTTCAGTAGAAAGAGAGAAATCTATTTTACTATTAAGTAGTATCGGACTTGTAAGTGCATGTGTTGCAGTTTCAGGAAGTATTGGTTTCATTGGATTAATGGCACCGCATATAGCAAAAAGGCTTGTCGGTATTCAGCATAAGCATATCATTCCTACGTGCGGAGTAATCGGAATGTTCCTTGTAATAGCTTCAGACTTTATTGCAAAAACAGTTTTCACCCCTGTAGAGTTACCTGTTGGAATCGTTATTTCTATTGTCGGTGTACCGTATTTCTTATATTTACTTTATAAGGCGAAAGCGTAAGAGGAGGAATAAAAGTGAGTATTTTAAGTGCAAAAAATTTAGAAACGAGTTATGAAAAGCTTACAGTGTTTCGCGATTTAAATGTGGAAATACAAGAAGGAAAAGTAACGACAATTATAGGGCCAAACGGGTGCGGGAAATCAACACTGTTAAAAACAATGGGAAGAATTTTAAAGCAAAAGAGCGGTAAAGTATATTTGCAAGGACAGGATTTAAATACGATTCCAACAAAAGAAATTGCGAAGCAGTTAGCTTTACTCCCGCAAACTCCAATTGCACCAGGAGAACTTAAAGTGGAAGAATTAATTTCCTATGGACGCTATCCACATCGAAATAATGTAAATAAGTTAACTTCAAAAGATAAAGAGATGATTGATTGGGCATTAGATATAACGAAAACTTCTGAATTTCGAACGAGACAAATTGCAAATTTATCAGGCGGTCAAAGACAAAAGGTATGGCTAGCGATGGCTTTAGCACAAGAGACAGAAGTGTTACTACTAGATGAACCAACTACATATCTCGATATGTCTCATCAATTAGATGTATTACAAATTGTGGAGAAGTTAAATAAAGAACATAATTGTACGGTTGTTATGGTACTACATGATATTAACCATGCAGCAAGGTTTTCAGATGAAATTATTGCGATGAAGGAAGGGGAAATCGTTACAACTGGTAGCCCAGAAGAAATCATTACAAATGAAGTGTTAAAAGAAGTATTTCATATTGATGCGCGTGTCATGATTGATCCGTATAATGGGTCTCCTGTTTGTTTTGGATACGATAGCGTTGCACTTCAAGAAGAGAAAGTAGAGATATATGTAACGAGTTAAGAAGGGGGGAATATAAGATGAATACTACTATTGAAAAACAGCAGATTATTACACCTAATACAGAACAGTGGAAACTGTATTCAAAATTAGACTGTAAGGAATATCAAATTCATATTTCAAAGCCGAGGCGGCCAGCACCAGAGTCAGGATATCCTGTTATATACGTATTAGATGGCAATGCCTTTTTTCAAACATTCCATGAAGCGGTTAAAATACAATCAGTTAGAGCGGAAAAAACAGGTGTTTCACCAGCCATTATAATAGGTATTGGTTATCCAATTGAAGAGGCATTTTCAGGAGAAGAAAGATGTTATGATTTTACGCCAAGTGTAATTTCAAAAGATGCGCCTTTAAAACCAGATGGCAAACCGTGGCCTAAAACAGGAGGAGCACATAACTTCTTTACTTTTATGGAAGAAGAACTGAAACCTCAAATTGAAAATAATTATAAGATTGATAAAGGAAAGCAAACATTATTTGGGCATTCGTTAGGTGGCTTATTTGCTTTACATATATTATTTACAAACGTAAATGCCTTTCAAAATTATTTTATTAGTAGTCCATCAATCTGGTGGAATAACCAATCTGTGCTTGAAAAAGAAGCGAATCTTATAAATGAATTAAACAGTGCCAAGTTTCAAACGGGAGTGTTCCTTACAGTTGGGTCACTAGAACGGGAGCATATGGTTATAGGGGCAAATGAATTATCAGAGCGCCTTCTCCGAGTAGAACACGGTCAGTTTCGATTTACGTTTTATGAAGCTGAAGGGGAGAATCACGCATCTGTTGTGCCGACTTCTTTAAGTAAAGGGTTAAGGTTTATTAGTTACGTATAAATTGAAATGAATATCTAATAAAATGCAAACAAAAGGCTATGGTAAATTTTCCATAGCCTTTTGTTTGTGCAAGTAGAATTGTCCTTTTTGAACGTTTTGTTTCAACTTTTCGTCTAAAGAGACAAAAAGTTGTCACAATTCGGTCACAATTAGCATAAACATAAAATAGACGAAATGAACTTATTTCCAAAAAGGCTTGATTCATTCCATTCATGATTAGAAGAGCTGAAACAGCATGGATTAAAAGTTCACTATATTCTCAAGGAGGTAGATCGTATGAAAACTATTCTTGCTATCGCTGGGCTTATTTGGGTTTTATCACATGGCATTCCAATTTATGAAGGAGAACAAATTCGCAGTGCTCTGAATAAAAATTTTAATGAATATCACGTTATTGATCGGCAAGATAATGTCGTGACAGTTCGTGTAAATGATTGTTTTCATACGGTAACCGTTGAAGGAACTTCAGTAGTGAATGATACAAAAGTATGTGATCAGCAATAATTATATATAGGAAGAAAAAAGTCTCAATTTA
Source organism: Bacillus sp. EE-W1 (assembly GCF_009760835.1). Classification (NCBI taxonomy): domain Bacteria; kingdom Bacillati; phylum Bacillota; class Bacilli; order Caryophanales; family Bacillaceae; genus Bacillus; species Bacillus sp. EE-W1. The sequence continues at coordinate 19,580 of NZ_WIPE01000074.1, read as the reverse complement.
AACGTGTGAAAATTGAGACTTTTATATTTGTGGATGAATAATAAGCGGGGATGGATAATCCCTGCTTATTATTGTTTTTTGAAAAAAAGGCAAGGGTATCATAATAATTGAGTCTGAGAAGCTAATAAGTTGTTAAGAATAAGCATAGAGCGGAAATATACTCATATGGGGTATCATACGTAGATAATTAATGCTATAATTGGTATACTCGTAAAAGCAATTGTTTTATTGGATGAAGAGAAACTTTAAGAAGGTGATAATTATGGATCATAAAGAGCATGAAGCGGTAACACATAGATCAGAAAAAGAAAAAGAGCAGATTATAAATAGATTAAAGAGAATTGAAGGACAGGTCCGCGGTATTCAAAATATGATTGAAAATGATCGTTATTGCGTGGATATTTTAGTGCAAATTTCAGCGATTAATGCAGCGATGAAAAAAGTAGGAATGGGTGTATTAAAAAACCATACAAGTCATTGTGTTTCAGGTGCTATTAAAGATGGCAATGGTGACGAAGCAATTGAAGAATTAATGACTGTATTTGAACGTTTTTCAAAAGCGTAAAAACAAGCTAGTATGTAACTGGCTTGTTTTTTGTTTACCTTCATATAAGATTTCGGGGTATTGATGTGAAAAAGTGTATGTAAAATAAACTTTTAGAAAATAATTGAAAAATCATGATACAAAACCATTGATTACCTTAGGGGGGTATGGTAAGATGTAATTGTGATTAACAAACAATGAAGAAACAAGAGGAGGATTTTAAATGGAACAGTTAACATTAAAAGTTGAAGGTATGTCTTGTGGACATTGTGTAAATTCTATTGAAAGCAGTGTGAAAGAACTAAACGGTGTTGAACAAGTGAAGGTTCAATTAGCAGAAGGAACTGTTGAAGTTACTATCGACTCGTCTGCTGTAACACTAAAAGATATCGTTGCTGTAATTGAAGATCAAGGATACGATGTTCAATAATTATTTTTAGATATGGAAATAAATCGTACTTTATAGGAAGTACGATTTATTTTGTTAATAATTATACCTTATGAGGGTATATAGAGGTGAGAGACATGAATGAACAGAAAGAGGCTAATCTTCAAATATCAGGAATGACATGTGCGGCATGTGCGAATAGAATTGAAAAAGGTCTGAAAAAAGTAGAAGGTGTTCATGATGCAAATGTAAATTTTGCACTTGAAAAAACAAAAATAATGTATGATCCCCAAAAAACAAATCCGCAACAGTTTAAGGAAAAAGTTGAATCGTTAGGATATGGAATTGTAAGTGATAAAGCTGAGTTTACTGTTTCAGGGATGACATGCGCAGCATGTGCGAATAGAGTAGAAAAGCGTTTAAATAAGTTAGAAGGTGTGAACGGAGCGACAGTAAATTTCGCTTTGGAATCAGCTACAGTAGATTTTAATCCTGATGAAATTAATGTAAATGAAATGAAGAGTGCAATTACGAAATTAGGATATAAATTGGAAGTGAAATCAGATGAGCAAGATGGATCAACTGATCATCGCTTACAAGAAATTGAGCGACAAAAGAAGAAATTTATCATTTCATTTATTTTATCATTCCCGTTACTGTGGGCAATGGTAAGTCATTTCTCATTTACATCGTTTATTTATTTACCTGATATGCTTATGAACCCTTGGGTGCAGCTAGCTCTTGCAACTCCAGTTCAGTTTATCATTGGTGGGCAGTTTTATGTTGGAGCTTATAAAGCGTTACGAAATAAAAGTGCCAATATGGATGTTCTCGTGGCACTTGGAACGTCGGCAGCGTATTTTTACAGTGTGTATTTAAGTATTAGGTCGATTGGTTCTTCGGAACATATGACAGACTTGTATTTTGAAACGAGTGCAGTACTTATTACATTAATTATTTTAGGTAAATTATTTGAAGCAAAGGCAAAGGGACGCTCGTCAGAAGCAATTAAAAAATTAATGGGATTACAGGCGAAAACCGCTACTGTTCTACGAGACGGAACAGAAATGAAAATTTTAATCGAAGAAGTAGTAGCTGGTGATATCGTTTATGTAAAACCTGGTGAAAAAATCCCGGTAGATGGAGAAATTGTAGAAGGAAAGTCAGCAATAGATGAATCGATGTTAACAGGTGAGAGTATTCCAGTTGATAAAACAATTGGGGATGTAGTAATCGGTTCTACAATGAATAAAAATGGATTTTTAAAAGTGAAAGCAACTAAGGTAGGAAGAGATACTGCATTAGCTCAAATTATTAAAGTAGTAGAAGAGGCGCAAGGGTCAAAAGCTCCTATTCAAAGAGTAGCTGATCAAATTTCAGGTATTTTCGTACCCGTTGTAGTTGTGATTGCTATTATCACATTTGCAGTGTGGATGTTATTTGTTACACCTGGTGATTTTGGCGGAGCACTTGAGAAAATGATAGCCGTACTTGTTATAGCTTGTCCATGTGCATTAGGTCTTGCGACACCTACATCTATTATGGCTGGATCAGGAAGATCAGCTGAGTATGGTATTTTATTTAAAGGTGGAGAGCATTTAGAAGCAACGCACCGATTAGATACAGTTATTCTAGATAAAACAGGTACTGTGACAAACGGAAAGCCTGTTTTAACAGATGTAATTGTAGCAGATGGATTCCATGAAGAAGAAATACTACGTTTAGTCGCTGCGGCAGAAAAAAATTCTGAACATCCACTTGCAGAAGCGATTGTAGAAGGAATTAAAGAAAAGAAAATTGATATCCCAAGTTCAGAAACGTTTGAAGCGATTCCAGGATTCGGTATCGAATCAGTTGTAGAAGGGAAACAATTATTAATTGGTACACGTCGATTAATGAAGAAATTCGATATTGATATTGAAGAAGTTTCTAAATCGATGGAAGAGCTAGAACGAGAAGGAAAAACAGCAATGCTTATTGCGATCAATAAAGAATATGCTGGTATAGTGGCCGTTGCAGATACTGTAAAAGATACTTCAAAAGCAGCTATCGCAAGACTTAAGAAAATGGGTCTAGACGTTGTTATGATTACAGGAGATAACACACAAACTGCTCAGGCAATCGCTAAGCAAGTTGGTATTGATCACGTAATTGCAGAAGTATTACCAGAAGGAAAAGCAGAAGAAGTGAAAAAACTCCAAGCACAAGGTAAGAAAGTAGCAATGGTTGGAGATGGAATAAATGATGCTCCTGCTCTTGCTACGGCGGATATCGGTATGGCAATTGGAACAGGAACGGATGTAGCGATGGAAGCGGCAGATATTACGTTAATCCGTGGGGATTTAAATAGTATTGCTGATGCAATCTTTATGAGTAAGATGACGATAAGAAATATTAAGCAAAATTTATTCTGGGCACTAGCTTATAACGGATTAGGAATCCCGATTGCGGCGTTCGGTTTCTTAGCACCTTGGGTTGCAGGAGCGGCTATGGCATTTAGTTCTGTATCCGTTGTATTAAATGCATTACGATTACAAAGAGTGAAATTAAAAAAATAAAAATCTAGAGAGTAATTGCATATGCTTTTAAACGAAAAACAATACTTTGAAATAAGTATTGTTTTTTGTTTATATAGAAAGAAAAAAGATATAATAAAGCAGAAATATTGAATACTAGATGGTAGACAAGTTAAATGATAGTTTAGTAAGGAGGTTCATATATGTTAAAAGATACGATCATTAGAATATTCCATAAGGAGGATTTAGAACAAGTATTACAGTTGTTCTATGAAACAGTTCATACAATTAATGCAAAAGATTATAACGTGTTACAGCTACAGGCATGGGCACCAGATCAACTAGATAGGGAAAGTTGGTTACAGTCTTTAGAGAAGAATATTAGTTATGTAGCGGATCATAACGGTAGGATAGTGGGATTTGGGGATTATAATGATGATCATTACGTAGATCGCTTATTTACGCATAAAGATTATCAAGGGAAAAGGATAGCCTCATACATACTAAAGAAGCTAGAAAAAGAAGCAGTGAACTTGGGGCATAGGGAGATTTATACAGAAGCAAGTATTACAGCAAAACCTTTCTTTGAAAGTAAAGGCTTTATTTGCATAAAGGAACAAAAGAAACAGCATAATGGCCAGATTTTTATTAATTATGTAATGAAAAAAATAGCCCTCTCGTAAACGAGAAGGCTATTTTTTCATTATTTTACAGCTTCTTTAAGTTCTTTACCAGCTTTGAAAGCAGGTACTTTAGAAGCTGCGATTTGCATTTCTTCACCAGTTTGTGGGTTACGGCCTGTACGAGCAGCTCTTTCGCGTACTTCGAATGTACCGAATCCGATAAGTTGTACTTTTTCACCAGCAGCTAAAGTGTTAGTGATTGATTCTACTACAGTTTGTACAACTACAGTAGCTTCTTTTTGAGAAATCTCAGCATTTTGTGCTACGTTTTTAATTAATTCTGTTTTGTTCATGTTTTTCACCTCATATGTAAATAATGCTATTTAAGTTGTTATTATAACGTATAAAACATTCGAGAACAAGTGTACGCACATATATTCGTAAAAAAAATGAAATTTGTAATATTTTTTAGAGCCACTGTATAGACTTTCAATTTAAGCGGATACAGATTTTTTCTTTAATGCAGTTTGCTCTTTATTGGAAGGGAGTTCCTTATTATAGGATATGAAATAAGGTAATGCTACAAATAACATACCTCCTACTAAGTTTCCGAAGAAAACAAAAATGAAGTTTGGAAAATATTCAATCCAAGTTAAATGACCGGCAAAAATTGCAGCTGGGATGACAAACATATTGGCTACAACGTGTTGAAATCCAATCGCAACAAAAGTCATAACTGGGAACCAAATACCGATAATCTTCCCGATAAATTCTTTACTTCCCATACTGAGCCAAACAGCTAAACAAACGAGCCAATTACATCCGATTGCAGAAATGAAGGCTTGTAGTGGTGTATCTTGTAGTTTAGCTTGCGCAATAGAAACTGTTTTCGCTAAAAAAGCTCCCTCTGTTAATCCGACGATATGACCGAAAAAATAAGCAACGAATACAGCACCTATGAAGTTGCTAAACGTAACAATAACTAAATTTCGAATGAAGTGAAATAATTCGATTTTTTTGTGAAGCCACGCCATTGAAACGGTCATCATATTGCCAGTTACTAACTCACCGCCTGCAAGAATAACGAGTATAAGACCGATAGGGAATACAGCGGCACCTAGAAAACTAGTAAATGATCCCCAAGACTTTGGCATTGTTCCAATAACATGAATATCGAGTAAATACCCTAATGCTATGAAAGCACCACCAAAAAAACCGAGAATTAGCATAGGGAGTAATGATAAATGAGCTTTTTTTCTTCCGGAATTCGCAGCAAGTTCCGTAATTTCTTCTGGTGTAAATACAGACATGAATAATCTCTCCTTAATAAAATGATAGAATGAATAGAAGGAACATTTTTAAGAATCTATGTATTATAAAAATATGTTATGACTTCTGTATAAATTTGTCAAAGTGAATGAGGATAGAATTGGATATAGCTAACATTGTTCATGTTGTCACATTAATGTAACAATAAGGCTTTAAAGTACTTCTAGAGGTGAGAACATGAATACGAATCATGTAAAAAAAGAACAAAAAAAATCAATCGTCAAGATATGTATAATCAGTTTCATAAGTATAGTAATGATTTCAATAAGTTTGTATTTCTATGCGACAGAAATAGAACGAAAACTAGTAACAGTTACGTGGAATGAAATAGAAGCTTCTACAATTCCTAAAGAGTTTAATAACAAAAAGATATTACAATTCTCAGATGTGCATTTAGGGCCAGAATTTACATTGAAACAACTAGAAAATTTGGTAGAGAAGATGAATACGTTACATCCAGATATAGTAGTTTTTACAGGGGATTTAATAGATAAGTTTGGATCGTATAAGGCAGAAAGAGAAGAAGCGCAAAGCATTTTGCAGAAAATACATGCGCCCTTAGGGAAATATGCAGTGTTTGGGAATCATGATAGGGGCGGGGGAGGTAGTTTATTTTATAAAAAGTATATGGAGGAAGCTGGTTTCTCTGTGTTAGTAAATGAAGTGCATAAAATTAATGCGGAAAATGGCAAATATATTACAATATCAGGTTTGGATGATTTTTTATTAGGGAAGCCGCAAATAGACGCGACTTTAAAACAAGTAAGGCAACAAGATTTTAATATGCTCTTAGTACATGAGCCGGATGTTGTAGAAAAAGTAGCTCGTTACCCAGTTGATTTTCAAATGTCAGGACATAGTCACGGAGGACAAGTTCAAATTCCTTTTATAGGTCCATTAATTACTACAAAATTAGCTGAGAGTCATGTTGAAGGTATGTATGAATTAGAAGGGAAGAATAAGCCGTTACATTTATACGTAAATCGTGGTATTGGGACAACCCGAATGCCTGTTAGATTTTGGAGTGTACCTGAACTTTCAGTATTTGTGTTAAAGCAAAATAGCAACTAGACTATTTTAGAGTAGTAACAGGACTTTCAGAGAAAGTTCTCTTTTTTTATTGGATAAATACAGAATGTTATGTGATTTTTATTTAAAGTGTTAAAAAGGAAAGGGGAATTTCTATGGTAGAAACATGGCATAAAGAATTGGAAAGTTTATATAACGAAATGGTTTCGTGGCAAATTACTTTTAAGTATTGTAAATAGTTATGTAGAGATGGAAAAGAATCTTTTCATCATGTAGAAGTGAAAAAGTAATTTAAATAAATAAAAAACAACAATAGGTTATGTAACCTATTGTTGTTTTTTATTATTTTTCCAAGGGAATAGCATCAAAATATGTTCTATAGTTATTAGAGAATTCAAAGTTGTTTTTTGCATCCCAATTAATAGACCAAGACATTAGGCCGCGGAATGCAGGGTAGCCACTCTGATTTGAAAGTTTATACTTTCCTCCGAAAGGAATTCCTTTAATGATATAATCTAAAGCTTTTTTCATTTCAGTTGGAGAAATATATCCGCCACTTGGAGCGGCCGCTGGTGCTGCAGGAAGTCCAATCATGACTTGATCCGAACGAAGAGCTGGGAAAATGTTAGTTGCATTACCACCTACAGGAAAACCATGTAAGAGCATATCTGCCATAGCGACTTCGTAGTCTGCAGTGCCTTGATTGTAGTTATTACCGTCCATTCCAATCCCGCTACCAGCGTTGTAGTGTTGAACGTGAATGTATGTTAGTTTGTCTTTTACTCCGTAAATAATTGGTAAATAAGCACCCCAGATGCTTCCGTATGCGCTATAACCACCTTGAACATAAGCTGTTTCAGGAGCCATGCTTAATAGAAAATCTGGACCGTAATGATCTGAGATTGTTCGAATAGCTGAGATAAGATTTACGATTTGAGGAGTAGTTGGGTTTTTAAAATTAGTGTCATTTCCGTTTAAGTAAATACCTGATTCAAGGTCAATATCTATTCCATCAAAACCGTATTTATCGATCAGAGATTGTAGGGAATTAATAAAACGTTGCTTAGCCGCATTGTCAGGAAGTAAAACGACCCCATTTTGTCCACCTATTGAAAGAACTATTTTCTTACCTTTACTTTTTAAATAAGAAATATCTGATTTAAACTCTGCATCTGTACCATACACAGGAGAAAATTCAACAGTGGAACGATCACCACCAGTTTCACCGAAAGATACATTGATTACATCCCATTTTGGTGAAACGTCCCTTAATTTAATAATACCAGTACCGTTATCGAAGTTATGCCAGTATCCAACGAGTAATTTTGATCCTAAATTGTTTGCAGCTTGTGCTTGGAAGGGAGCTAGCGGTAGCAGTAAGAAAATTACTAAAGTACAACAAATAAATTTGAACTTGTTTAACATATCAACACTCCTATACAAAAAGTTGTCTAGATGTATAATCTTGTTTATTTCATGATATCTGAAAATTTTAACTTTTGTAAGGTGACTATAATTTTCTCAACAATTGTGTATGGAAAATTATTAAACCTAATGTAATAATTTTTGGAGGAGGTCGAATTACGATTGTTAAATTCAGAATATTTTGATATATTTTAAAGTATAGGACAAGATTTTTCGCATAATACTCTTACATAAAGTGAAACTTTAATCAGTGGGGCTTTGTTCATCCCCCGCTGATTATCAGCCCTCACCAATCGGGCTTTTACGGGCAGTCGATCCCCCACCTAACTTCTTTGCTTCAGCTGAATTTTAAGGTGGGGGTCTTACTGCCCGTTAATGCGGGGGAAATTTCAAAATTAAGTTTGGAAGGGGATGTACAAGAGTTGGATAAAAATCTTAAGAAAGACCTCAAAATACGCCACATTACAATGATTTCCATTGGTGGCGTAATAGGAGCTGGTTTGTTTGTTGGAAGCGGTGCGGTTGTGCATTCAGCAGGGCCAGGTTCTATCGTTTCATATGCATTAGCAGGACTTCTAGTCATTTTCGTTATGAGAATGCTAGGGGAAATGGCAGCTATTAACCCGACAAGTGGTTCATTTGCAACATATGCAAGAGAAGCAATTGGTCCATGGGCGGGTTATACAATTGGGTGGCTATATTGGTTTTTCTGGGTAATTGTTATTGCGATAGAAGCTACAGCAGGTGCTGGTATTATTCAATATTGGATTCCAGAAATCCCGCTCTGGTTATTAAGCTTAATATTAACGATTTTATTAACATTGACGAATGTTTTTTCGGTGAAATCATTTGGAGAGTTTGAATATTGGTTTTCATTTATTAAAGTAATAAGTATCGTTTTGTTCCTTTGTCTTGGACTCGCTGTTATTTTAGGATTTGTACCAGGAACGGAAGCACCTGGCACTTCGAATTTAGTAGGGCAAGGAGGATTTATGCCAAATGGTATAAGTTCGGTGCTACTTGGAATTACCGTCGTTATATTTTCATTTATGGGATCAGAGATTGTCGCAGTAGCCGCTGGAGAGTCTGCCGAACCTGTAAAAGCAGTAAAAACAGCAACAAATAGTGTAATTTGGCGTATTCTCGTATTTTTCATTGGATCGATTGCTGTAGTTGTTACACTCCTTCCGTGGAATTCAGCGAACATACTAAAAAGCCCGTTTGTGGCGGTGCTGGAACATATAGGGATACCAGCGGCAGCACAAATTATGAACTTTATCGTTTTAACAGCTGTACTTTCTTGTTTGAATTCGGGTTTATATACGAACTCAAGAATGCTTTTTTCAATGGCAGAAAGAGGAGACGCGCCAAAGGCATTTTTGAAATTGAATAGTAGTGGTGTTCCAGTTCGGGCGGTTTTATTTGGAACTTTCTTTGCTTACATTGGAGTTGTTTTTAGTTACATATCTCCAGATAAAGTATTTTTATTTTTAGTGAATGCATCTGGCGGGATTGCGTTACTCGTTTATCTCGTTATAGCAGTTTCACATTTCAAGATACGTAAAAAAATGGGGAAAGCGGAACAACAAAATTTGAAAGTCAAAATGTGGCTTTTTCCATATGTAACATATGTTACAATTACTGCGATTATAGCAGTTTTAGTTGCCATGCTCGCAATTGAATCTTTACGTTCACAAGCGCTTTTAACAATGCTTGTTACTGTTCTTATAATAATTTCTTATTTTATTTTTAATAGAAATAAAAATAGTACATTGTTGAATCCTAAAAGCAAGAATGAGGAATCTGTTCGATTCTAATTTCTTGTTTTAGAAGAGAGTTACACCCAATCATTGCTATAAAAGAATCATATATAATCATAGAGACAAGTAATTACTATTGTCATAGTGAATATAAACTTTTTTCTTGACTTTTTATATGAAGGCGAGCAAAATGGTAAAAAAGGAAGGGGGGATGACGATGGAAGAGTACGTACTAGAGCTGTATAACTTGTTATATACGACAGAATGGCAAGATATTGTTTCATTTTTAGGAATAATGTTTTGTATGAAAATTGTAATTGTATATATGGAAGAGCAAGGTATGTTCTATTCCTTCTCATCTCCGTTCGATGTGCAGCGCGAGCCGTTGCCAAACTATGCCAAGGTAAATTACGAACAATTTCCTTTTGTGATTTTCTTTATGATTCGATTTATAACAGCAATTGTAAAGAAAAAGGAAAGTGACGATGAAGAGTGCCATTCAACTTGTAATATAGCGACTGCTTTTTAAGCTAAATACAAGGAGGAGATTTATATGTGGTTTCGATTTCTTATGATTGGTTTCTTTTCATTAACAGCAATTTCTTTAATGGGATATCAAGTGTCTGAAATTTATCAAGCATATAGCAATACATTTTTTAACAAAAACTAATTACATTGCTATTTAAATAATAAAGCGATAAAATCCTTCTTAAGAAGTTTTATTAAGAAGGATTTTTTTCTTTGCGCTGTCTTACTGTGTCAAACTATTGTCACATTTACACTGTGAATAATATGTTAAAATAGTGAGGTTACGTATACATATTTGAAGGAAGAGGAGTGACCATTTTGGTGGATCAATCAACTAATCAGAAAAGCTATGCTCCTATTGTGATAACGCTTTCTGTAATTGTAAATGCGATTATTTTATTTTTGTTCTTTGGACCTGTTGGCTATGAAGGAGAAGTACATTTTGATGTAACAATTTTACCAATGTTAAATGCAATTTTTAATAGCTTTACGTTCGTATTCTTATTAGCAGCTTTATACTCTATTATTAAGAAGAATGTGAAAATGCACCGTGGTTTCATCTTAGCAGCATTTACAACGACGTTGCTATTTTGTGTTTCTTATTTATCGTATCATTACTTGGCGCCAGCAACACATTTTGGCGGAGAAGGATTCATTAAATATGTGTATTTCATCATTTTAATTACACATATTATCCTGGCAGCAATTATTGTACCACTTGCATTGTTTGCACTTGTATTTGGTTTTACAAATCAATTAACACGTCATCGTAAAATTGTACGTTGGACGATGCCAATTTGGTTATATGTAAGTTTATCTGGTGTTATTGTTTACTTAATGATCTCACCTTATTATCAATAAAAAATCTCAGCCTTTAGGCTGGGATTTTTTTTGTTAGGCAAATATTTTTGTGAAATGAAAAAAATATGGTATACAAAAGTATAGTTGCTTTTCATATAGAAGGGATGGTAAAGGGATATGCAAAATTTTGTATTTCGTAATCCAACGAAACTTATTTTCGGTAAAGGTCAATTGGAACAGTTAAAAACTGAAATTCCACAGTTCGGTAAAAAAGTTCTTCTCGTATACGGGGGAGGCAGCATTAAAAGAAACGGTATTTATGATAATGTAATTTCTATTTTAAAAGATATAAATGCGGAAATATTTGAATTGACAGGTGTTGAACCGAATCCTCGTGTATCAACTGTAAAGAAAGGGATTCAAATTTGTAAAGATAATGGTGTCGAATTCATATTAGCGGTTGGCGGAGGAAGTGTAATCGACTGTACGAAAGCAATTGCTGCTGGTAGCAAATATGATGGAGATGTATGGGATATTGTAACGAAAAAAGCATTTGCTAGTGAGGCGTTACCATTTGGTACGGTACTTACGCTTGCGGCAACAGGATCTGAAATGAATGCTGGTTCTGTAATTACAAACTGGGAAACGAATGAAAAATATGGCTGGGGTAGCCCAGTTACTTTCCCGCAGTTTTCGATTTTAGATCCAGTTCATACTGCGTCTGTGCCGAGGGATCAAACAATTTACGGTATGGTAGATATTATGTCACATGTATTAGAGCAATATTTCCATCATGGAACAAATACAGAATTACAAGATCGTTATTGTGAATCTGTTTTAAAAACAGTAATTGAAACTGCTCCTAAGCTTTTAAGTGATTTAGAAAATTATGAGCATAGAGAAACTATTTTATATTGCGGTACTATGGCGTTAAACGGTATTTTAGCGATGGGAGTAAAAGGAGATTGGGCGACTCATAATATTGAACATGCAGTTTCTGCGGTTCATGATATACCACACGGGGGTGGCCTTGCGATTTTATTCCCGAACTGGATGAAGCGTGTTGTAGATGAAAATGTAAGTCGTTTTAAACAGTTCGCTATTCGCGTATTCGATGTAGAAACAGATGAAAAGACTGATCGAGAAATTGCGTTAGAAGGAATTGAGGCGTTACGTCAATTTTGGACTTCAATTGAGGCACCAGTAACGTTAGCGGATTACGGTATTGGGGAAAATGAAATTGATTTAATGGCTGATAAAGCGATGGCTTATGGTGAATTTGGTAACTTTAAAAAATTAAATAAAGACGATGTTTTAAGTATATATAAAGCTTCTTTATAAGTGAATCGAAAAAAGAAACCCATTTGATATAACAATCAAATGGGTTTCTTTTTTGTTGTTTATAACTGTTTGTGACTGTTTCTGGTTATTCGTGAATGTTTATGGTTGATTTTTATGATCGTTTTCATTATACTGTAATCAAAGAAGAGGTGAATAAAATGTTAACTCCTGAACGTCATCAAATGATATTGCAACTTGTAAAAGAGCAGAAGGTTGTTAAATTACAGCAATTAGTGGAAAGAACAGAAAGCTCTGAATCAACAATTCGTCGTGATTTAGCGCAATTGGAAAAGCAAAGGTTATTAAAAAGAGTTCATGGTGGTGCTGCTGTTTTAACAGGAAAAGGACAAGAGCCAACGATGGTTGAAAAATCATCCAAAAACATTCAAATAAAACAACAAATTGCGAAGTATGCGGCTAGCATTGTTGAACAAGGTGATTGCATTTATTTAGATGCAGGAAGTACAACATTTGAAATGATTCCATTTTTAATAAATAAAGATGTTACTGTCGTTACGAATGGACTTATGCATATTGAAGCTTTAGTTGAAAATAATATTCGTGCGTATTTACTAGGCGGAATGATGAAAAGCAGGACGAAAGCTTTAATTGGTGCTATGGCACAGGAAAGCATGCAGAAGTACCGTTTTGATAAATGTTTCTTAGGAGCGAATGGTGTGCATGAACAGCTTGGTTTTACAACTCCAGATCCAGAAGAGGCACTTTTAAAACAAATGGCATTAACATTAGCAAACGAAGGATATTTCTTAATTGATGAAAGTAAGTTTTCAGAAGTTGCGTTTGCGAAAATTGCCAATGTTGAAGAAGCAAATATTATTACAAACTATTTAGAAATTGATTTAGAAAAATATAAAAGACAAACCAATGTAATTGAGGCTGATAAACAATGATCTATACAGTTACTTTAAACCCATCTATTGATTATGTAGTACAAGTTAATTCCTTCGATTTAGGAGCAGTAAATCGAGCAGAGAAAGATATGAAATTTCCTGGAGGGAAAGGCATTAACGTTTCTCGTGTTCTTCATCGTTTAGGTGTTGAAAATGTAGCGCTTGGATTTACTGGTGGATTTACCGGTCGATTTATTAAAGATGTATTACAGGCGGAAGGTGTAACAACAAACTTCGTCCAAGTAGACGGTGATTCCCGAATTAATGTGAAAATAAAAGGGCAAGAAGAGACAGAATTAAATGGGCAAGGTCCTAATGTGACAAATGAACAATTTGAACAATTAATGAAACAAATTGAAAGTATGAGGCAGGGAGATTGTGTTGTACTAGCTGGAAGTGTACCGGCGTCTATCTCAACTACTTTTTATGAATCAATCGCAGCGCTCGGAGCTGAGAAAGGTATTCGCGTAGTAGTCGATGCAAGTGGAAGTGCGCTGCAGCATGTAATTAAAAATAAACCATTTTTACTAAAGCCTAATCATCATGAACTTGGTGAGTTATTCGGAGTAGAGATTTCAACAGTAGAAGATGTTTTACCGTTTGGAAGAAAATTAGTTGAACAAGGTGTAGAGCACGTTATCGTATCAATGGCTGGAGATGGGGCTTTATTATTTACGGCAGAAGGTATATATGAAGCAACTGTTCCAAAAGGTGTTGTAATTAATTCGGTCGGGGCCGGAGATTCTCTCGTTGCAGGATTTGTAGGTAAATATGAACAGACAAAAGATATTGAAAAGGCATTTCAATATGGCGTTGCAACAGGGAGTGCAACAGCATTTTCAGCTGATTTATGTGAAAAAGAAAAAGTAGAAGAATTATTGTCGCAAGTAATTGTAACTAAGCGATAGGGGGAAGTAACATATGAAAATTACAGAACTATTAAAAAGGGATACAGTTATTATGAACTTGACAGCTTCAAATAAAGAAGCTGTCATAGATGAATTAGTTGAGAAATTAGACGGAGCAAATCGTTTAAATAGTAAAGCTGAATTTAAAGAAGCTATTTTAAAGCGAGAGTCACAAAGTACAACTGGAATAGGGGAAGGGATTGCAATACCTCATGCGAAAACAAAAGCTGTTAAGCAACCAGCGATTTGTTTTGGTAGAAGTGTAAGCGGTATCAACTATGAATCGCTTGATGGGCAGTCTGCACATTTATTCTTTATGATTGCTGCGAGCGAAGGGGCGAATAATACTCATTTAGAAACGTTATCGCGCCTATCTACATTATTAATGGATGAAGGATTTCGTAAGCAATTGTTAGAAGCGAAGGATGAAGAGGAACTTCTTCGTTTATTTGATGAAAAAGAGAATGAAAAAGAAGAAGAAGACATTGAAGTTGCAAAACCAGAAGGAAATGAACCATACGTACTAGCAGTTACGGCTTGCCCAACTGGAATCGCTCACACCTATATGGCAGCGGATAGCTTGAAAGCAAAAGCAGCAGAGCTAGGAATAGCGATTAAAGTTGAAACGAATGGATCAACAGGTATAAAAAACGCTTTAACGAAAGAGGACATTGAACGAGCAACAGCTATTATTGTTGCCGCAGATAAACAAGTAGAAATGAACCGTTTTGCTGGGAAGCATGTTATTCAAGTGCCAGTCGCTGATGGGATTAGAAAAACGGAAACACTTCTTAATCGAGCTGTAAAACAAGACGCGCCAATCTTTAATGGAATAAAGGAAGATGGGAAGACAGAAAGTACAGAGAAAGAAAAAGGGTTAGGAATTTATAAGCACTTAATGAACGGTGTAAGTAATATGCTTCCATTCGTTGTGGGTGGAGGAATTTTAATTGCACTAGCATTTTGGATTGGTGGTATAAAAGCAGAAGGACCATTGGCTGAATTGTTAATGTCTATTGGTGGAGGCAAAACAGGTGCGTTTTTATTCCTCGTACCAATTTTAGCTGGATTTATTGCGAGTTCTATTGCTGATCGTCCAGGATTTATGCCTGGTGTTGTCGGTGGATTTTTAGCAGCACATGCGAATGCTGGATTTTTAGGGGGATTAATTGCTGGTTTCTTAGCTGGGTATGTTGTTTTAGGATTGAAAAGATTATTTTCAGGATTACCAGCACAGTTAGAAGGAATTAAACCTGTATTGTTATATCCGGTCTTTGGATTGTTGATTACAGGAGTTGTTATGCAAAAAGTAGTAATTCCGCCTGTAGTAGCATTGAATGAAATGTTAACAGGATGGTTAAATGGTTTGAACGGTACAAATGCTATATTACTAGGTCTTATATTAGGTGGTATGATGGCAATTGATATGGGTGGTCCAATTAATAAAGCTGCATTTACATTTGGTATTGCTGCAATAGAAGCGCAGAACTTTGGCGTACACTCTGCTGTTATGGCCGGTGGTATGGTGCCACCATTAGCGATTGCATTCGCAACTACTTTCTTTAAATCAAAATTTACTGAAGCAGAGCGTAAATCTGGTTTAACAAATTATATTATGGGAGCATCGTTTATTACAGAAGGTGCGATTCCATTTGCAGCTGCAGATCCGATTCGAGTAATAGTAAGTTGTGTTGTTGGTTCAAGTATTGCGGGTGCATTATCTATGTTATTCCAAATTACATTACCAGCACCGCATGGTGGATTGTTTGTTATCGCATTAGTAAATAAACCGGTGCTATATATTTTCTCGATATTCATAGGGACAGTTATTTCAGCTCTTATGATGGGGATTTGGAAAAAGAAAGTTAAATAACACATGAAAAAGGAGTAGCTTTTATTAGCTGCTCTTTTTTATTACAAAAAAGGAGATTAATAATTGGAGAATGATGAATTTTGGTAAAAGATGTAATGAAATATGGTTTTTTTGTAACAAAAAAGTAATACTGTAATTTTTTTTGGAAAAAAATTCTGGGCTAGTATGTGGAAAATATATGAAAACTATTGGGGATTCTATTAGAAATGGAATTCATTAATATGGAAATTTATGTTACAACTCATTAATCGTGTATTACGAATGGTTTGTAATTGTGTGATTTCTAAAAATCCTAAAAATCTGTTGCTATAATGAAAATACGAAAACAAAGCAAATGGAGGCTATTCATGAAAAAATTATTAGGTATAGCAACGGCGGCAGTTTTTGGTCTTGGGATTTTTGCAGGTTCTGCGAAAGCAGAAACGATTGTAACAACAGACGTATTAAATGTTAGAGAAAACCCAACTGTAGAGTCAAAGCTTGTAGGTAAAATGTTAAGTGGAAATAAATTAGATGTTATAAATACAGAAAACGGATGGGCAAAAATTAAATTAAATGGTAAAGAAGCGTTTGTAAGTGCTGAATTTACAAAAAGTACATATTATGTAACGCCGGGCGTGTTAAATGTTCGTGCTGGAGCGAATACTGACTCTGAAATTCTTGGTAAACTGAATAAAGATGATGTAATTGAAACGACAAATCAAGTTCAAAATGAATGGTTACAATTTGACTATAATGGAAAAACAGGATATGTTCACATGCCATTTTTAACAGGGACGGCACCTGTAATTGAAAAGAAAGAAGTTGTAACGCAAGAAGAGGCGCCAGTAAGAGTAAATACGCCGGTTAAAAATAATAAAGTAGTTAAAAGCAAAGAGTCTGTTAAAAATGTAGAATCAAGTAAACCTGTGGCAAAACAGCAGTCAACTACGAAACAAGTTACGAAATCTACTGAAACAAGTGCACCTGCTGGTGGACGTGAAATAACAGTAGAAGCGACAGCGTATACAGCGCATCCAAGTGAGAATGGTACGTATGGTGGTCGTGTATTAACTGCAATGGGGCATGATTTAACAGCAAATCCGAATATGAAAGTAATTGCTGTTGATCCTAAAGTAATTCCGCTTGGATCAAAAGTATGGGTAGAAGGATATGGAGAAGCGATTGCTGGAGATACTGGTGGTGCGATTAAAGGAAATCGTATTGATGTATTAGTCGGTTCAGATGGTAGTGCCGATAGCTGGGGGCGCAAATCTGTAAAAGTGAAAGTAATCAAATAGTGTATATGTATTAATATAAAAGGCGGTTGCTTGAAAGTATGTAGGCAACCGCTTTTTATGGATTATTGAAAAGGATAAATAGTTTTACCTGTAATAATTTTATATGCACTGCAAAATTGATTTTGTATATACTCTGTATTTTTATTTTCTGGATGTAATGTTGTTTCTTGGAGAGTAGAATGAAAAGAACGTAGCAAACAATTTAAGGCGAAATATAATTCTTCTTGTGAACAATTTTGTTCTTTTGTAGCAGTAGCTAAAATAAGGTCTTTTGTTAAAGATGAAAAATTGATGGTGGATTGTTTCATAGTCAACTCATCCTCTCGAAGGTATTTTTAATCATGTATATGCGGAATTGGACAAACTATGTTCTTTTTTATTTGTAATTTCATGTACCGGAATGAAAGAACTTGCAATCATGCCGTTAAAATTGGTAAGATTGGATATAATCAATAGATGGAGTACATTACATAAAGAGAGTTGAATGATATGGGAGAAGTGCAACGTGAAAAAGTTGCTGTCATCATTGGACCAACTGCTGTTGGAAAGACGAAGTTAAGTATTGATCTTGCCAAAGCGTTGAATGGTGAAATTATAAGTGGAGATTCCATGCAGATTTATCGTACGATGGATATTGGAACTGCAAAGGTGACAAAAGAAGAGATGGATGGAATTCCGCATTATATGGTCGATATAAAAAATCCGGAAGAATCATTTTCTGTTGCCGAATTTCAAGAACGTGTTCGTAAGCATATTCGAGAGATTACAGAGCGTGGTAAATTGCCAATTATCGTTGGTGGAACTGGTCTGTATATACAATCTGTTTTATTCGATTATCAGTTTACGGATGATGCTGGCGATACTATATACCGAGAACAAATGGAAAAGTTAGCATTAGAACGTGGTGTGGAATATGTACATAAGAAATTACAAGAAGTAGACCCAGAAAGTGCTGAGCGTATTCATGCAAATAATGTACGTCGTGTCATTAGAGCGTTAGAAATTTTCCACACGACGGGTGAAAAAATGAGTGATCAACTTGAAAAACAAGAAAACGAGTTATTATACGATGTTTCCTTGATTGGCTTGACAATGGATCGAGAAATGCTATACGATCGCATTAACTTACGAGTTGATATAATGATGGACCAAGGGTTATTAGAAGAAGTAGAAGGATTGTATAATAGAGGGATACGAGATTGTCAATCTATTCAAGCGATTGGGTATAAAGAGATATATGATTATTTTGAGGATCGTGTCTCTTTAGAAGAAGCGGTATCACAATTAAAGACGAATTCACGTCGTTATGCAAAGCGTCAATTAACGTGGTTCCGTAATAAGATGGATGTCACGTGGTTTGATGTTACAGGCGGTGAAAAAACGTCAGAAATTTTACGATACATAGAAGGAAAGTTACAACTAAAGTCGAATAATAGTAAGTAGAGAAAAAGAGGAGGATTCGACATGAAGCAATCAATCAATATTCAAGATCAGTTTTTAAATCAACTCCGTAAAGAAAATACGTTTGTTACGCTGTACTTATTAAATGGTTTCCAGCTTCGTGGATTAATTAAAGGATTTGATAATTTTACAGTCCTACTGGAAACAGAAGGTAAGCAACAGCTTATTTATAAACATGCAATTTCTACATTTGTACCACAAAAAAATGTTTCAATTGAATTAGAGTAGTAATGAATTATTGTACATAACAAAAAAAGAGCGAATTTCTCGCTCTTTTTTTATTTGCCATAAACGATACATAGTGAAATTTAAGCGATTCTAAATACAGTAAGGCGAATGTTAGTGTTTCCTGTTTCAGGAATTGTAATTTCGCTAAGGGTAGGTTTGACGGAAATGTTTGCGCCGGCAGCTAATGTTTCGATCGTAGTGAATGAAAGTGAGTCGCCTATTAGATTTGAAGAGAAGTTGTCAGTTGCGACTGCTCCATTTATTGAAATTCCTACTCCAAGTGGGGCGCATCCTGGTGCAGTTGTAGAGATGGATACGCTAATGACATAAATACCAGCGTTGATAACAGTAACTGTATCTGTGCCATTGAAGATAATGTTGTTTACGTTGATTGCAGTATTAAAAATGAAGTTGTTAAATTGGAGTACTGTTTGTTGAATGTTGTTTGTAACAACAATTGTTGCTACAGGGAAGCTAGGTCCAGTAGGCCCGGTTGGTCCAGTAGGTCCACCAGAAGGTCCAGTAGGTCCAGTAGCTCCTATACCAGTGGCGCCAGTAGCACCTGTTGGTCCTTGAATGCCTTGAGGTCCAGTGGCACCGGTAGTGCCCGTGTTACCTTGAACGCCTTGAGGTCC